>JBDKSM010000153.1:0-28919 GCA_039680665.1 Syntrophaceae bacterium | reverse complement strand
TGTCAGAAGTTTCCCGTAACCGTAATGTATTCGCCATGCTTATATTCGTGATACCAGTATCACCTTAGAATACAGTCGTTATTCGTAAATTTTTTTTGTGTCCGGCTTCCTTTTCCTCCATCCAGATAGCCATTCTTCCCGATGACCTTTAAGAAAAGCCGGAAACTTGGATGCTCTCAGATCCCCGACAACCAGTTTCCATCGGTTCTCTTTGGTGCATCTCATTAGGTTCATACATGCATTCGCTGATTAAGTATCTTTCTCTAGAACAGGCTGTGAGGTATATGAATCCAATCATTCGAAACAATGATCTATAAATATAAGAGGGATTGACACACAAGGAGGATGGAGGTTCGATCATGAATATCCCGCTAGCATCTCCCCCATCCATGATGAGCGCAACGTCAAATGCGTGGTCTGTATGCATTCCGGATAACTTCACTCCGGGCGGTATGCGGGGATCATCTTGCTTAAGAGAATTTCTATATGCCGATTTTCATCACGATGAATCGAGTTATCTGAGCGTACTTGGCCTCTGTGATTCCCTGTTTGATTTGGTTATAAGTCGCGATGCCTTACCTATACCGGCCTCTATTGCTGTACAACTCAAAGATCAAGCAATCATGTGAACATGTGGAAATGATGCATATCTTCTATCCATCGCAAAAGACGTTATCTTAGCCGAATATACAAAAACTTCGCACTGATTGCAAAGAACATTTGGGTAGAAACAAGAGGCTGATCATTGATTCAATGGAACTGAAGGCTCTGTGGAAAACAAACGGGTCAATATGCATGACTCGAATCGACGGTATGAAGCAGAAGAGCGCCAGGTAGAGATGGAGGCCATGGAGATGATCAAGCGAGATGATGATGACACTCTGAAGCCGAACCACGATTTGCAGGTGCATCTGGTTACATTGGAGGAACAGAATGAGGTGCTTAGACAAGCGCGGGCCGAGATCGAGGCGGGTCTGAAAAAGTACTCTGCTCTCTATGACTTTGCTCCGGTGGGTTATTTTAATCTTTCGGACGATGATCTGATACAGGAGGTCAATTTCACGGGAGCATCTCTTTTGGGTTATGAGAGGTCACAGCTCATCAACAGACATTTCAGCGCTTTTCTTGCGGAGGAATCACGTCCTGTCTTTGCCGATTTTCTCAGGAAGATTTACGAGGATCCCACAAAAAAAACATGTGAGCTTTTGCTCTCCGGGGATAAAGGTAATCCGAAGTATGTACATATTGAGGGATTCGCCGCGGAGGCCAACGCTGGCATGGGTTGGCAGTGCCTGATGGCTGTCTTGGATATAACCGACCGCTGTCGCATCGAGGCGAAACTCAGGAGGAGTGAGGAGAGGTACCGTACGATTTTTGAGAACGCCACCGAGGGTATCTTCCAAACCACCCCGGAAGGTCGCTTTGTTAGTGCCAACCCCAGCGCTGCCCGTATGTTCGGTTACGCCTCCCCGGAGGAGCTGCAGGCCGCTATGGGAGATATCAGTCTGCTGCTCTATAAACATCCAGACGATCGAGAAAGGATGCTGAGACTGCTGGCCGAGGAAGGCCATGTGGTGAATTACGAAGCCGAAATGTATCGCAAAGATGGTCGTATCGTCTGGGTATCAATTAATGCACATAGTGTACGAGGACCTGATGACGCAATCCTTTTTTTTGAAGGCACATTTCAGGACATCACCGATCGCAAGCGTGCGGAGGAGAAGCTGCGGACCACGCGTGATTTTTTAGAGAACCTGTTGAACTACGCCAATGCGCCGGTCATTGTTTGGGATTCGGAGTACAGGATTACGCTTTTTAATCATGCCTTCGAGCGATTGACCGGACGGGGCGCCGAGGAGGTGATCGGGAAGGACATTTCATTGCTCTTTCCGGAGGATGGGCGTGACAAGTCAATGGCTTATATACGGCAGGCGAGTGCCGGGGAGCGCTGGGAGACGGTCGAGATATCGATACAGGATGCCCGGGGCGAGGTCCATATTCTGTTATGGAACTCGGCCAATCTGCTGGATGCCGACGGCCGTCGCCGGGTGGCCACGATCGCCCAGGGACAGGACATCACCGAGCGTATCAAGGCCGAGGAGGAGCGCCGAAAGATTGAGTTGGGCATTCTGCAGACCCAGAAACTGGAAAGTATCGGGGTGTTGGCGGGCGGAATTGCTCATGACTTCAACAATATGCTCATGGTGGTGCTCGGGAATACCGACCTTGCGTTGGCAAACATTTCCGAAGAGACCCCCGTTTATAAAAGACTCACGGACATCCGTACGGTTTCCATCAGGGCGGCTGATCTTTGCAGACAGTTGCTTGCCTACGCGGGTAAAGGACGTTATCTCGTAGAGCCCGTTAATTTATCAAGCATGGTCGAGGAAATGACCAGTATGTTTGATGTATCTATTTCAAAGAAGGTCTTTTTAAACTACAATCTTGCCAAATGGCTGCCCCCCATAGAGGCTGATGCGTCGCAAATTCGTCAAATAATCATGAATCTTGTTATCAATGCCTCGGAGGCAATCGGCGAGAAGAGCGGGGCGATCTATATATCGACCAGCGTCATGGAATGCGACCAGGAATATCTCGCTGAATCCAATCTGCAAAACGATCTTAAACAAGGCTACTATGTATGCTTGGAGATTGCTGACACGGGAAGTGGTATGGAGAGGGAAACGGTCGAAAAGATTTTCGATCCTTTTTTCACGACCAAAAGTACTGGGAGAGGATTAGGTCTGGCGGCCGTCCTGGGAATCGTACGTGGACACAAGGGGGGGATTAAGGTGTACAGCGAGCCCGGAGAGGGCACGACATTCAGGCTGTTGTTCCCGGTGGCGGAAGAACTAGCTGAGTCTACCGCGATGTTCCACAAGAAAGAAGTCGATACGTGGAAAGGGAGCGGGACCGTATTGCTTGTTGACGATGATGAGTCCGTCAGGTCGCTCAGCCGCCTTATTCTTGAACATATAGGATTTGATGTCCTTTTGGCGGAAGATGGACGAAAGGCCCTGAAGATTTTCAGCGAACATAAGCAGGAAATCCGTTGCATCATTCTTGATCTGACCATGCCGCATATGGGAGGGGAAGAAACCTTCCAAGAATTACGCCGTATCGATCCTCACGTACGGATAATCATGAGCAGTGGGTACAACGAACAGGATGTGGTGCACAGATTCATTGGGAAAGGCATCTCGGGTTTTATCCAGAAGCCGTATCTACTCAAAAATTTGACTCACACACTGATGAAGATACTGGAAGAAGAGGATGACCGCGCAGGTGACAACTAGCGAATTCTTGAACCCAGAGCACGTATTGGTTTGGGAATGGCACAGGATGGATATTTTATAAGAGCTATGACCCGATAGGTCTTCTCTCTGAGGCATGGTGGCCGGTTTGTCCCTGGGCTACCAGATCGGGAGGGTATATAAAAGATTTACTTTACAGGGTGTTCATTGGTCAGCCGTGAGGGGGCACCCTTTCTTCGGCTTGCCATCATATCATCGCCTCAAAGGGCAGAGATAAGCATGAAGGCCTCGGTGTGGTACCGGTCCGGGCACATTAGAAGAGGTGTTCGCAAAGGATTTTGAGGCCGATGCCGATCAGGATGAGACCGCCGGCGATCTCGATTTTTTTTTCGAACAGATGTCCAAGGCGTTGCCCGATAAAAACCCCCACAAAGGATATGAAAAGGGTAGTCACGCCGATGATAATGGCCGGCTGAAGGATTTCCAGCTTGAGGAAAGAAAGGCTCAGCCCGACGGCCAGGGCATCGATGCTGGTAGCAAACGCCAGGGTGAGGAGGAGCAGCAGGTCTTGAGGGTTCATGGGTTTCTGGTCGTCATCCAGAACAAAGGCCTCATAGATCATTTTGGAACCGATAAAAAACAGGAGTGCGAAGGCGATCCAGTGGTCAAAGCTTTCAAGAAATCCCCTGATGCTCAGGCCGGCCAGGTAGCCGATGATAGGCATAAGGGCTTGGAAGACGCCGAAAAACAGAGCGATCCTGAGGGCGTATCTGATGTGCAGGACCCGCATACCCAAGCCGAACGAAATTGCCACGGCAAAGGCGTCCATAGAAAGGCCGACCGCTATCAGCAGGATTGTGGGGGTCTGCATATTCAACATCCCGCAAAAACAGAGGTCTGGTAGTCAGAGGGATCAAGGAGAATTGATGCAATTATCGGGTAGATCACCTGGGTTGAAAGTTTCATGCGTCTCCTCTTGCCGATTCAACGGAGCGAATATTGGCATAGCACCAACTATCCTGTCAAACGCTTCTCACGCCCCACATTCACCGTCTGGTTACCCGATGCATACGGAGTTCACAAGTGGCATTTTTTGCGTGTAGAAAAAACAATTAATTTGGTGAAACTATGCCGCTGGCATTTTCAGGTTGATTACCCGTACATCTGTATCCCGAAACCGGGTTGATCCGTTCACAGCACGATGTTCAATCGTTACCGTGATTCAAACAAGAGGCCGTACCCTGCAAGGCAAGGATACACTCCCACCATGCGCAGCATATGCCACATGGCCGCCTGAGTGCTTGTAATGACCGGTTTGCCCAACCTATCCTCAAGGGTTGCAATGAGTTCGACGGACCGCAGTCCAGTGCAGCTTATGAAAAGGGCCTGGGCGTGAGGATGGTCGGCATTGATCGCGCATGATTCTATGTAAGCGGGATGAACCCTGGCGATATCGGAATCGAGAGAGAGATCCATACATTCCAGACGAGGGATGCTCAGTCCGGTGTCGTGAAAATATTCGACCAAGTTTGACGTGATTGCTTGTCCATAGGGGGTTACCAGCGAGAAGCGAGTGATGTTCAGCGATTTGAACGCCTCCATCACGGCGGAGAGCACGGTAGTGCACATGCGCGCGTTACCTGCGTTGGCAAGTGCGTGCATGATGTTTCGTTCTCCAATCAGAAGGCTCCCCGCCGTACAGTGAAAGCACATGACATCCACGCCTTCATCCGGTAGGATGAGCGCGGCCGCCTGTGTAATCGCGCTGTTCAGCAGCATGAGGTTGTCAACGGTTATCACACCGGACATAGGTATCCTGCTGAAGTGGATGCCGATCCCCTCAGGCGCCATGCGCAACAGATCGGCCTCGCTGGTCCGATCTGTTGCCAGGATCACGAATCCCAGCTTGGCGCGATGTGATCGTCCCTGATCAAAAACAGTGGGATCTTTGAGCTTCTCGTCCACGATTATGCATCTCGATGCCCTCCCGAGGGAGGCGGAGATGACACCTTTCCACCATATTAATCTCCATGATACACTAAAGGGATGCTCATTTGTCTGGCCGTGGGTAGGAACCATCCTCTTGATGGACTTCGCTGCCCACCAAGGCAGGGTTGAAGACACACATCAGACGCATGTCATCAAAAGCACGGAGATAATGCTGGTCGTTTTTATCCAGAGCGTACATGGTCCCTGGGGTAATTGGGTAGACGCGACCGTCGTTAATGGTTTCAACTTCACCCTTTCCCTCTAAGCAGAAGACCGCTTCCAGATGATTTTTATACCAGATATGGGTTTCGGTTCCTGCGAAGATGATGGTTTCATGGAAAGAAAAGCCCATATTATCTTCTTTCAGAAGCAATCGTCTGCTTACCCAGTTATTGTTCGGAGCGCTTACATCCCGATCTGTTCCGATAATTTCTGCGAGCGATCTTACTATCATCCCTCAATCCCTTTTTTCATTGCATCTTTTTGCTGCAGCAGAGTGCCTACGGATTCGTCAATGATTGCGAGACCTGCACGTAGCACCTCTTCATCGATCACCAGCGGCGGGAGGAATTTGAGTACGTCGTCTTCCGCGCCGGCAAGCTCAATGACAAGCCCCCTGTTGAAGGCCTCTGTGGATACCTCGTCACAGAAACCAAGGGAAGGGATCTTCAGACCATAGATAAGGCCTCTTCCCCGGACTTCCGCATTTAGTTCAGGGTAGCTGGCGACGATCTTCTCAAGTTCTTCTTTAAGGATCTGCTCCTTGTAGCGAACGGCCTCGGTGAGGTTATCATTGACCCAATACGACAGCATTTCAGCAGCGGCTACAAAGGCCAGATTGTTTCCCCGGAATGTACCGGTATGCTCGCCCGGCCTCCATTGATCAAGCTCAGGCTTCATGAGTACCAGCGAGAGCGGCAGCCCGCCGCCGATTGATTTCGAGAGGGTGATGATATCGGGGTTTATCCCCGAGGGCTCGAAGCTGAAAAAGGGCCCGGTCCTTCCATTACCCACTTGTATGTCATCCACGATAAGCAGGATATCGAAGTCCCTGCACACCTGCTCGATCTTTTTGAGCCAATCGTCGCTGGCCACGTTCACCCCTCCTTCGGCCTGGACGGTCTCCAGAATGACGGCCGCCGGCAGGTCCACGCCGCTGCTTTTGTCGCTGAGGAATTTGCGCATGTATTCCGAGGTGTCAACCTGCGGTCCGAAGTAATTATCAAACGGCATGAAGGTGACATTCGCACGATTGATGAAGGATTCATCCCGGTAGAATGAATTGCCGGTCACGGCCATGGAACCCATGGTCAGCCCATGGAAGGCATTCGTGAAGCAGATAATGTTCGAACGGCCTTTGACCATTCGGGCAAGCTTGAGTGCGGTTTCCACGGCATTCGTGCCGGTGGGTCCGGAAAACTGGATTTTATAATCCATGTGCCTGGGCTCAAGGATGGTTGCGTAGAAAGTCTCCAGGAATTTCTTCTTGGCGGATGTGGCCTTGTCAAGCCCATGAACAATTCCGTCGGCCTTGAGGTGCTCTATAAGGGCTTCATTGACGCGCGGGTTGTTATGGCCGTAATTCAACGTTCCGGCCCCGGCAAAGAAGTCAATATACTCCTTGCCCTGCTCATCGTAGAGATAAGCCCCCCGCGCCTTCTGAAAGATGGTGGGGAATCGTCTGACATAGCTCCTTACCTGTGATTCAATCTGTTCAAATATTCTCATTTCGATTTACCTCCTTTTCTTGTGTTTTTGAGGGCCGTCTCCACGTCTCTGACATGCCCGTGCTGAATCGAGTCGAGAGATGTAACTTATCAGACTTAATCTCTTGAAAATGGTCCTATTCTGAACAGGACTTCCTCTTCGTGGGACTGCCCCTCAAAGAGATCTTCGGTGAAAAAGACCGATGTATGCAATGATGTGCTTAAGATCCGTGCGAGGGATTGAAACAAACGGGTCGATGCGTCGTTGGAAGGAGTAACGGTGGTATCGATCCATTTGACTCCAGATAGACATGGCCTTTGCAGAAGCGCCTTGACCATGGATATGGCGACACCCTTCTTTCGAACCTCTTCGCCTACCGCCACCTGCCAGACAAAGAGCGTATCGTCGAATCCGGGTGGTAAAAAGCCAGAGATGTATCCAACAATATCTCCCTGGATATCGGCCACAATACAGGTATCAGCGAAATGTGCGCTGAGGAGAATATAGCTGTAAAGAGAATTGACGTCTAAGGGTTTCGATCTTTTCACTAGGGCGTATATGCCAGCGCCATCCTTGATTTCAGGCTTGCGAAATACAATGCCGGACTTGTCGTATAGTATTCCTGTTGATGAATCCATAAAAGCCCCCTTCCTTACTTTTGTACATATAGGTTAGGTGAATGTCGCCAGAGGATAGAATCACTGTGCCTGTCGATCTTTCACCTGGATCTTTATGTTCAGATCCTTTCATTGATCATCATGATTCCGTATTCAGGACTGAGTCTGCAAACCTTGGTTATGATTTTAGTAATAATTCTATTCAGCCCTATGCATGCCTAAGCGCTAAATCGCCTTGCAGATACCTTGTTTGGCATGAGACATCTCCTTTCCGATAAAGGTCTAGCATATAGGAAATCGATGATTAATGCAACCCGTCGAAAAGACATATTTTAAAAGGTCATAAAATCACCATCAACTTGCTCTATACGCCAGGAATCATCAAAAAACGGCTGATATTAAGCTTAAGAAACAGCTCTAAAAGATTATCCTTTGACCCGACCATTGCCGAGGAGTGACTCGGCCAGATGTATCCATTTCCGTCAGCAAGAGCAGACGGGCTTTTCTCTTTTTTATGCGGTGGATGCAGGCTGGGGCATTCTGGGAGGAGACATGGGGTGGGCGATTAGATGATGTTGACTGGTACCGTAAGGTCGATATTATTATTATTTACAATGTATCTTGCGATATACTTAGTATTGACGTCAATTCGTACATTCCATTATCATATATCGATTTATATTATTGCAATTGGAATATTTTAGCTATTGATATTTTTGCTAACAGACGGTATCGATGTTAGCACTCGTCATGAACGAGTGCTAACAACAAAACTCGTGGGAGGTAATTGGGAATGAAGATACGGCCGTTACAGGATCGGATCCTCGTCAAGAGGGTCGAGGAAGAAGAGCGGACCAAGGGCGGGATCATTATCCCGGACACCGCCAAGGAAAAGCCTCAGATGGGGCAGGTAATCGCCGCCGGCAACGGCAAGAAAACCGAAGACGGAAAGGTCATCCCCATGGACGTGAAGAAGGGTGACAAGGTGCTCTTTTCCAAGTACTCCGGAACCGAAGTCAAGGTTGAGGGCGAAGAGCTGTTGATCATGCGTGAAGACGACATCCTGGGGATAGTCGAATAAGGAAGGGAGAGAACGTATGCCTGCAAAAGAAATCATTTACGGACAAGACGCGCGTGCACGGGTGCTCAAGGGTGTAGACAAGCTTGCCAATGCCGTCAAGGCTACCTTGGGCCCGAAGGGCCGCAATGCCATTTTGGATAAGATGTTCGGCGCGCCCAACGTCACCAAAGATGGTGTGACGGTCGCCAAGGAGATTGAGCTCAAGGACAAATTCGAGAACATGGGGGCCCAGATGGTGAAAGAGGTTGCCTCCAAGACCTCGGATGTGGCCGGTGATGGTACGACTACGGCCACGGTGCTGGCCCAGGCCATCTATACCGAGGGTCTGAAATATCTGGCGGCCGGGATGAACGCCATGGATATCAAACGTGGCATCGACAAGGCCACGGCTGCGGTTGTGGAAGAGCTCAAAGGCATGAGCAAGAAGGTCGAGGACAAGAAAGAGATCGAGCAGGTCGGCAGCATCTCCGCCAACGGTGACACCGAGGTGGGTAATATGATTGCCGATGCCATGGACAAGGTCGGCAAGGAAGGCGTCATTACCGTGGAAGAAGCCAAGGGCATGGAAACCACGCTCGAGCTGGTCGAGGGTATGCAGTTCGACCGTGGCTATCTCTCGCCGTACTTCGTCACGGATGCCGAGAAAATGGAAGCCGTTATGGATGATCCCTACATTCTCATCTATGATAAGAAGATCAGCAATATGCGTGATATCATCCCGGTTCTGGAACAGATCGCCAAGGAAGGCCGCAGCTTGGTTATCATTGCCGAGGACATTGAGGGCGAAGCCCTGGCAACATTGGTGGTAAACAAGCTCAGAGGTACCCTCAAGGCCGCGGCGGTCAAGGCCCCCGGGTTCGGTGATCGGCGCAAGGCCATGCTCGAGGATATCGCTATTCTGACCGGCGGTCAGGTGGTTTCCGAAGACTTGGGACGCAAGCTTGATTCGGTGACAGTCAAGGATCTTGGTCGCGCCAAGAAGGTCATCATCGACAAGGACAATTCCACCATCGTCGAGGGTGTAGGCGCGCATGCCGAGATACAGGGTCGCATCAAGCAGATCAAGGCCCAGATCGAGGAGTCGACGAGCGACTACGATAAGGAAAAGCTCCAGGAAAGGCTTGCCAAGCTGGCCGGCGGCGTGGCCGTGATCAAGGTCGGAGCGGCTACCGAGCCTGAGATGAAAGAGAAAAAGGCTAGGGTCGAGGATGCACTGCATGCCACTAGAGCCGCCGTTGAGGAAGGCTTCCTTCCGGGTGGCGGTGTGGCCTTATTGCGCTGCATCAAGAAGCTCAATGACCTTAAGCTTCCCGACGACCAGAAGAACGGCGTCAAGATTGTACAGAAGTCCCTGGAAGAGCCATTGCGCCAGATCGCCGTTAATGCCGGTCTTGAAGGCGGTATCGTGGTAGAGAAGGTAAAGGACCTCAAGGGCAATATGGGCTTCAATGCCAGCACCGAGGAATATGAGGATCTCTTGAAAGCCGGCATCATCGACCCGACCAAGGTCACCCGCTCGGCATTGCAGAATGCCGCTTCGGTGGCGGGCTTGATGTTGACCACCGAGGTCATGGTGGCCGAGATCCCCGAAGAGAAACCGCACGGAATGCCCGGTGGAGGCGGAATGCCTGACATGGGCGGTATGGGCGGTATGGGAATGTAAGCAGGAGCAACAGGGAGGCCTTAAAAAGGCCTCCTTTTTTTTAAGCCTGTTCGCGATCCAGGGGGGCGCGTAGCATGTTGCCTTCAATAACGCGCAGGATATCCCGGATAATATCTTCCTTGGTGAAGTTCTTCTTGAAATGATGCAAAACGATTACGCTGCGCAGGATCAATTCATTGAGCAGGCCTGCCAGGATGTAGGGATGTACATCGATGAGCAACTCCTGATCCTGAGCTTCCTTGATCATGTCTACTAGACGTGCTTCTATGTCCATATAATCACGGATGTTTTTGTTCATGAAACTTGAAATGTAACGTTTCTTACGGTTATCGCTGATCTCAAATTCAGAGGTAAATACATTCAGCAGATGGGCGTTCTCAATATAGAGATCTAGGAGTATAAGCACCAATTCTCGCAGACGTTCCAGCGGTGAAATGGTGAGTGCGGCTACCTCGTCATAGGCGGATTTTATATCGGCAATGACTCCGGATACCAGGGCAGCGAAGATTTCTTCTTTGTTCTTGAAATGATTGTAGATGGTACGTCGGTCAAAACCGGAATACTGGGCGATATCTTCCATGGTTGTTGTATAGAAACCCTTTTTATGAAAGAGTTCCTTGGCCGAACGCAGAATGATCATGCGGTTACGCTTGATCTGACGTTTGCGCCTGACCTTTTTGTCGCTGCTTTCTATATTCTCCATAGTGAGAGATATACCGCCTTTTGTTCCACATTTCAAATGTTTCTTGCAATAAGATGGCTTACGTACTCTGGCATGTCGCATGTTACACCGGAGTATGGCGGTATTGATCAACCTCGGTTGTGTATGGTGTCGTTGATATTTGACAAGCTCCGTGCACTCTTATATACGCAACCCAGGTTTTAGGAGGCCGGAGATTACGTGAAAGCTCAGGATTGCATGATTGTCATTTGGCTGGGATGCTTGTGGGTCCTCTTGGGGAACGCTTGAATATGGAAGTACGCTGCCCGATTTGTGGAAGATTATCATCATATGCCGATAACCCTTACCGCCCTTTCTGCTCCGTGCTCTGTAAGGGCAAAGACCTGTTTCGGTGGGTGGAAGAGGACTATCGCATATCGACACCCGTAGACCAAGGAGAAAAAAACGAGGATGAACATGAGAGCTGATCCGGTCATTCTTGGACGGGAGCAGCATAGACTGTCGCGGCATGCGATTGATAGTGATGCGCTCAAGGTCTTGTACCGGCTCCACAATCACGGCTTCAAGGCCTACCTTGTTGGTGGGGCCGTACGGGATCTTCTTCTGGGAAGGCTGCCCAAGGATTTCGATGTGGTTACGGATGCCCGGCCGGGCGAAATCAAGAAGCTCTTCAAGAACGCTTTTCTAATCGGGCGTCGTTTCAGGTTGGCGCATATCCGTTTCCGGGGGGGCAAGATTATCGAAGTAGCCACCTTCCGGCGCGAGGCGGATGAAGACGGCAGTGGCGACATTCATAACACCTTTGGAACCGCGGCTGAAGACGCATTCCGGAGGGATATCACGATTAATGCCCTTTTTTATGATATCGCAACCTTCTCCATCATCGATTATGTCGGTGGTTTGCAGGATCTCAGGCGGGGTGTGGTACGGGTGATCGGCGAGCCGTCCAAGCGTTTCCAGGAAGATCCGATCAGAATTCTGCGCGTGCTCAGGCATGCGGCGCGTCTGAATTTTTCCATTCAAGACGCCACAGCCCATGCCGTATACCCTGCAAAGGAATTAATTGAGACGTGCTCTGGGGCGCGCATGTATGAAGAATTCGCTAAGGATATGAACTCGGGATACCTTAGGCCGGTTGTCACTCTCATGGACCTCTATGGGATATTGTCCCATATATTCGGAGCAATTGGGATCTTTATGGCGCAGAATCCCAGTTCTATGGCCAAGGTCATGGATTGTTTGGCCTTGATCGACGAGCGTATCCTTGCGGGGCAAACGTTCAAACCCGAGAATATTCTCGCCGTGCTTTTCTTTCCCTGGGCCGACCATGTCCTGCATCATGCTGCTGAAAAGAGCGATAGAGGGAAGATCATTCACGATGCCTTCATGGAATCAGGAGTGCAGGCTATGGTTCCTAAAACGGTTCGTACCAATTGCATGCAGATCCTCATGATCATAGAGGCCATGCATATCGCCATGCAGACCGGACGATTCCCCTGGTCGATTAAGAAAAGGGCGCTGTATAAGGATGCCGCATGGATATTTGCTTTGCTCTTCAACCGTAACCTTCTACAGGAAGATGACCCTTTTCCTGTGGCTTTCTCACAAAAATACCCCCAGATGATACGATCGAAGAAGAGGCGACGCCGTTCAGCCCGTGGAGCCAAAATACGTCCATCCCCTTGATGTGTCTGCGGGCGGTTGATGTGGTGTCACTATGGTAAAAACCACACAGATCGTGGGTGTTGCACAGTGCCCAAATGCGTATAACATACTGATAATATAATCTATATTATGTTTGGTGGGGTTGGCATGATGGATGCATACATTTATCATGTTGAAAGGGAGAATGACTATGAGTAGACGAGGAAATTTGGATATGGTTATGAAAAATATGGACCCCGAAAGGGCCACGAAGATACTTGCACGTTCCCTCTATAAAGAACTGCGTCGTAATGGTTTTGCCGATAAGGATGTTATCAATTTCTCCCGTGAAATGATCGAGTGTATGTCCCAGGAAATGAGGAAGGAAACCATAACCAAAGTCGCCCCGGAAAAGGATCGGCTCCTAATCGGATAAACGCTTTCGAATAATTAGCAGAACAGTCTCCACAACCTCATCAAGGTTTAGGTGTGTCGTATCTACAACAACGGCGTGGTCGGGTACAACCATGGGCGCGTAAGTGCGTTCCCGGTCGCGTTGATCACGCTCTTCAATGTCGTTTAGGACTTGAGCATAGGTGGGGGCAGCGCCTTTGGCTATGAGTTCCAGGAATCTCCTCTGCGCACGAGCTTGAGCGGTTGCATCCAAGAAAATTTTGATATCCGCTTCAGGGAAGATTACCGACCCGGTATCCCGGCCTTCTGCCACCAGTGATGTCTTTTGGGCGAAATCTCTCTGGATCATGAAAAGTCGCGTACGTACTGAAGGATGAACAGCGATTCGGGATGACAGCGCGCTGATATGTGGGGTTCGGATGGCTTCGCTCACATCCGCTCCATTGAGAAACACCCGACCATGGCTAAGGTCGATTGCACTGCCTGTAACGATTTCACCACATACGATGTCGTTATCGATATCGGCCCCCAACTGATCGACCGCCAGGGCGCTGGCGCGATATAGGGCTCCGGTATCCAGGAAGGTGTAGCCCAATTTATCGGCCACGATCCTCGCGATGGTTGATTTACCGGTGCCGGAGGGACCGTCAATGGTGATAATGGTGTTTTTCATACAAGTCCGGCCATATCCTTGAAAAAACCGGGATACGATATGTCCACGCACGCTGTTTCGTCCAGGCGTATTTCGATGTCCAGGGCTCTGGACAGAACAGCGAATGACATGGCGATGCGATGGTCGGAAGCCGTCTGTATCCGTCCACCGCTCAACGCCAACGGCCCATTGATGATCATCCCGTCGTCGAGTTCCTCCACGCTGGCTCCCAGAGCCGCAAAACCATTGATCATGGCCTTGATGCGATCGGCCTCCTTGACTCGCAGTTCACGGGCGTCGCGTATGATGGTCCGGCCTTCGGCACATGCCGCGGCAATGGCCAGTATGGGGAGTTCATCGATAAGGCTCGGGATTTCTGCGCCCTGAATGGTTGTCCCCGTTAGATGCGTTCCCTGTACGCGGATATCGCCAACTGTTTCCCCGGCTGTTTCATGGCAGTTTTCAAAGCCGATGCCCGCGCCCATCCGTTTCAGGACATCCAGGAAGGCAATGCGCGTTGGGTTGAGGCAGATGCCCTTGATAAGCAGCTCCGAGCCTGGTGTTACCGCCGCGAGTACGGCGGGAAACGCCGCCGATGACGGGTCGCCCGGGACTTCGATGGGCCGGGCTTCCAGGTGCTGTCCGCCTTGGATACGGATGCGGTTGCCACCCTCGGACAGGTTGACACCGAAAAAGCGCAGCATGCGCTCGGTATGGTCGCGGCTTTTGAGCGGTTCAATCACCTCGGTCGTACCTTCAGCGTTCAAGCCTGCCAGGAGCAGAGCCGATTTAACCTGGGCCGATGCAATATCCATGGCATAGGTAATACCATTAAGGTTTCCGCCCTTGACCGCCATAGGCAGATAACGGTCTTGCCGCGCCAGGAAGCATGCGCCCATGGAGTTCAGCGGTTTTATCACCCTGGCCATGGGACGCCCGACGAGCGATGCATCCCCGGTGATGCAGCTCACCCCATTGATCCCGGCCAGGATGCCGCATATGAGCCGGGCCGTGGTGCCGGAATTCCCGGCATCGATTACGTGTTGTGGTTCCGTGAGGTTGCCGCCCTTGACAAGCCATAGATCGCCATCTCGGTGTATGTCGGCTCCCAGCGCCTGCATGGCTTCCCTAGTGCTTTTGACATCCAGCGATTCCAGGGCGCTCCTGATCGTTGTGGTCCCATGAGCCAGGGCGCCGAACATGAAGGCTCGATGTGAAATGGATTTATCGCCCGGAGGGGTAATTTCACCGCGAATGTGCATCGAAAGGGCTCCTGATCATTGAATTTTTGCTAGAATGTTCTCCAGATTGGCAACAAGAGTCTCATTCTCGTACGGGAGCCCGATTGAGATGCGCAGGTATTCCGCCAATCCGGGCTCGGTGAGGTAGCGCGTAATGATGCCCCGTTGGAGCAGTTCTTCATAGACCCGCCTTGCCGCAAGGCCGATATGGATCAGGACGAAATTGGTTTGTGACGGCACAAAAGTAAGACCCAGCCGTGAGCATTCCCTTTCAAGATAGTTCAGGCTGTTCCAGGTCAATGCAAGGGTTTCCTGTACAAAACTGCTATCAGACAGGGCGGCGGTTCCGGCCTTGATTGCCAGCAGGTTGAGGTTGAACGGCGGTTTTACGCGCCCAAGGATGTCGATGATGGATTGCTCCGCTAGGCCGAACCCCACTCGTAAGCCGGCCAGGCCGTGCGACTTCGAAAGGGTGTTGATCACGACGATGTTGGGGTGTGCATTAATCAGGGGTGCCGCGCTGGCAAAGTCAGCCGCCCTGGCAAAGGCGGCATAGGCCTCATCGATAATCAGGAGGGTCCCGTCAGGTAATCCGGCGATGAGCCTGCCAATGGTCTCGCGGTCTAGATAGGTGCCGGTAGGGTTATTGGGGTTGGCTAAGAAGACGAGCTTGATGTGCTCTTTTCCCGTCAGGGCGTTTTCGATGGCCGAGGCATCGATGTGCATGCCATCCATAGGGACCCGGATGACCTCCGCCCCGCAGGCCAGTGCCGCGATCCGGTAATAGCTGAAGGTGCATTCCGGGATGACGACCTTGTCCCCTGGCGCCAGGAACGCCCGGCAGACCATGTCGATGATCTCGTCCGATCCATTGCCGGCAATAATATTCTCTGGCTCGCAAAGAAAATATTCGGCCGCGGCCTGCCTCAGCTCCCCGGCGGCGGCGTCGGGATAAAGGTGAACAGTACCTTTAAGGGCATCGATAGCCTTGAGAGCCAGACGTGAAGGCCCCAGAGGGTTCTCATTGGAGGCCAGTTTGATGGGAGCGGTGATGCCGTGCCGGCGGGCGATCTGTTCTTTGGAAAGGCCCGGCGCATAGGGCGGTATCAGCTTAATCCAGGGATTGGCTTGAGGCCGTTTCATTCGCCGACCCCTGACTCGGGATAGGAACCCAGGACGATGATCTCGCGAGTATGCGCCTTGATGATCTCCATGGTCTTTTGGACCCGTTCTTCCACCAGCGAGCCCTGGAAATCGATAAAGAAGATGTACTCCCAGGGATCTTTGCGTGACGGCCGTGATTCGATCTTGGTGAGGTTGATGCCCTTCTCGGCAAAGGCCCCCAAGGCATGAAAGAGCGATCCCGGCTTGTTCTCCAGGGTAAGAATCAGGGAGGTTTTGGCATGCGTGGGGGCGGCGATCATGGTGCGTGATAAAACCCAGAAACGCGTGATATTGTCCGACGAGTCGCTGATATTGGCTGCCAGGACCGGTACGCCATACAGCCGTGCGGCCTGTTCGGAGGCAATGGCGGCGCTGTTGGGATTAGCCGCGGTTGTGAGAGCGGCATCCGAGGTGCTGGCAGTCGTAATGGTTGCCGCCCCCGGCAGGTTGGCCTTCAGCCATCCGCGACACTGAGCCAGGGCCTGCGGATGCGAAAAAACCCGCGTAATCTTGTCCATTGTCGTCTGTGATATGAGACAATGTCTGATGGGTAAAAGAATCTCCCGCACCACCGAAAGCCGCGAGCTGACCATCAGATCCAGGGTTTGCGACACCATGCCCTCGGTGGAGTTTTCGACGGGAGCGATACCCATGTCTGCCCGCCCCGCCACAACCGCTTCAATAACCGCTTCGATGGAAGGTTGGGGAATAAGGATCGCATCGCAGGGGAAGATCAAAGCGGCCGCTTCGTGGCTGTAGCTGCCATCCGGCCCGAGATAGGCTATGCTCTTTCTGGCCTGCAGCGACCGGGATATGCTAAATACGACGTGCATGACGGACGAAAGCATGTCCCTGGTCAGCGGGGGTTTAATCATCATGCTCAGGCGATCAATGATGGAGCCTTCCCGGACCGGGTCAAAGGTTTGCGCACCGTTGGCGTGCTTGAGCGCTCCCATCTGTACGGCCAGATCCGCCCTCTTCTGGAGCAGAATAATGAACTCGTTGTCGATGGCGTCGATGACGTTCCGGATTTCCTCTACTTCATTTTTCATGCCCTGCGCGTACCGCACCTTTCGAAAGTGCTGCCACCCTAGCAGAAGAGCGCAGGTTTTTCAAGATTGAGGGCGGTATGTTCTGGGATGAAAAAAAAAGGGTGAGGCATGCCTCACCCTCTGGGTTATGGGGAAATCCCGTGATTACTTCTTCTTGAATTTGAACACCGCGCTTGTAACCTGCTGGTTGCCGTTCTCACCGACCACGTACCAATATATGGTGTACCTGGAGGGTATGAACCAGGACCATAAAGAGTACGGCATGGTATAAGACTTGGCCGTCCCGGAATACATCTGGCTGTAGCTGCCGTTGCCGATCTTCATGTAGAGTGTGTAGGTGGTGAGGTTCTGAGCTGACCATTTGAAGGTCGGATTATATCGGACGGTGGAACCATTCACCGGGCTGATCGGCTGGATGCTCACGGTACTGGCTTGAACGCTTACGGTCACGCTGGCGGCATCGCTGGTGGCCTGGCCGTCGCTGACCGTCAGCTCAAAGGTATAGCTGCCGGCCGCCGTGGGCACGAAGGATGGCTTGGTACTGTTGGGGTTGGTTAAGGAAACCACCGTACCAGCGGTCTGAGACCAGGCATAAGTCAGGGCATCGCCGTCGGCATCGCTGCTGGCACTGCCGTCGAGGGTCACGGTCTGACCAATCGTAGCTGCGATACCGCTGCCGGCATCGGCCACCGGAACATGGTTGATGCTGTTGACCGTTACCCGCACGGTTTCCTCGTCCTGGGCCTGGCCGTCGGAGACCACCAGCTTGAATATGAGCACACCGGCCACAGTCGGGGTGAAGGTGGGTTTCATAGCCTTCGTATTGGACAGAGACATAGTGGCGCCGTAGACCTGTGACCAGGTGTAGCTGAGCGTATCACCGTCCGGATCAAGCGAGCCACTGGCGTCGAGCGTTACCAAAGAGCCCACGTTGACGGTGCTGTTATCGCCGGCATATGCGGAGGGAGCGTTGTTGCCGCTGACAACCGTGATGGTGACCGTGTCGGGCGTGGAGTCTACGGTCCCGTCATTAACGATGAGTTGGAATATATAGGTGCCCGTGGCGTTGGCCGTGAAGTTCGGATTTGCTGTCTGGGCATTGTTCAGGGTGACCGTAGGTCCGGAAAGCTTGGTCCAGGCATAGGTTAGGGTGTTGTTGTCCGGGTCGGTCGATCCCTGGCCGTCCAAGGTGACCGTCGTACCGAGTTGGGCTGTCGTATCGCTGCCGGCATCGGCGGTCGGGGCCTGGTTCGCGGCGTTGACCGTTACCGTTACCTCGTCAGAGGCGCTATAGTTGACCCCGTCGTAGCACTTTACCGAGAACTTGTAGGATCCTGCGTTCTGCGGGGTCAGGCTCAGGGTCTGGGTCGTCATGGCCGGCAGGCTGATCGACGGCCCCTGTACAAAAGTCCACGTATAAGACAGAGAGTCGCTGTTCGCATCCGCGCCGGAGGCACTGAGCACAAGTCTCTGGCCGACATTAATGGTGATGTCGTTGCCGGCGCTGACGGTCGGTGCCACGTTATTGATGGTTACTTTCACGGTGTCGGAGGAGCTGCCTTTACCGTTCGAGCAGGTCAGCATAAAGCGATACACCCCGGCCTTGACCGCCAGGAAGTTGGCATTGGCCGTGTTGGCATTAACCAGGGCAACCGCATCACCCTCAAACTGGGTCCAGGCATAGGTAAGGGTCAGCCCGTTCGGGTCCGTCGCGGTGCCGTTCAAGTATATGCGGGTCGGGTCGGATTGCTGATTGCTGCCGGCGCTGACGGTTGGGGCGCTGTCGTTCGCACTCTGCGGATCGGTACCATTATAGTATTCTTCGATATTGGTGTATCCATCGCCGTCGCTATCCAGACCGGCATCATCCGCATTGGTCGCGTCGAGACCGTTAGAGGTCTCCCATGCATCCGTAATACCGTCGCCATCAGAATCCAGGGCAAGGGTGATAGTATCGGAAACGGCGCTCGACCAGTTGCCGGCTGAATCCTTGAATATGGCGTATACGGTCTTGAGACCATCACCGGTGGTGAGCACCCAAGCCTGGGAGGTTGAAAACGTGCACTCATCACTCCAGGTCGTTCCGTCATTACTGATCTTCATACCCGTAACACCCACGGCATCGGCGGCGGAAAGCGTGAGGGTGACGCTGCGGGTGGGTGTCGTGGTATCTCCGCCAGCGATTAAGATGCTGCCGGTCGGGGGCGTTGTGTCGGGTGCCGGAATATAGGCACTGATTTCCGTTGATTTATCTGATTCATTGGAGGATGTATCGTAGGCCGTTAAAGCCACGTAATAGGTTTTTCCCGTGCTGAGACTTGGTATCGTATAGCTGGTTACTTTACCGACATTCACGGCGGTGGCATAGGTGCCGGAGGTCGTGCCGTAATACACCTTATAACCGGCAAGGTTGGTTTCCGTATTGGCATTCCAACTTACCTGTAATGAGGCTGCGATTACTGACAAGGGGAACAGGAAGAGCATTGCCAGGATCATCAGACTCAGGAAAGATTTTTTATACGCCATGATGGTACCTCCCGTTGTTGTGCTGGGGGGTATAAGGCAAGATATAAGCCAAGAATGGATCTATCGGGAAATCAGATAGTTGGCAGAAAAGCGGTTTTGTTCGCCCCGACGATTTTTGTAAATCGTGTTACATTGCTGTAATTTGATGGACGGTCAACACGTGGGCTATGGCCGTCATGGTTTCGGGCACCGTCCGGGTAAAGATGATCCGCCCCGATAAGGTCTCTGACCATGCATCCAGGCCTATTACAGGGGTGCCTGCCTTGAGTGCCAACGCTATCTCGGACAGTGTGCCGTACGAACCCTTCAGGGCCGCTATTATATCCGGGGTTCAGGCCTTAATTACATTTCTGGCATCGCCCAAGCCGGTATAGATGGGAATAGTGACGTAGTCATTTTGCGGGCGACTGCTTGATGCCGGTGAATAAGATGGAGTATCCATGAATCCGGAGATTTTCCCCGGTGTTCAAACCGGCCGGATGGCCGCTCCTAATAGACTTGAAAAGCTTCCGGAGCGGATGTATGCTGCGAGCCATGCCAAGGATAATGATTATGATCGTGGCCATCCTTATGTCGTGGAGCCTACAGGCGCATGCCATGGGGTATGAGGATGAACGCGAAGTCTCACGCGAACTGATCGACATGCTCGATTCCCAGGGCGTTTTGGCCCACGAAACGGATCTGACCTGGGTTCTCCAGACGCTGACGGACCAGCTTGCCGATCACATCAAGGATCCATTGTATACATTCAGGATCCACCTGGTATATGACCGTTCGATCAATGCTATGGCGATTCCTGACGGCAATATTTTCATCAATCTCGGAACAGTCCTGCTGGCCAAGGATATGGATGAGATCGCCTCGGTCATCGGCCATGAAATGGGGCATTGTCAGCTTAGGCACATACCGGAGGCCATGAAGGCCCAGACCCGGATGACGACGGCCTCGATCGTGGGTGTCATCGCCGGTTTGCTGCTCTCGGCGGCCAATCCGGAGGTCGGAAGTGCTCTCGTGCTTTCATCGATCGGCGGGGCCGAGAATATCAAACGCCAATATACCCGTAAGAATGAGCTGGAAGCCGATGAATTCAGCCGCAACCTTCTCAGTGACGCGAACCTGGATCCATCCGCCACGGCGAGATTTCTGATTCGTCTACGGTCTTATTCCGACAGCCCGGTCGTACCCGAGTATCTCCTGACCCACCCCTACACCGAGGATCGTATCGCCGTGCTGGAGAAGGATCCCAAACCACCACATCCGGACGCCCGTTATTGGACGCTGCAGGCGGCTGCCATCGGCGAACTGCTCTCGGACGACGAGGTAGTCAAGCGCGCCGCCGCTCTGCCGCAACCCTATAACAAACTGGCCTTAGGTATCTCCAAGGTGCGGCAGGGCAAGAACCAGGAAGGGTGGGACATGCTGGAGGGGATCGATCTTCCTCTGGCCAGAACCTGGAAAGGGCTGGCCCTGTACGGACTCGGAAAGAAGGATGAGGCCTACCCTCTATTGCGCGATAGCCGGCAGAACGCCAGGACGGCGCAGGCGCTCTGCGAGATCATGATGGCTAAGGGCGACATCGGTGATGCCATCGCCACCCTGCTGCCCTTTGAGGACGGCAGTCCGCGAGCGGCATATACGATGGGCATCTTGTACGAGAAAAACGGGCAGAAAAGCCTGGCCCATGTGGCCTTTGCACGGTACTTCTTCTCGACCAGAAATTATAAATCCAGCCTCTATCACATCAACAAGGCCCTGGAGGATAAAACACTCGATAAGGATACCACCGAAAAGCTTACCCGTATGAAAAAGATGATTGATAAGTCTCAGAATTCGTAAAAGGGGGGATAGGAACTCAGGCTTTGATAATCAGGACTGGATAGCTCCGGAAACAGGGCCTGCCTAAGCAGAAGTGGCGATGAAGGGAAGCATGGCTGGATTCTTCATGCCGGTTTCTGACTTCTCTGGCTTGGCTTCTCGTGTTTTGATTCCGCTTTTTGCGGTTTGCACCCCACCTCTTGTTTCAATAACGCCCGGACCTTGCTGACATCAAAGACCTCGGTCTCGCCACTTTCGTCGTTGACGGCCTCGACAAACGAGACACCGCCCTTGGTAAAGATATATATCGGCGTGATTTGATAGACTTGGGTCTCCCCATAGCCGTGCTTGGGGTAGAAGATGACCAGGGCTTGGCCTTGAAGCGCCGCCTGTTCGAAGATCTCGATCCCCTTGTGCCCATAGGGCAGAGGCATGACCATTCCGAAGGGGTAGATGCCGCTCTTGAGTGTAAGTTTGAACTCAGTCCGTCCGGGTATCTGCAAGGGCAGTGTCCTGCCCCAGTTCATTTCGCCTTCCTGCTCCGCCGGCATGCGGTCGGGGCGTTGGATGATGACGCTCTTGCGGTCCAGGAAGGTGATGACATCATCTTCGCAGTGTTCAGGTATGCGGTAGATACCGGGAAGGATCTCGTCCAGACCGTGCGGGATCTTATCGCGGCAGTTGTTGATCACCAGAAAGGTGCCGCGGATGATGTGGGCCTGCGACAATGATGTCACCCATCCGGCAATGGTCTTGAGGACGTTTTCCGGCACGACGTGTTTGGCGATCCGGTCCAGGAAATTTGCCAGTTTTTCCGCATTCCAGCCATCACGGATGGCACGGAAGATCGAGGTGCGGCTGAGGCGGTAGATGCTGATGACATCGGCCTGCACAAGGTCGGCGATCTCCCCGATGTTAAGATGGTCTAGGGGGTCAAAGTCCTGCGGCACCAGGATCTCCATATTCGGCTGGATGATGACCTCATCCCGGTAGGCCGTGATCGGCTGGGCAAGCTTGCCGTTTTGCAGGGCCTGGTAGACCTTGTCCTGGATGCGGATCCATTTTTCTGAGAGGTCTTCCTGAAGGATGCCCAGTTCCAGCCAGAGGCTTATCAGATCCGCGGGGGTATGCTCGATGGCATCCATCTCCGGAAAATGGTGAGCCAGATAAAAGAATAGGGCGCGTTCAAAGGTTGCGCGCGCCAGCCCTTTGATCCCACAGATCTCCATAACCTTGGCGTCCAGCCCCTGGTAAGGTCGGCAGGCCTGGAGAAAGCGCCAGATGCGGTAGCGCAGTTCTCCCTCCATGGCGAATTCCTGCGCCGGGCCCTGCAGGACCTCGATGGCGCCCTTGGCCTCCTGCACACATCCCAGCACTTCCAGTTCCCAGTAGACGCGACGGATTTCAATGAAGGCCCCCAGGCGCTCTTCGAGGAGCTCCCAGCCCTTCTTGAACGGTTCCATGCCCGGTCGGCAGCGTATTTTCACCGTGCGCAAGGCATTGAGCATGACGACATGCGGCCAGATGCTCACGGATCTCACATCTTTCCAGGCCACGGCCGTGTCCGGAAGACCTTCGTTCCTGAGCTCGGCCATGACCGGGGACAAAGACGGCAGCAGGATGACCGGATCCCTTCCGCTCAGCCCGGCTTGGAACACCAGTCCGCGTTCTCCCAGCTTTTCCAGGATCGAACGCATGGTCGTGAGCTCCTGGCGATAGATTCTTAAGAACACATGCCATTCCATCTGAGAGCCGAGTTCGAAGATATCGCTTAAGACGGCGCGTTCTTTTTCAGAAAGACCAGCCACTATCCGGCGCAGCCGCACGGGGTCGCTCAGCCATGTCGATAGTCGCTCGGCATCGGTTGGCTCTCCCATGATCTGGGTTGAGATGATCCCCACCATATACGTGGGGATATTACCAATAAGCTCAGCGTTAGAAGTCATCCGGCGACCATTCCTCAATACAGTATTTATATCCCTGCTCGGCGAGGAAAACCTGTCGTTTGTGGGCAAACTCGTCTTCGGCACTGTCGGCCGTGACCAAGGTATAGAAGGTGGAGATGCGCTGTTTCGGCCGTAGGATGCGCCCAAGGCGTTGCGCCTCTTCCTGGCGTGACCCGAAAGTGCCCGAGACCTGAATGGCGACCGAAGCATCCGGCAGATCAATGGCGAAGTTGGCGACCTTGGAGACCACCAGCACCGGGACCTCTCCGGCCCGGAAGGCCTGGTAAAGGTTGTCGCGTTTGCTATTGGAGGTGGCACCGGTGATGAGCGGCGCTTGCATGGCGTCGGCGATGCGCTTGAGCTGGCTTAAGTATTGACCGATGATCAGGATCGGTTCGTCGGCATGCTTGTGTACGATCCGCTTGACCACGCTGTCCTTATAGTGGTTCTCGGATGCGATCCTAAACTGGGCGCGTTCCGATTCCGCCGCGTACTCGCGTTCCTGGTCCGCGGGCAAGGGCAGCCGGATCTCAAAGCAGAGCGCCTCGGCGATGAAACCTTTGCTCTCCAGTTCTTTCCAGGGCACGTCGTAACATTTTGGCCCGATGAGCGAGAAGGTATCCTCCTCGAGCCCGTCTTCGCGCACCAGTGTGGCGGTCAGTCCCAGGCGTCTTTTGGCCTGGATCTCGGTCGTGGCCCGAAAGACGGGGGCAGGCAGCACATGCACTTCGTCATAGATCAAGAGGCCCCAGTTACGCGCCCGCATGAGTTGCATGTGTTCGAACGGGCCAGTCTTGGATTTGCGATAGGTGAGAATCTGGTAGGTGGTGACCGTGACCGCCTTGATCTCCTTTTTGAATCCGGTGTATTCGCCGATATCCTCAGGCGTCAGTTCGGTTTTGTCCAGGAGCTCTCCCATCCACTGATGCACGGCGGCGACATTGGTGCACAGGATCAGCGTGCAGGTCTGGGCCTTGGACATGACACCCATGCCCACGACGGTTTTACCCGAACCGCATGGTAATACCACGATGCCCTGTCCTCCGCGTGTCGATCCGCCGGCCCAGAAGTTCTCCAGGGCCTCCTGCTGGTATTGCCGTAAGCTGAAATCGTGGCCGGACATGGTTTTTTGACGCAACCTGATGGTCAACGGATCGCCGGGGTCATACCCTACGAGGTCATTGACCGGATACCCCGCCTTGATGAGCAGGTGCTTGAACCGGCCACGCATACCGGCCGGTATGGTGAAGGCCTGTGGCGGATGGATGTCGAGCACGTATTCCTTGATGCGCGCATTCGCCAGGATCTGCTCCATAACGGATGGATTCTTGGCCTCGATCCTTAACCGGTCGCCTTCATCTCTGAGCATTCTGAGGGCATCCCAACGCGAAAAGGCCTCTTTGATACGGAAGACGACGCCCGGCGGAAGGTCGTAACGCGAGTAGCGCGCCAGTCGGGCAAGGATATCATCGCAGGTAATCCCCAGTGAGGCGGCATTCCAGATGCTGATGGGTGTAACGCGGTAGGTATGGACATATTCGGGCGACTTAATGAGCTCGGCAAAGGGCAGGATCGCATCCCGGGCATCCTCATAGGCTTCGGACATCACCTCCAGGAGTATGCTCCCATCGCTCTGGACTATGACAGGTTTTTCGCTTGCTATCATCAGAACCTCTAAGATTCCCACAGATGGGCGTAAAAGGCAATGCCCTTTTTGAATGATTTTTCCTGTCCTTTTTTCAAGCGAAAAGGCTAATCCGGCCCTGGATATTTTCCGATTGCTATTCAGGATTGAATAGCACAAAATGTTCGCACAACGGGTGCGGTTGGGAGATGGTTCATGAAGATGCTTGAACAGAATCCGGACGGGATGAACAGGGCGGACATCGTCGTCGGCATTCCATCCTATAACGAAGCGCCTAACATTGCCTTTCCCACCGAGCAGGCCGCCCTCGGGTTAAAGAAGTACTTCGGGCATTTGGCGGCGGTTCTCATCAACAGCGACAACAACAGCCCGGATAAGACCGCCGAGGCCTTCATGGGCGCTGATACGCACGGCATTCCCAAGATTTCCATATCGACCCCCGAGGGGATCAAGGGGCGCGGCAACAACTTTCGAAATCTCTTCAAGAAGGTCATCGAAATGGACGCCAAGGCCTTGGTGGTGGTCGATTCAGACCTCAAGAGCATTACCCCGATGTGGATTAAGAATTTGGGAGAGCCGCTGTTCAAGGATTTCGGGTTTGTGGCCCCGCTCTATATGCGGCATCCCCATGATGACATGTTCAGCAGCACCATCGTTTATCCTCTGACGAGGGCGCTCTATGGACGTCGTGTCAAACAGCCCATCGGTGGTGATTACGGTCTCTCCCGGGGGATGATCAATACCTTGCTGAGAAGCAATCTGTGGAACGGTGATGTCGCCCAGTACGGTATCGATATCTGGATGACCACCCGCGCCATGAATGAGGGTATCCCCATTTGTCAGGCCTTTCTGGCACGGCCCAAGATGCACCGGATACGCGAGAATGTGCTCGATCCGGGCCCTCTTTTCCGTCAGGTCCTCAGCACCATCTTCGACCTCATGGAGATCTATCAGGACAAATGGGCCGCTACCAAGTGGAGCAAACCCACGGCCATTTTCGGCTTTGGCGGTGAAGAGCCTCAGATGCCTGCGCCGGTTAAGATCAACCGAGACAAGCTCTATCAGCGTTTCAAGGCCGGGTTCAGTGAATATTGGGAGAGCTACCGTAGTATCTGCACCACGGAAAGCTTTCAAAAGCTTCGGGAGATCGCCTCGCTCTCCATGGAACATTTCGAGATCCCCGAGCCCATATGGGCCAAGATCATGTATGATTTTGCCATGGCCTTCCACCACAAGACTCCGGCCAGATCACGGGTACTCGAGGTCCTCGTGCCGCTCTATATCGGCATGATCCTCTCGTTCACCAATAAGACCAAGGGGATGTCTCTGTCGCAGGCGGATGAGGCATTGGAGGATATTTGCCTGCACTATGAGCAGACCAAGCCGTATCTCATAGATCGATGGAAGTAGGAGGATGCTTAGATGGCGAAGATCCTGATTGTCGATGATGAGAAGCATATCCGGGCTTTGTACGCGGAGGAGCTGGAAGAAGAGGGCTATGAGGTGGCTGTAGCCTCGGACGGGAAAGACATTATCGCGCGTCTGGAGCAGGAGCGGCCCGATGTGGTGGTGTTGGATATCAAGATGGTGGACTGCAGCGGCCTGGACGTGCTCCTGGAGATCCGCAACCGATTTTATAATCTGCCCGTGATCCTCTGCAGCGCGTATGGGACGTATAAGGTCGATGTCAAATCCATAGCAGCGGATGCCTATGTCGTGAAGTCCTCGGACCTTACCGAACTCAAAAAAAAGATCGCGCAGGCGCTCGAAGCCAGGGTGCCGGAAAAAGGATAAGTGCATGGCTGTCCATGCCGACCTACACTCCCACACCACGGCCTCGGACGGGGACCTTAAACCCTCCGAACTGGTGGCGCTGGCTGGCCAGCGCCGGCTGGGAGCTTTGGCCATTACCGATCATGATACGCTCAAAGGGATCCCCGAGGGTTTGCAGGCCGGCGACGCTTGGGGGCTTATGGTTATCCCGGGCCTCGAGATCAGCGCCATCTTCGAGCCCGGCACCCTGCATATGCTCGGGTATTTCGGCGTCCATCCGGCCGGATTGGAAGCCGATCTGGAAAAGGTTCAACAGGCCCGGTCGGAACGTTTTCCGAAAGTCATCCATCGGCTCAATGATCTCGGACTCATGATAACCCTGGAGGAAGTAAGCGCGCTTGCCGGCGATGCGCAGATCGGACGGCCCCATATCGCCAAGGCGCTTATTGCCCGCGGCTATGTCAAGACTTTCGACGAGGCCTTTGACCGGTGGTTGGGCAAGGGCAAGCCGGCGTATGTGGAGAAGGAGAAGCTGAGCGGCGAGGAGGCCGTCAAACTGATCCTCAAGCATGGGGGAGTGCCGGTACTGGCTCACCCCTTTACGCTGGAGCTTGAGGATACGGCGCTCAAGGACTTTATTGCGCGGATCAAAGACTGCGGCCTCAAGGGCATAGAGGTCTATTATCCGGAGCATTCCCATGCGCAGAAGCGCTTCTATCGCGATATCGCCCAATCTCTGGGGCTGATCGCCACCGGCGGAACCGATTTCCATGGTCATGATCATGGTGGCGCCAACCTGGGGGAGACCGGGGTCGATAAGGTTCATCTCAAGGCTTTGCTCGATCTGATATAGCATTTTTTATGTACTTTCATGACCGGTTCTATGCTAACATACCGTCATGGCGCATGCGGTCCATCAGCCTTTTTTAAGTGTGATCATCCCCATGTATAACGAGGAGGCCAATGTGGCTTCCACCATCACACGAGTGGAAGACACCCTGAAACGCTGGGGACGCCCTTTCGAGATCATCCCGGTGAACGACGGCAGCACCGATCATACCCTGCAGGTCTTGGATGCCTTGGCGGCGCATGATGAGCACCTCCATGTGGTGTCCTATTGGAAGAACGGCGGCCGGGGCAAGGCCTTGCGCTACGGATTCAAGGCCGCGCGCGGGGAATACATTGCCACCATCGATGCCGATTTGTCGTATGATCCCCAGTATATCCTGGACATGGCCAAGGTGCTGGATGAGGAGAGCGACATCGACGTGGTGCTCGCCAGCGCCTATATGGAAGGTGGCGCATCCGTGGGTGTGCCCGCCGACCGACTCTTTATCAGCAAGCTCGGCAACCGCATCCTCCAGATGGCCATGCCGGAGAAGATCCATACCGTGACCTGCGTGGTGAGGTGCTATCGTCGGATAGTGATTGAAAGTCTGGACCTGGAGTCGAACGGCAAGGAGATCCATCTGGAAATCCTTTCCAAGGTGCTGGCCATGGGTTTCCGTATCAGGGAGATCCCGGCCACACTCACCGCGCGCAAGAAGGGCAAGTCCAAGTTTGCCTTTCGAGCCACGGCCGTAAGCCATCTGATCTTCACTTTTTTTGAACGACCGAGCCTGCTTTTCGGAATGCTTGGTCTGATCCTGACCATGATCGGTCTGGGCCTGGGGGTCTATATCCTGGTGCTCTATGCCCAGGCCGCCTTGAATCCCAACCGGCCACTCATAACCCTCATGATCCTCTTCATCTTGGGTGGCATGCAGATCCTGGCCTTCGGATTTCTGGCCTCGCAGATCAGCTATCTGCGCAACGAGGTTTTAAGGGTGCGCCGGGCGATAGCGCTTGCCGTACAGGCGGCTGAAGCCAGACCTGAGCAGCGGGGTTCGACGCTCGGGAACACATCCCGACCAGGGACTTAAGCGAGGCCGTGGATTTTACCCATCCGTCTTCAGTTCATAAAAAAATAAAAAGGCCCATGCGATTTGCACGGACCGTCTTGTTTGCTGGCTCCCCGGGAGAGGCTCGAACTCCCAACCTAGTGGTTAACAGCC
>JBDKSM010000152.1:0-19031 GCA_039680665.1 Syntrophaceae bacterium | reverse complement strand
CCGCTCTACCACGACCGTATGGGCGACTATCATTACGATCTCATCAGCGCCTTTCACAAGTGCATACGGGCCGGGGATGTGGATGCCAGCGTCTACTGGCTCTCACGGATGCTGGAGGCGGGCGAGGACCGGCTCTATATCATCAGGCGCATGCTGCGCATGGCCAGCGAGGACATCGGCATGGCCGAGCCCAATGCCTTGCGTCTGGTCCTGTCCGTCAAGGATGCATTTGCCGTGCTGGGCATTCCCGAAGGCGACCTGGCCCTCTATCAAGCCGCGGTGTATCTGGCATTGGCGCCCAAGAGCAACGCCCTTTACCTCTGCGATATCAAGACCAGAGCGCTGATCGGCCGCACCGGGACACCCCCGGTGCCGCTGGCGCTGCGCAACGCGCCCACCAAGCTCATGGCCGAGCTCGGTTATGCGCATGGGTACATCTACGCCCACGACGACCCTCAAGGGGCGCTCGATCTTACCTATATGCCGGCCGGCCTGGAGGATGAGACCCTGTATGCTCCGCGTGAAGCCGGATTCGAAAAAAAACTCAAGGAGATCATGGATGCTCGTGCAAAGGCTAAACGAGATCGGGCAGGATCACATCGCCCGGCTGCTGGAAAAAAGAGCTGATTTCATCAATGCCGCCGCGATCGAAAAGGATCTGGCCGCCATGGATCATGGCCTTTTGAAGAGGCTCCTGGCCGGTGAGATGCTCTTTAAGGCCCCGATCGGCCGGATTGAACCCGCGCAGGTGATGCCGGTCGATACGGCGGCAACGCCCGCGGGTGCGCACGCCGCGGAGCTGGGCCGGGAGATCCTTTCGCAGGGCAAGCTGGCGGTGGTGGTCGTGGCCGGCGGACAGGGTTCACGGCTGGGGATCTCGGGGCCCAAGGGCATCGTACCCGTGAGCCCGGTCAAAGGCAAAAGCCTCTTTCAGATCCATGCCGAAAAGATCCTGGCCCTCCATCGTCGTTACGGCGGCTCCATCCCTTTCTTCATCATGACCTCGCGTGACAACGATGCCGAGACCCGATCCTTTTTCAATGCGCATGCCTATTTCGGACTTGACCGTGAGGATGTCTTCTTCTTCATGCAGGGTATGCTCCCTTCCGTGAGTTCTGAGGGACGTTTTCTGCTCGACCAGAGCGGCGGCCTCTTCATGAATCCGGACGGACACGGCGGAACGCTGCGAGCCTTGAAGGAAAGCGGCGCTCTGACCGCCATGCGCAGCCGGGGTATCGAAGAGATCTTTTATTTCCAGGTGGACAACCCGCTGGTGGGCGTCGCTGATCCGCTCTTCATCGGTCTGCATCACCAGGCCGGGGCCCAGATGTCATCCAAGGTCTGCCGCAAGCGCGATTTTGGCGAGAAGGTCGGGGTGATCGCCCTTGTGGGCGGACGCACCACCGTGATCGAGTACAGTGATATGCCCGACGACATGCGCTATGCCGTCGACGCACAGGGCCAGATGGTCTATTGGGCGGGCTCCATCGCCATTCACATGCTGCGCCTGGATTTCGTCGAGCGCCTGACCGCCGGGGGGGTGAGTCTGCCTTTTCACCGGGCCGCCAAGAAGATCCCGGCCCTGGATGAGCAGGGCCGCCCCGCCGAGATCGAGGGCATCAAGTTCGAAACCTTTATTTTCGATGCCTTGAGATTTGCGGAGGTGAGCGTGACGCTGGAGGTGCGGCGCGAGGAAGAGTTTGCCCCGGTCAAGAATATGAGCGGCGAGGATTCCCTGGCCAGCTGCCGGGCCATGCTCTCAGCGCTCCACCGCTCGTGGCTTGAGGGCGCTGGTATAACCGTCGGTGAAGGCGTGGCAGTGGAAATCAGTCCGCTGCTGGCGCTAACCAGGCAGGACGTGGCGCGGTGCGCCCGGAACCTGCCGCGGGAGATATGCCATGACGTCTATTGCGAATAGGGATAGGACCTAAGCCTATGTGGAAGCGTTTTATCGAGGGCCGTTGGGGGATCGTGATCTGGGCGGGCTCATTCATCGTGCTGGGCTTTGTGGTGCTCTTCGCCATGTATTCCTACCGTATCGTCGAGCGGGAAATGGCCGCCCAGTTCAACCGCGAGCAGGCCCTCCTGGCGGAACAGACCGCCATGGGTATCCAGCAGTACATGAACGATATCACCAATATTTTAAGCCTCACCACCCATATCGAGACCGTATCCGAGGGACGTCCCAATGAGATCAAACTGGCGGTCAAGAATGCCTATACCCCGCTCAAAAGCAAGGTTATCTTCGTGTTCTGGGAAAACGAGAAGGGGATCATGCAGTACCATTATCCCGAAGAAGTGCTGCCCGGCATAAACGGCAAGGACTTCAGCTTCCGCACCTATTTCCAGGTGGCCCGGCAGATGCACGTGCCGTATGTATCGGAAATCATCCTGGTCGGCGGCGAGAAGTATAAGGACATCCCCGGACGTTTTGAATCCTTCGTCATCTCCTTTCCGATTCTCGGATCGGACGGACGTTTCAAAGGCGTGATCGGATGCGCCATCGACCTGGAAAACATCACCGCGCGCTACGTGGCGCCCATCCAGCCTTCCAAGAGCGGCTATGCCTGGCTCATCGATGAAAGCGGCATGGTGCTCTACCATCCCAACCCCAAGATGGTTGGCATGAACATGTACGATATCGTCATGATGATGCGTAAGCAGGGGATCAATGTCCAGGGCATCGAAGAGGTACGCCGCGCCATGGTGCTCAAGAATGACGGCATGTACGAGATCGTCTTCCCCCATTACCCCACCGGTGAGCTCATGCGCAAGCTTCTGGCCTTTTCCTCGGTCCATTTCCTGAACCGTCGCTGGGTGACGGTGGCGACCTCGCCCTACAGCGAGGTGGTCTACCTCATGAGCGGAACCTTCCGCGTCACCTTCATCCTTGGCGCGGTCAGTATCGCCTTCGTCATCGTGGCCACGCTGATCATGCTCAGGATCAACAAGGCCCGCGCCAAGGCGGATGCGCGATCGCGCTGGGCCGATGAGGTGCTGGTGGCGCATAAACGCCTGGAAACGATCTTCGACGGTGTACCGCATTACCTGGTCATGATCGATACGGACTACATCATCCGGGATGTCAACCAGATGTATTGCGACCTGTATGGCATGAACTCTCAGGAACTGATCGGCGAGGTCTATTACGATCTGTTCCCCCCCAAGGCCTGCCTGTGCGAGAAGGATATCGTCGATGAGTGCATGCAGAGCGGAGTGGTGAAGACCATCCGTGAGCGTCACATCGAGATCACGGGCAACCTTTACTATTTCGATGTCAGCGTCATACCGCTCTTCGGCGCCGGAGGCAGGGTGGAGTTCGTGGTGCAGTACGGCGACGACATCACGGAGCAGAAGGCCCTGACCGAAAAGCTCATCCAAGCCGAGAAGCTCGGGGCCGTCGGCCAGATCTCGGCCCATATGGCGCACGAGATCCGCAACCCCCTGACCTCGGTGTTGCTCCATTCCGAGCTGCTTGAGGATGAGCTGAAGGAGAATCGCGGCGAGGATCAAGAGGCCTTGCGCCTGGTCAAGATCATCATGGATGAGATCGACCGCCTTTCCAACATCACCGAGGAGTATCTGGCCTATGCCCGGCTGCCGGTGCCGAAAAAACAGCTGGTTAGGCCCGATAGCGAGGTGGCTTCCGTCTACGCCATGATGCAGCCCGAGCTCAAGCGCCGCTCCATCGAGCTCAAGGTGAGCAGCACCAATATCAGCGCGCGCATCCTGATCGATCGGGGGCAGTTCCGCCAAGTTCTGATCAATCTCATCAAGAACGCCATGGACGCCATGCCCTCGGGCGGCGAGGTGGAGGTTTCCCTGATGGAGATCAACAAGCACTTTGTCCTGTTCGTCAAGGACAACGGTTTGGGCATCCCGCGCGAGAATGCCCGCCGAATCTTCGACCCCTACTTTACCACCAAGGAAAACGGCACCGGTCTGGGGCTCTATCTGGTCCAGTATATCGCCAACGCCCATGACGGATGGGTGGATGTCGAGAGCCAGCAGGGATCAGGCTCTACTTTTGTGTTCTCCATCCCGATATATAGGGAAGAACAAAGCTTATAAGCGAGGTGAAGTGCATGAAACGATGGATAGTACTTGTGGTTGGCGTGCTTATTCTGGTTCCCTGTCTGTCTCAGGCAGCTACGCTGAAGCTCGTCATACCGTCGGGTTTCAATGAAGCGTTCCTGCTTTCCCCCGGCACATCCGCGGTGTTGGACCATATGCGGGGCAGGCTGACCGGCAGTCTGGAGGCTCTGTCCGCCCAGTACAATATCGCCGGTCTCAAACAGGAGCTCGAAAAGGCACAGGCTTTGAGCGCCAACCGGCGCGAGGTCTATCGCCAGGGAGGCAAGGCCATCCGAGAGCAGTACATATCCAAACTGAACATCACCATCACGAGTGTTACGGCCAATATCTCATCCGAGTCTTCGATGGGTGAAATCATATTCACCTACACGGCCACCAACAACTCCGACCGTATCATCAGCGATGTCATCTACACCCCCCGCATCGGCGACAAAAAGATACCCGTGGCCTCCAAACTGGTGCTGGAGTTCATCGATGCCAAAACGCTCAAGTCCGGACTGGCGCCCGGTCACAGCATCAGCGACAATTCCGAGAATCCCGAACGCTTCTCCTTCTTCGTGGGCGAGATCTCCAAACAGGATATGCAGTACATCAAGGCCAATCTCAACAAGGCCTTCGCCCTGGAAATCCAGGATCTCCATTTTATGAACGCCGTCGGCTACAAGGACCAGGCCCAGATCCTGGACGCGGAGCATGCCTTCCAGGTCAGGCTGCGGGAGCTCGAACAGGGGGGCGAAACGGCGCAGCGGGACGCCAAGGCCAAGGCCGACGCCTATGCAAGCGCCGTGAGTGCCTATAATCTGGGCAAGGAAGAATCGGTGGGGCAGTTCAAGGTCGAGGCCACAGAGCTCAAGAACTCCTCGCGGCGCGCCTCATCCGCGGTTGATAAGAAGAACCGCTGTGTATTCAAGGATATCGAACCAGGCAGCTATTATATCTATGCCAGCAACGGCCAGGGCAACGCCGTCTTCCAGCCGGTCGAGGTCGGTCAGGGGCGGGTGAAGAAGCAGATCGATACCGTAGTGCGTGATCCGTTCGTCCCATGAGCAAGCACATATTGGTCGTCGATGACGAGGTCGGCATCCGGGAATCGCTCAAGCTCATCCTGGAAAAAGAGGGGTATGCCGTCAGCACCGCCTCCAACGCCGATGAGGCCTTCAAACAGGTGCGCCAGGGCGACATCGATCTCTTGATCACCGATATCCGCATGGCCGGCATGGACGGCGTGGAGCTCCTCAAGCTCTCCAAGTCGATCTCGCCTTATACCGAGGTGATCATGATCACGGGCTATGCCTCGGTGGATTCGGCCGTGGAATCCATGAAGGAGGGGGCCTACGATTATATCACCAAGCCCTTCAAGAAGGCCGATATTCTGCGCGCCGTGAGCAAGGCCGTCGAGAAGCAGACCTTGGCCCTGGATAATCAGAGCCTGAAGAAACAGGTCGAAACCCTGGAAACCAACCTCATCGTGGGCGTGGAGAGCCCGCAGATGAAGGAGGTCCTGAGCCTGGTGAACCAGGTGGCGCCCAGCCAGGCCACCATCCTGATCCTGGGCGGGACCGGCACCGGCAAAGAGGTTATCGCCAACATGATCCATAAGCTCTCGCCGCGCGCGGATCGTCCCATGATCAAGGTGAACTGCGCCGCTATCCCCGAGACCCTGATCGAGGCCGAGCTCTTCGGTTATGAAAGAGGGGCCTTCACCGGGGCCGAATCAAGGCGCGAGGGGCGCTTTGAGGCCGCGGACAAGTCCACCATCTTCTTAGACGAGATCGGCGAGGTGCCGGCCGCGGTGCAGGTCAAGCTCCTGAGGGTGTTGCAGGAGGGCACCATCGAACGACTGGGAAGCAACAAGAGCGTGCATGTCGATGCGCGCATCATCGCCGCCACCAACAAACACCTGGTCGATATGGTCAAGGAAGGCGCGTTCAGGGAAGATCTCTACTGGCGGCTCAATGTCATCACCATCAACCTGCCGGGACTTAAGGAGCGCAAGGAGGACATACCTGCCCTGGTCACCCATTTCCTCAGCCGCTATGCCATGAAAAACGGCAAGAACATCAGCGGTATAGAGACAAAGGCCTTGCATATCCTCCTGACCTACGATTGGCCGGGCAATGTGCGCGAGCTGGAGAACGTGATCGAACGCTGCGTGGTCCTGGACCGCGACGGCATCATCGGCGAGGACGATCTTCCCAAGGTGATCGCCGAGGGCGTGGCCGCGGCGCACACCCGCGAGCTGCTTACGTTCCAGGTCGGTACCCCTCTGGAAGAGGTTGAGCGCCTGCTCATGGAGCAGACCCTCAAGTACACCAAGGGCGACAAGGCCATGGCCTCCAAGCTCTTGGGCATCTCCACCCGTACGCTGTATCGCAAGATTGATCGCAAGGAAGACGAAGAGTAAGGCCCATTTTTGAATCAAGCGACGATTGTGATTCGGGTCGTTCATGACCCTCACCCTCAGGGCTGCTTTGGAGCCGTCCAATTCGTTTGTCCTTACGAAAGAAAAGACATGGCAATTCAATATACCGCATTTCTTGCCTGGAAAGTGCTGCTGATGATGAGTGTATTTCGTTCTCATCATGAAGCTAGTGCCGGTCGAATGGCATTCCAGCTTCTGAAGTAACTCAATAAAATATAGCACTAACACCATGCGTAGATTATGTCCCGGCGGACAGATTGAACTCTATTATTTCTTTCTTATTATAATAACTCATGAAAAAGGAGCCTCCATTGAAACCAGGCAGGCGAGCGACAGGCCATATCGTGCGGATGTGTTTTGTTTTCTGGATCTGCATACTACTCATCTCCGGCTGCCAGAGAGAGAAAGCGCCGATCAAAATCGGATTCGTCAGCAATTTAACTGGGGTTTCACCGGCATTGAAAGCGATTAATACAAGAAACGGTGCCATTTTTGCCGTGGATGAGATCAATGCCGACGGAGGCATACATGGACGCAAGATCGAGCTGATTGTAAAGGATGATCGTCTGGACCCTGAAACGGCTCGAAAAGTTAATCAAGAACTGATCCGGGAACATGTCGCGGCCATCGTCGGCCCTGTCAGGAGTGAAATGTGCCTGGTTGCGCTTCCCTTAGCCAGCCGGGAAAGATTGGTACTTATGAGCCCCTTTGCCTCCTCTAACCAGTTGACGGGGAAAGACGATTTTCTGTTCAGGATTAATACGCCCGCATCGGGAACAATTATGAAAACCGCGAATTACGCCTACAGCCGGGGCCTCAGAAAAATAGCCGTGGTGTATGACCTGGAGAACAGGAATTTTTCTGAACCGGCATTCTTGTATTTTAAAAAATATTTTGAAGCAATGGGAGGACGTGTCACGGTAACAACCTTCACTGCCGGCAAGGATGTTTCTTACCCTAACCTTGTCGGCGAACTGATGCGGTCCCGCCCGGATGGATACTACATCATTGCCACGCCTGTCGATTCAGCCATGATCTGTCAGCACTTGCGAAAAAAAGATTCCATACACCCGGTTTTGCTTACCGGATGGGCGTTTCATCCGGACTTACTTAAACAGGGCGGCAAGGCCGTGGAGGGCGTTGTGCTTGCCCATGCTTTTCAACCAGACAGCAAAGCCCCGGCCTTCCTTCAATTTCAGGATGAATTTTTCAAACGCTATAAAACCATTCCGGAGACATGGGAGACCTTTGGCTATGAGGCCGTCATGGTGCTTGCCCAGGCGCTCTCACAAAACCCGGACCCGAAACGGCTCAAGGAAACCATCCTTGCCATGAAGAGGTTCAAGGGCCTGCAGGGCGATATCGTGTTTGACCGGTATGGCGATAACCAGCGTGAGCCATTTCTTTTAACCATAAGAAAAGGAGCATTCGTTGAAATTCGGTAAACTCAAACCAGCACCTTGTGGAAAGACAGGGTTCATTCTCCTGATCCTTATCATGCTTATCTCGGGCTGCCAGAAAGACAAGCCGCCAATTAAGCTTGGATTTGCCCTCAATCTGACGAACAGCACCACCCTGAGCATCGGCGCCAGAAACGGTGTTCTCATGGCGGTTGACGATATCAATGCAGGGGGCGGCATTCATGGGCATAAAATTGAACTGATCATGAAGGATGACCGTGATGCCCCCGCAACCGCCGTAAAAGTTGACCGGGAACTGATCCGGGAGCATGTCGCGGCCATCATCGGTCACATTCACAGCCCCACGACCATTGCCGCAGTTCCGGTTATGAATAAGGCGAAAATGGTCATGATCAGCCCGATAGCGGCCACGAGCAGACTGAGCGGGATTGACGATTATTATTTTCGGATCGATCCGCCCGCCCTTGCAAAAAGCATCCTGCAGGCCCGATATGCATACCGCCTGGGTCTCAGAAAAATGACCGGGATTTATGATGATAAGAACAAAGAATACGCGGAAACAAAATATCTGGAATTCAAAAAGACGTTTGAAGAGCTGGGCGGTCGGATGCTTACCCCGCGGACCTTTTCATCCGGCGGCAACGTATCCCTTCCTGACCTGGCGGCAGGTATGACGGAGGGGAATCCGGACGGATATTACATCGTCGCCAATCCCCGCGATAGTGCCATGATCTGTCAGCATCTTCGAAAACTCGACCCCTCCAGGCCTATAATAGCAACCGCATGGGTATATGACAGGGAATTCATTGAACAGGGCGGCACGGCCGTAGAAGGAGTTGTCTTCTCACACTCCTTTCAACAGGACAGCCGGGATCCCGCCTTCATGAAATTCAAGAACGATTTTTACCGGCGCTATAAAATAGTGCCCTGGATGTGGGAAACTGATGGTTACGAGTGCGTCATGGCGCTTGCCCAGGCGCTCTCCCAGAATCCGGACCCGAAACAGCTCAAGCAAACCATCCTGAAAATAGGCCGCTTCAAAGGTCTACAGGGCGATATCGTGTTTGACCGGTATGGGGATAATCAGCGTAAGCCGTTATTATTCAAAGTTACCCATGGAGCATTCGTTGAGATCAAATAGCCGGAAGCCGGTTAGCTTCAGAGCCACCCTGCTGATATATTCGCTTATAATAACAGCCCTTCCCATATTGCTGGTGGGGCTGATTATCCTGTATGTCGTGATGGAAAATATGAAACAGGAGATCTCCGCTAACACCCTGCTCCTGACGCGCTCATTGGCGAGCGAGGTGCGGGAATTTCTCGTTCAGCCCCTTAATCTTTTACAACAGGTAGATGAGATCCTGATCCGGTCTGAACTGGTCGCGTCGGATAAACAAAACGCCTACCTGGAAAAGCTTGTTAAAAACTATCCGTTCATGGAACAAGTCATGGTGATCAACCACCAGGGGCGGGTAACCGCGGTTGCACCGTATGATGCCAATATCGACGGTATTGATATGTCCGGCATGGATTTCTTCAAGACCACCCTGGCGCAAAAGAAGCCTTCCTGGTCGCCGACCTTCATCCCACCCCAAAGCAGTCAACCGACGCTCAGCATCAGTATCCCTTCCGCCCAGAGGGTTATCGCGGGATACCTGAACCTTGCCTCCCTGGGAGACATCGTCGATAAATTTAACACCGGCACGGCGCGTTCCGCTTTTATTGTGGATAACAAAGGGACTGTGATAGCGCATCCCAACCGCGGCCTGGTGGCACAGCGCTGGAATCTGAATTATTTCGGCAACATCGCGAAGGGGCTGGCCGGCAAGGAAGGCGTATTTGCCTACCAGGATAATGGCAAGCAATACCTGGGCGGTGTAGCGGTCGTGCCGGGTGTGAACTGGGTGGTGCATATCTCGCAACCGCTTGATGTCGCCTATGCGCCCGTCTACCGCATCGGCCTGATCACGGTCGTCGGGATGATATTATCCATCTGCATTGCAATGGTTATTTCCGTGCCTGTCATGCGAAAGATCCTGAACCCCCTGCTCGAGCTCACCGAACAGTCCGGCCATATTGCCCGGGGCGACTATCGTCCCGTCCGTTTCAAAAGCACATTTCAGGAATTGCATGAACTTTCGGAGAGCTTTAACCTTATGGTGTCTGCGGTTCAGAAACGGGAAGACCAGCTGCGGCAGAGTGAGGCGCAAATCCAGAGGCACTCCGTCATGCTGGAAGATTCCAACCGGGAGCTGAAGATTGCCAAGGAATCGGCGGAGGCCGCCAACCGAGCCAAAACGGCCTTCCTGGCCAGCATGAGCCACGAACTCCGTACGCCGTTGAACGCCATTCTCGGTTTTTCCCAGCTCATGCAGCGGGATACCTTGCTCCCTCTGAAGGTCCAGAAGGAGGCAGGCATTGTCAATCGCTGCGGGCAGCACCTGCTGGAACTGATCAATGACATTCTGGAGATAGCCAAGATTGAGGCCGGCAGAATCGCGCTCAATTCCACCAGTTTCGATCTGCACTGGTTCTTGAAGGGCATACAGGAAATATTTGCCAGTGCCGTGACCACGAAGGATATCCATTTCACCGTAGCTGTCGAGCCGGATCTGGTGCGCCATGTCCATGGCGATGAAGGCAAACTGCGTCAGGTTCTGATCAATCTGCTCGGCAACGCCGTCAAGTTTACCCAGGCCGGCGGGATTGAATTGCGGGTTCAAAACAAGCTTGTGAACGGACAATCCTTGGTCAGGTTCGAAATTGAGGATACCGGTATCGGAATCCCGCCTGAAGATCTGGAAAAGATCTTCGATCCGTTTGTGCAGTCAGGTATAAAGGGCGCGGAATCGGATTTTGCCGCCGGAACCGGGTTGGGGCTTGCTATCAGCCGCCAGTATATCAGGCTGATGGGAGGTGAGATCCGTGTTGAGAGCACCCCGGGCAGGGGATCTGTTTTCAGTTTTGAAATACCAGTACAGGTGGTCGTGGCCAAGGATGTCGTCGCAAGGCCGCCCCTGCGTCAGGCGATCGCCCTGGCACCCAATCAACCGGTTTACCGCATTTTAACTGTTGAAGATCAGGAGGAGAATCGTACCCTTTTAATCATGTTGCTTGAGAGCATGGGGTTCGCGGTTAAAGCTGCCGTGAACGGCAGGGAAGGGGTGGAGATATTTTCAAGCTGGGAACCGGATCTGGTGTTTATGGATATGCGCATGCCGGTCATGGACGGTTATGAAGCGACCCGTCGGATCAAGATGACGGAAAAGGGTTCAAAAACGCCGGTCATCGCGCTCACGGCCCATGCCTTTGAAGAAGAGCGCGACCGGATTCTGGCCGCCGGATGCGATGATTTCATCGGGAAACCGTTCAGGGCAAACGATATATTCGACACAATCGGCAGACATCTTGGGGTGGAGTATCTTTACGATGAGTGGACGGCGTCCGCAACTCCGCCGGCTCAAGCCCCCCCTGCCGATATACCAAGCCTGGGCGTCACGCCTAAGCTTCCGGAAGATATGGTCATGTTGCTAAAAGACGCGATTGTGGCGATCGATACGGATATGATCAGAAAATGTATCGATCTGATCAAGGATATCGACGGCTCTTTTGGAGAGACATTGTCAAGACTGGCGGACAATTTTCAATATGACCGGATTCTAACCATGATAGATTCGGGGCGAGGCTGAATCATTTCGGCCCTGTCACCACTGTGGAATATTGTTGCGACGACTGGTTGAAGCCAGTTCAAAAAGACTACATCGCCTTTTTTACGCGGACCGTATCGAGTGTTTTCTTTACCGCCGTGGCAAGTTCTTTCGTCAGGATGGGTTTCATGAGAACTCCATTGATCCCGCTCTCCACCCGGGCCTGCTCGGAAATCCCGGCACTGAAACCAGTGCTTAAGAGTATGGGGATATCCGGCGATATTCTGCGGATCTGAGCAGCCAAATCCAAACCCGTCATTTCGGGCATGGTCATATCGGTCAATACAAGGTCAAATCGGTCCGGGGCTGTCTCAAAACAGACAAGTGCATCCCGGCTGTTGGTGCAGGTCTCGACGTCGTATCCCAGCAGCATGAGAATTGCCTTGGTGGATTCTAAGATCGAGGGTTCGTCATCCACCAGCAGGATTGTGCCATTCCCATGGGGCGGTGGTTCGTTATCTTCCCGGAGCGGCTGTCTTTGAGCGCCCTGGTAGACCGGAAGCACGACATTGAAGGTGGTCCCTTGCCCGACCTCGCTGTATACCGTGATCTCGCCTCCCATGTTTTTGACAATCCCGTGCACCACGGATAATCCCATACCCGTGCCTTCGCCGGTCTTTTTGGTGGTAAAGAAGGGATCAAAAATCCGGTGAATGATGTCCGGGCCGATGCCATGCCCGGTGTCGGACACCGTGAGGCGTAGATAATCGCCCGGCGGAAGATTTTTATAATGGGGGAAGTTGGTGCTGTCGACCGTGATTTCGGTTAACCGGACATCCAGTACGCCTTTTCCTTCCATGGCATGGGCCGCATTGGTGCAGAGGTTCATCAAGATCTGCTGGATCTGGGTCGGATCGGCAAGGACAGTCTCATTGATGTCTTCTATGTGCTGGCGGATATCGATCGTGGTCGGAAGGGAAGAGGTAAGAAACTTCAGCGTCTCTAGGAGCAGGGGGGGGATGACAATGGGAGTGCGCTGAATATCGGTCTGACGGCTGAACGTCAGGATCTGGCTGACCAGATTTCGCGCGCGCAGGCCGGCCGACATAATATTCGATAGCATGTCGCCGATGTCATTCCCATGGGTATACGCCAACTGAGCAAGCTCGGTGAATCCCAAGAGCGCAGCCAGAATATTGTTGAAATCGTGGGCGATACCACCAGCAAGCGCACCGATGGCTTCCATTTTCTGCGCCTGGAGAATCTGTTTCTCAAGCAGCTTGTTACGAGCTTCAATTTCTTTTTTCTCGGAGATATCCTCCAGGATACCATCAATATATTCTCCCCCGGTCTTGAGGTCGGATAGAATCCTGCCGCTTACCGCTGCCGGAAACTCAGTACCGTCCCTCCGTTTCAAGCGGACTTCGTAGCCTGTCATCTTTCGGTTGATTTTTATTGCATCAAGAAAATGCTGGGAATCTTCAGGATTGACAAAAAAGGCGTCAACCGTGTCCTGGATCTTTTCATTGGTAGTGTCAAATCCTAACATACTCATCAGGGCCTGGTTGGTGGAGAGCAGGTGGCCCGATACGCTAGCGCGGAATACCCCTAAGGGGAGGTTTTCGTTCAAGGTGCGGTACTTCTCTTCGCTTTCGCTCAACGCTTCATTGAGCGCCATCAGCTCAGCCGTGCGTTCTATCACCTTGTCTTCCATATTCCGGTAGGCCTCTTGCAGCTCTTTCTGCGTTTTTACCAGCTCAAGCTGGATCCTGATCCTGGCCAGGACTTCATCGGGCTGGAACGGCTTGGTGATGTAATCAATGCCTCCGGCCTGAAAACCCGCCATCTTATTGACGGCGTCATCAGCGGCACTGATAAATATAACGGGAATGGCGCGGGTCTTTTCGTTGTCTTTCAATTGCCGGCACACCTCAACGCCATTCATTTCCGGCATGCGCATGTCGAGGAGAACGAGGTCCGCCGGGGTGTGCATAACGGCATTCAGGGCTGCCGTTCCATTCAATGCCGGTCGCACGACATAGCCCTCTTTTTTCAGGATATCTGAAAGGAGACGTAGATTTTCAGGCTGATCGTCAACGATCAGGATATTAATGGCGCTTCCTAATCCAGAGTTTTCGGATGGCATGGAAGTGCTCCTCAGATCTCTACCTTCATCGAGTTCCCATACCCTCTTTATTGCCAGCCATGCATTGTAAAAACTGATCATTGCCGCATGTATTATTTTTATGATGCGATAGACATAATCATGCGAATGATTTTCATGATGTCAAGGCTGTATGGCATAAGTTGATTATGCCGCGGAAAACGAGAATTATTTCGGAGAGAATGGATTACGCAGACAGATGATGTAGCCTCTGGGAGTGAAGATCAATCATCCTCACCCTTGCCCTCGATGACGATGCCGAACTTTCTGACCTTGTAGTGCATGACCCGGCGCGAGATGCCCAGGATCTTGGCGGCGTCCTTCTGCACCCAGCGGGCTTTTTTGAGGGCCTCCACGACCATGGCCTTCTCCTGTTCTTCGAGGCGGTTCAGGCCCATGTCAATCGAGGTGGCGGATGCGCTGGAGGAGAGTTCTCCGAAGCCTGAGAGCATGAGGTCGTCGGCGGTGATCATATCGCCATGGCACAGGACCACGGCCGACTCCAGCATATTCTTGAGCTCGCGCACGTTGCCCGGCCAGGTGTGGCGGGTGAGCATGGTCAGGGCGTCCTTGGCGATGCCCTTGATCTTCTTGTTCGATTTCCCGGAGAACTCCGTGAGAAAGACCTGCGCCAGGCCGGGGATGTCCTCGACGCGTTCGCGCAGCGGCGGCAGATTGATCGTGATCACCTTGAGGCGGTAGTAGAGGTCTTCCCGGAACGAGCCTTCCTTGACCTTGGCCTGGAGATCGGCGTTAGTGGCCGCGATCACGCGGATGTCCACCCGCCGCTGGAAGTTCTCGCCCACGCGCCGGAACTCGCCGCTTTCCAGGACACGCAGCAAACGGGTCTGCATCTCCGGGGAGATATTGCCGATCTCGTCCAGAAACAGGGTCCCGGCATCGGCCTCCTCGATAATGCCCATCTTGTCCTTGCCCGCCCCGGTGAAGGAGCCTTTGACATAGCCGAACAGCTCGGCTTCCAGGAGGGTCGCGGGGGTGGCGCCGCAGTCCATGATCACGAAGTTGTTGTCGCGGCGCTTGCTCTCGTAGTGGAGCATGCGCGCGATGAGCTCCTTGCCTGTCCCGGATTCGCCCAGGATCAGGGCCGTGGCATCGGACTGGCTGACCTGGCGGGTCAGGGAAAGGACCTTTTTCATGGGCGTGCTCATGGCGTAGATCTTGTTCTCGATGCCTTTCTCGACCTCTTTTTCGAGCTGGCGAACGCGCTGGCGCAAGGTCCGTTTTTCCACGGCGCGTTCGATCTTGGCCACCAGCTCCATGGGCTCGAAGGGCTTGAGGATGTAGTCATAGGCCCCGGCCTGCATGGCCTCGACCGCGCCGGCGATGGAACCATAGGCCGTGAAGATGATGACCTCGATGTCCGGGTCGATCCGTTTGGCCTCCTTGAGCACGGCCATACCGTCTTTTTCGGGCATCTTGAGATCGGTGAGCAGGACGCTGAAGGCGCTGCCCCGCAACACATCCAGGGCCTGGTCCGGTTTGGAAAAACCCTTGACCGGATAGCCCAAGGCCTCTAGCCGGGTGATAATCACCTCGACTATGTTGGGTTCGTCATCGAGGACCAGGATACTGGGTTTCATTACCGGTTGCCCCGTCGTTTCTCCGTCAGGGTGGAGATCTCCTCCAGTTTCTTGATCTTGAAGGCCAGGTCGTCGCGCTCTTTGGTCAGAGAGGCGATGATGGCATCCTTCTCACCGGCCATATCATCCTTGTCTTTGAGGGTCTTCTCCAAGCGCTGGCGGGTATGATCCAGATCGCGCTGCCGGGCCTCCAGTTTTTCTATAAGCGTGAACAGGTAGCCCGCCTCGACCTTGATCTCCGCCGAGGTATAGGGGTCCTTCTGAATGCTTTTCAGGGTCTGTTTGACCTCCGGAAAGGCGATATCGCCCTTGACCACGGTGTTCATGGCTAACGCCAATTTCTTGCGGGCCAGGATATCCGGCGAGGCCAGCGTGTTATAGCCGCCCAGATTGCCTTTGTAGGGCTTGCCCGAGGAAACGGAAGTTTCCGCTTCCTGGAGCTTGCCGGTCAATAAGGCGCCGCAGCCCGCCAGGAGCGTGCTAAGTAAGAGCAGGCAGACGGAAAGAAAAGATACTACCCTTACCGACCGTGCTCTGTGCATATATGGTTCCCCCATGTGCCTCCACGATGCGTTTGGCGATCGCCAGTCCCAGCCCTATACCGCTGTGGCCGCGCGTGGCCTTGGACTGATAAAACTTCTCGAAAATGAGTGGAATGTCATCCTTCGGTATCCCTTTGCCGTGGTCTTCAATGTCGATGCAGAATCCGTCGCTGTCCTGATTGAGGCGCAACGCCACCGAGCCCCCCTCGTTTGAGTACTTGATGGCATTATGCGTAAGATTTGTCAACACCTGTAAGATCTTGTTACGATCCACCCTGACAAGGCAGGGACTGTTGCTGTACCCCACGTGCAGGTGCACGCCGCGGTTGTCCGCATAGGGTTTCATCTCCGAGACGAAGGTGGCCAGAATGCTGTTCATGTCCTGAACTTCGGGATTGAGCTGGATGGTCCCGGTTTCGAGCCGGGACATGTCGAGGAGCTCGTTGGTGATCTGCAGCAACCGGTTAATCCCCTGATCCATGATGGTGATCAGCCGTTTCTGTTTGCCCTGCAGCTCCCCGCCGATCCCTTCCAGGAGCAGGTTGGCCGCCTCTTTCATGGACGTGAGCGGGGTTTTGAGCTCATGCGATACGATCGATATGAACTCCGACTTCATGTCGTCAAGCTCTTTCAGACGGGCCGACATGCTGTTGAAAGACTGCGCCAACACCCCCAGCTCATCCTTGGAATCGATGGGAATCTTGTAGGAGAAATCTCCCTCCGCGATATGCTTGATGCCCCGTTTGATGCGTCCGATATCCTTGGTGATGCCGGCATAGATGATCAAGGGAATGATCAGCCCGATCACCAGGGCGATCCCGAAGGACCACCAGGTAAAGGAGACGATCTCATCGCCTAGGTCCTTCAGGAAGACGATCTTTTCGTCCAGGGCGTGCACGGCTTTCAGGTTGCTGGCCTTGACCACCTTGACCAGGGCGTCGATCTCCCGGCCGTTGGCGTTGAAGAGATCCTCCAGCGCTTGTGTTTCCTGTGGCAGGCTGAAGATTTGGGTGTAGAATCTCTTTAAGAAGGCGTCCCACCCGGCCTGGCCTTTTTTCAGCGCCGCGGCCTCTTGAGAGTCATAGGTGATACCGGGCGAGGACAGGTAATTCCATTCATCACTGATCTCCCGCGCCCCTTCCACGATGCGGGAGAGATAGGTCTCATCACGCAACAGCATGTACTTTTTGGTGGTCTCCTCCATGGAGATGAGATCTTCAATGAGTGCGTCCGAAACCTCTTTCTTCTTATAATCCACCCGATAGATCTCGGTCGTCAAGCTGCCGACCTTGGAGGAAACATAGAGCAGAACCATGCTCACGCCCATGAGCACGACGAGGTACACCACAAAGGCCAATATCAGTCGTTCGAGCAGTCCGATTTTCATAGTCATGATTATAGACTTTCAACCGATAAGGGTGCAAGGGATACTTTATGGCCAATATCATCGCATCTTTGAATGCCAACGCGGGCCTCATCAGCAACGCCGCCTACAATGTGGCGAACCTCAACACCCAGGGTTATCAGGCCGTCCGCACCGCAATCGTCGAGGATACCAACGGCGACCCCAGCGTCGTCACCACGCGGTCGACCTCCCCGGGGAGTATTTTGGAGGACGGGTCGGAAAGCTCCAACGTCGAGATCCCCCAGGAATTCGGTGACATGCTGATGGCCCGGCAAGGTTTTGAAGCCGCGCTGGGCGCTATCCGCAAGCGCGACGAGATGATCCAGAACCTCATGGACCTCTTCGCCTGAAAGCCGCCCTATCTTCAAGACGCCTGAGACGGGCGATCTTGTCCGGACAGGGTCATGAAAACGCACATCCCCAGGGCGGAGAATAATCCGCCGATATAGAATACGTACTCAATTCCCAGATATCCCATGATGATGCCCGAGAGCAGCGGGCCCACGATCATGCCTAAGCCCATGGAGGCGTCGAATATGCCCATGGTGGCGGACATGCCGAGCTTGCGCCCGTGTTCCAGCACCAGGACCGACGCGGCCGGCATCGAGATGGCGCCGCCCAAGCCCATGAGACAGCCGAGCGCCAGGTAAACGGCGAACCGGGAAGCCAGCGGCAGGCTGGCCAGAGCCGCGATGCTTAAGGCTGAGCCGATGAGGATCATGCGGATCGTGTTGGTTGGAGTGACCAACCGTCCGAACGGTCGCTGCAGGCTCCCGGTCACGAAGATGTTGGTCGTGATGAGCACGCCGACGGCGGTGGTGGAGAGGCCGGCGCGATGCGCCAGGATCGGGATGAAGGCCATGAGATTGCCGCTGCCCAGGGCGCTGATCATGCGGAAGAGCAGCAGTCCGAGCAGAGAACGGCTTTTGAGGATGCCCTTGAGCGTGCCCTCGCTGTTGGTGGGCCGCACACGCTTCAAGGGCGGCAGCCAGATGGCGGCAATGCCCAAAGACAGGCTCGACAAGGCCGCCAGGGCGTAGAAAGCCGAGGCCGGGCCGAATCCGTCGGTCAAGAGGCCGCCGATGAGGGGGCCTGCGCCCATGCCGAAGAAGAGCGCCGTATTGAGCGAGCCCATGTAGACCCCTTCTTGGCCTTCCCCGGCAATAGTGGCGGCGTAGCTCATGGCCAGGGGGATGACAAAGGCCGAGGCCATGCCGTGCAGGAGTCTGATCAGGATCAGCTGCGCGGGTGATTTGGCGGCCGCGTAGGCCAACGACAGCACGGCGTAGCCCGCCAGACCGACGATCATGAGGCGTTTGAGCTCGCTCTTATCCGCCAGGGCGCCGATGACGGGGGTCAGGACCGTACGCGAGAGGGAAAACCCGGCGAAGATCAGCCCGATCTGGGTGGCCGTGGCGCCGATGCCCTGGGCATAGGTAGGCAGCATGGGTACCACGATACCCACCCCCAAGAGCATGACGAAGCTTACCAGCGCCAGAACGGCAAGCGTTTGTCCCGGCGAACGGGTGCTCACAAGGTAAGCACTTCCCTGACCAGGGATGTGTCGCCGTTGCCTTCCTGAAACTTCTCGTTTTTCAAGAGCTTGATCAGCAACTCCTTGTTGGTGGTAATGCCCTGGACCAGCGTCTCATCCAGCATTCTGAGCATACGGGTGAGCGTGACCTTGCGATTGGTGTTGTGGGCGATCAGCTTGGCCAGGAGCGGGTCATAGTA
>JBDKSM010000151.1:0-44984 GCA_039680665.1 Syntrophaceae bacterium | reverse complement strand
CTAGCGATGGGTTTCGCTGACGCTCCACCCATCCTACAACTACAACCTGCGATCAATCCTCATTACCCGGCAAGTTTATGATGTTCAGAATCTGCTCCGGGGTCATGTCTTGGATGGCGATGACCTTGGTGCGGGATCTGTCGCCCTGGATGAGCGAAAGGCGCGAGGGCGCGATGTGAAGTGACTTGGCGATGAGCTTGATCAGGGCTTTATTGGCCTGGCCTTCCACGGGTGGTGAGTTCAGGCGAATGGTGAGCTGATCGTCCTGGACCTTTTCGATGCGGTTGCGTGGTGCGTTGGGGTACACCCGGCAGGTGAGGACGGTATCCCCGCCCTTACTGCGTATCCACATCTCCGATCTCCTTGAGCCAGGTCTGGGAGGCCTCCAGCTTGCCTTTGAGATCGGCGAAGAGACTTACTTTTCTGTTTTTCAGTTCGATAATTTGCCGTTCCAGGTTGACCTTGGCCTTCTCGACCTCGAAAATGATCTCGCGGGCCTTTTGCCGGGCGAGCTCCTCGCGGTCGCGGGCCTCCTGTTCGGCCTTTTCGATCAGGAGCTGCCCCCGCTCCTGCATGGATGTGGCGCGTTGTTCCGCGTCGCTGATGATGCGCTGGGCGTCATAGTTGGCCTGCGCGAACTTTTCATCCGAGAAGCGTTTGGCCTGGATGAACAGTTCCTCCAGGTCGCGCTGCTTGGCCCGCAGGTGCTCCAACTCGGTTTTGAGGGCGTGGTTCTCATCGGCGAGGTCTTCCATGGTGTCGGCTACGACCATCAGAAAACCCTTCACCTCGTCGCGGTCAAAGCCCCGCAAGGTCGTGCGAAAGGTTTGTTCGCGTATCATCTCGGGTTTGATCTGCATCAAAAGCCTCCTTTCAGGCGCATTCCCATTTCGATCAGGGATGTCACCAGGGCTTTGTCAAGGAAGATGATGATGACAATGATGATGATGGGCGAAAAATCAATGCCGCCGATGCGCAGGAAGGGAAGACTCCTGCGCAGCCAGGAAAAGACAGGTTCCGTGGCTGAATAGAGAAAGCGCACAATGGGGTTGTAGGGATCGGGATTGACCCAGGAAAGGAGCGCGCCGATGATGACGATCCACATATAGATTTGGAGGAGTATATGGAGCACCTCGCCGATTCCGATTAGGACATTTGCCACTACAAACATGCATACCTCCCACTGAAGCCGAACACGCCTCGTGCTATCTATGACGTAATTTTAGGCGGGAATGCAAGCCTTTTGTAAAGAGGCTGTTTGCGGAACCAAGAACGGAGGTGCGTGCCCGGTTTCGGTGAGAAGCGGGTGCTACGGCGTGTAACCGATACGGAAGGGGTGGACGTCGCGGCTGATGCCCTTGACCTTTACCGTAGGCATGGGCTCGAAAGGTATCTGAGATCCGTGACAGACCTGGGCCTGTTCATAGGTCGATTTGGCCACGATGATCTCGGCCTCTGAGGCGATCGATTCCAGACGCTGCGCCAGGTTGACCGGTTCGCCGATCACGGTGTAGTTCATCTGCTCCTGAGTGCCGATATTGCCCGCCAGCACGATGCCTGAGGCGATCCCGACGCCGACGTCGATGGGGAAGAGCCCTTCATTGACCAGCTGCGATTTCAAGTCGATCACCTTGCGCTGGATATTGATGGCGCAGGTGATGGCGTTGACCGCATCCCTGTCGGACGCGTCCGGGATGCCGAAGACCGCCATGACGCCGTCGCCCAGGAACTTGTCCAGCATGCCGCTGTGGTCGAAGATGCAGGGCACCACGGCCTCGAAGTAACGATTGAGCACCTGCACGACATCCTGCACCGGGCACTTCTCCACCAGCGGGGTAAAGCCCGATATGTCGGCGAAAAGGACCGTGACCATTTTGAGCTCGCCGCCCAGCTGCGTCAAGCGGTCGTCGGCCACGAGATGCTCGGCCAGGCCGCGCGAGAAGTAGCGCGACAGGTTGTTGCGTTTCTGCTCCAGGGTCAGAAGCTCGCGATAGGTGCGCACCAGCGAGGCGGTGATGGAAAGCTGGTCCGCGATCAGCTCGAAAAAGCGCAGATCGTTGGGCGAGAACGAGCGCGGGGTGTTGTCCCGGAAATTCAAGACTCCCACGCAGGCCCCCTCGGATATGATCGGCACGCAGGCGAGCGACCCCTGCTGGCGCGTGCCTTTGTCCGAGAAATTGGGGTCCATGGTCACATCCGGGATATAGATGGTCCGCACCGTCTCGTAGACCTTGCCGGCCACGCCTTCTCCACGCCTGAGCTTGATGGGCGGCCGCTTCTCACCCCCGAAAAAGAGGCCCGAGACGCTCACGACATGCAGCTCCTGGGATTCATCGTCGATGAGCATGAGCGAGATGCTGTAAATGCCGGTGTAGTGTTTTACAATGTCCAACTGCTTGGTGAAGAGCTCATTCCAGTTGGAGATGCTGGTGACCTTCAGGGTGTCCCCGAGCTCCTTGAGGAGCGAGAGCTCGGAGATCTTCTGCTCATAGACCTGCTCGAGCGATACGATACGATCCTTGAGGAGATTGAGGATATCACGCTCCATCATGCTTCCAGAATAAACCTCACGCGGGCCCTAACATCTTCATAGGCCTTCCCAAGCTTTTCGGGTGAAAGGTTTCTCTCCCCCGCATAGACAGCAGCCGTATGATTCAAACGTTCCTTGTCGAAACCGCCCGCATGTGAAATGCAGTCCGCGATATGTACGGCGAAGGCCAGCGGCTTGTTCGAAGCACGGCCGGGCAGGTGGTGCGTCAGGATGCCCTCCACGATCGTCTCCGGCAGCTGCCAGCGCTCGGCCACATAAGCGCCGATCTCGGCATGCGTGAGCCCGCTGGCCTTTTCTTCGGACGCGAGATCGTCAAGCATCGAAGGCCCTTCCCAGGTCCCGGAAAACTCACCGCGCTGCATCATGACGATCTTGCCGAGGTCGTGCAGCAGTCCCAGGGTGTATACCATCTCACCCTTGGCGCATCCCATGTATGGAGCCAGCATCTGCGAGAGCTGGGCTACTACCAGGGAGTGCTCCCATAGGGCGGCGGCCGTCTTGGGCGAGATGCCGTTCAGAATCTTGCGGATGGCGATGGAGAAGGCCAGGTTGATGACCTCATCGTTGCCCAGGATCAGGACGGCGTGCTCGACCGAATCGATCTGGCGGTGGAAGCCATAGAAAGCGGAGTTGACCACTTTGAGGAGCTTGGAGGTAATCACCGGATCGCTCTCGATCACCCCGGCCATCTTTTTGGCGCTGGCCATTTCGTCCTGCGCCAGCGCAATTACCTGCGTGGCGATGGACGGCAGCGTGAAAAGGTGCTCGATATTTCTAAACTTGCGCAGCGTGACGGTGCCCTTTTCCTGCTTGACCTGCATGCGTTCCTGATATCCCCAGCCGTCGATCATGGCGTTGAGGTCCTGTTCCGCGCGGTCTTGATTGGGCACGATGGACGTCACCACGCTGTAGGGCAGGAACTCCCGGACCCAATCCTGGCCTGAGGCCGGCATGGAGGTGAAGACCTGACCGAGCTCCCCGGCGTGGGATGCCATGAAGGCATAGAATTGGTAGAACGTGGCCGAGATGAAACGCGCCTCCGGCTCCTGCTTGCGCTCCGAGGCCCGCGTCTCCTTGATATTGTCCCACAGGCGTTTGACCCAGTGCGAGCTGCCTAAGAGTCTGAGCCGTTCCAGCGCCACGAAGAACAGACTCTGAATATTGTCCCCATCCACGGGAAAGACCGCGATCCCTTTGGGAATCGAGAGGAAGGAGGCCGAGGCCTCATTGGCGTCCGTACCGATCATGCCGACCACCTCGTAGTCCTGGTAGCGCAAAGCGGTGTCCATATCGCGTTTGCCCGCCACGACCTTGTCGGCATACTTGCTCGGGACCACCACCAGGGCCAAGGACCCTCCCAGGGTGGCGACCTTCTTCAATTCTATCTCCAGAGGCATGAGCAGTTCATTGTCCCGCATGCCATGTCTATCGTCATGCGTGCATAGATTCTTGACTTATATCAAAGGCTCACATAAGATACATTCCGCCTGCGCGGGTCCAGGGGGGCGTGAAAGATTAGACGATAAACACCCGGGATCGCGCATTCCACCGGCACGGGAGATGAGATGATAAGCGTCGACCTTGCACGACAGACCATCCTCGGCCATATCCGGACCCTGCCGGGGGAGCTCGTTCCCCTGACGGCAACGTTGGGACGGTATCTGTCCGAAGATATCGTCGCCGGATTCGCCATCCCCTTGTGGGACAACTCGGCCATGGATGGTTATGCCGTACGCCTGTCCGATATCGCCGCCATTCCTGCGCGCCTGCCGGTCTCGCAGGTGATCCCGGCCGGCAGCACCCCGCGGCCTCTGGAACCGGGGAGCGCCGCCCGGATTATGACCGGTGCGCCCATTCCAGAGGGCGCCGAGGCCGTGGTCATGCGCGAAGATACCGATGAGCTGGGCGAGCGCGTCGAGATCAAACGCGCCCCCAAGAAAGACGAGAACATCCGCTTTAAGGGCGAAGATATAAGCTTGGGCAGTGTGGTGCTGAAGCGCGGCACGTTGATCGGTCCTTCCCAGATCGGCCTTTTGGCTTCGCTGCGCTTAGCCCAGGTGCCGTGCACCAAGCGCCCGGTCATTGCCGTGCTCTCTACCGGTGATGAAGTGGTCGACCTCGATCAGCCCCTGACGCCGGGCAAGATCCCCTCGTCCAATTCCTACACCCTTGTGAGTTTGGTCAAGGAGCTGGGCGCCGTCCCGCTCTATGTGGGCATCGCCCGCGACAACCGCGCGGACATTGAAAGCAAGCTGGCAGCCGCGGCCAAGGCCGATCTGATCCTGACCTCGGGCGGCGTTTCCGTGGGCGATTTCGATCTGATCAAGGACGTCATGACGAGCAAAGACAACCGCATGGAGTTCTGGCAGGTGGCCATGAAACCCGGCAAACCCCTGGCCTTCGGTTTCACCGGCACCGTCCCCACCATCGGCCTGCCCGGCAACCCGGCCTCGGCCATGGTCTCGTTCTACCAGTTCGCCCGTCCGGCCATCCTCACCTTGCTGGGAGCGTCAATACCCCACCTACCCAGCCTCAAGGCCCGTCTGACCATCCCAATCATAAAGAAGGGCGATCGCCCCCACTACATCCGCGGCCTGCTGACCGGCGGCGAGGAATTGCGCGTGCAGGCCAGCGGCGCGCAGGGATCGGGTATCCTGTCCTCCATGGCCGCGGCCAACTGTTTCATCGTGATCCCCAAGGAAAAAGAGCTCGTCCAAGCCGGTGAGCTTGTGGATTGCGAGGTCTTTGGCTCCATCGAGCCTGAGGACGTAAGCTCTTGACTGAGGATGATTTGACCCTAATATATTCACCCAATGATCCGAAGGAGTTGTGACGGGAGCGGAAATTTGGTGGTTGACACGCAATCTCGTATCGGTATATGACCGATCGTTCAAAGTTTATGTGGAGGACGGCATGCTGAGGACAAAAGAACTCCAAGAGATTAAGGAGCTCCTTCTGACCATGAAAAAGGAAATCCTTGCCGATCTTGATGAGAGGATCAAATCCAGCGATGTATCCGAACAGCGGGTCATCGGGGATATCTTTGATGATGCGGACCTCGAACAATCACGCGAATTCAATCTGCTCTTGACCGCGCGGGAACGCCAGAAGATCAAGCAGATCGAGCAGGCGCTGCTCAAGATTGAAAACGGTGAGTACGGTGTGTGTGAAAGCTGCGAGGCGGACATCCCGGTCGGCCGTCTCAGGGCCATGCCTTTCACCACCTTGTGCGTAAAATGCAAATCGCAGCAGGAGTCCATGGAAGGCCATGTGACGACCGCATACGTCAGCGAAAAAGGATAGGTTCATGGCCCACAGGGTGGAAGTGGGGCCGAAACCACACCTATTCGACGCGCGCGGTGAACGGATAAAACGGCAGATCCGGCACGCCTTTCCCAAGATCGATCTGGACGGCATCTGTTGCCTCGACATCTATACCATCGACAGTCCGGACATAAATCCACAGTGGTGTGCCGAGGCCTTCTGCGACCCGGTCATACAGGATATCGCCATTGACCGGCCGCTGAAGAGCGATTACGATTGGTATATCGAGGTCGGCTACAAGCCCGGCGTCACCGATAATGTCGGGCACAGCGCCCAATACGCCCTGGGTCTCATCAGCGCCCGGTATCTGCCGGTCTATTCCGCCCGGGCCTACCTCATCAAGGCCGACATCCACCGCAAAACCGCCGAGGCCATTGCCCGGGAATGTCTTGCCAATACTCTGATCCAGAACTGCCGGGTTTTCGACCCGGCCGAGGCCGCCGTCATGGCGCCCTATGTGCCCAAGGTGGTCGATCTCACCCCACCTTCCTATGAGGAGATGGACCTCAACTGTTCCGATGACGAGCTGATATCCCTGTCCCAGACCAGAACCCTGGCGCTGAACCTGACCGAGCTCAAGGCCGTTCAGGCCTATATGAACGACCCGGGCGTCCAGAGCAGGCGCGCCCAGATGGGGCTTTCAGGCATGATCACGGACGTGGAGCTGGAGGCCTTGGCGCAGACGTGGTCCGAGCACTGCAAGCACAAGATTTTCAACGCCGATATCACCTACACCGAGGGCTCGCACACCGAGCAGATCCGCTCGCTCTTCAAGACCTACATCCAGGGCTCCACGCAGGAAATCCGCAAGTCCAAGGGCGGGCGCGACATCTGCGTGAGCATCTTTACCGACAATGCCGGCGTCATCCGTTTCAACAAGGATTACAACCTGGTCTTCAAGGTCGAGACGCACAACTCGCCTTCGGCCTTGGACCCCTACGGCGGAGCCCTGACCGGTATCGTGGGCGTCAACCGCGACCCCTTCGGCACCGGCATGGGCGCCAAGCTGATCTTCAACACGGATGTCTTCTGTTTCGCGAGCCCCTTTTTCGATCGCGAGCTGCCGCCCAAGATCCTCCACCCCCGGCGGATCTTCGAGGGCGTGCGCGAGGGCGTGGAGCACGGCGGCAATAAATCCGGCATCCCCACCGTCAACGGCTGCCTGGTATTCGACGAACGCTATCTGGGAAAACCGCTGGTCTATTGCGGCACGGCCGGCATCATGCCGGTGAGCGTGGGGGATAAGCCTTCGCATGTCAAGCAGATCAAGCCCGGCGACCTGATCGTCATGGCCGGCGGTCGTATCGGCAAGGACGGCATCCACGGCGCCACGTTTTCTTCCGAGGAGCTTCACGAGGCATCGCCCACCTCGGCCGTGCAGATCGGCGACCCCATCACGCAGAAGAAGCTCACCGACTTTTTGCTGCGTGCCCGCGATCTGGGACTCTACCGCGCCATCACGGACAACGGCGCCGGCGGTCTGTCTTCCTCGATCGGTGAGATGGCTACCCTGTCGGGCGGCTGCCGCATTGATCTCGACAAGCCCCCGCTGAAGTACCAGGGCTTAAGCCCCTGGGAGATCCTCCTCTCCGAGGCCCAGGAACGCATGAGCCTGGCCGTGCCGCCCGAGCAGGTGGAGGCCTTCATGGAGCTCTCGGAGCGTATGGGGGTGGAGTCCAGCGTGATCGGGGTTTTTACGGAAACAGGTATGTTTCATTGCACCTACGCCGGCAAGACCGTGGCCTATCTGGACATGCACTTTCTCCATGACGGGCTGCCGCGCCTGGATCTCAAGGCCATCTGGATCGATGCCGATCTGCTGGACGGCCCCATCCCCGACCCGCCGGATCAAGGAGCCAAGCTCAAGCAAATGCTCGGCCGGCTGAATATCTGCTCCAAGGAATACATCGTGCGACAGTACGATCACGAGGTCCAGGGCGGATCGGTCGTCAAACCTTTGGTGGGCGTGGCCTGCGACGGCCCGTCGGACGCCGGCGTCGTGCGGCCGCTTTTGGATTCCATGGAGGGCGTGGTCGTGTCCAACGGCATCGCCCCGCGCTACTCGGACATCGACACCTTTCACATGGCCGCCAACGCGCTGGACGAGGCTATCCGCAATTATATCTGCGTGGGCGGCAACCCGGACCATTGGGCCTGCCTCGACAACTTCTGCTGGTGCGATCCGGTGCTGAGCCGCCGCAATCCGGACGGCCAGTACAAGCTGGCCCAGCTCGTGCGTGCCAACAAGGCCATGGCCGAGTACACCAAGGCCTATGCCTGTCCCATGATTTCGGGCAAGGACAGCATGAAAAACGATTACATTATCGGCGAGACCAAGATCTCCATCCCGCCCACCTTGCTGGTGTCCGTGATCGGTAAGATCAACGATGTGCGCACGGCCGTGACCATGGATGTCAAGAGTCCCGGCGACCTGATCTATATCCTGGGCCGCACCGCCCGGGAGCTGGGCGGCAGCGAATACCTGGCTTCCTGCGCCCTGCCCGGCGGGAGCGTGCCCAAGGTCGATGCCGGGACCGCCCTGGCGCGCTACCGCAGACTGCACATGGCCATTACCATGGGCTACATCGCTTCGGCCCATGATATCTCCGACGGCGGCCTGGGGATATGCCTGGCCGAGAAGGCCTTTGCCGGCGGCCTGGGTTTGTCGATCGATCTGGGACAGGTCCCGACCACTGGAAGCTTAAGCGATACCGAGGTCCTTTATTCTGAAAGCGCCAGCCGCATCGTGATCAGCGTGGCCCCGGAACATGTGGATGAGATCGAAGCCCTGTTCGGAACTGACGCGCGCTGCATCGGCAAGACGACCACAACGGCGCGCTTGACCATCACCGGCAGGAATAAAGAGGTTATCATCGATCAGGACATTGTTAGCCTGAAAACGGCCTGGAAGGCCACCCTGGACTTTTAAACCATGGCGCACCCCGTAAAAGCCCTCGTCATCACCGGATACGGCACCAACTGCGAAACCGAAATGGCCTATGCCTGCACGCATGCCGGCGCGCAGGCCACGATCGCCCATCTGAGCGATATCCTTAACGGGCAGATCCGTATCGGCAACTACCATTTCCTGAACCTGCCCGGAGGTTTTTTGGACGGCGATGACCTCGGCAGCGCCCAGGTGGAAAGCGTACGGCTCAAACACGCCACCATCCAAGGTGGAACGCGCACCCTCTATGACGAGATCCTGAGCTTCTTCGAGCGCGGCGGTCTGATCCTGGGGGTGTGCAACGGGTTCCAGGCCCTGGTCAAGACCGGGCTGTTGCCCGGCAACCCCTTCGGGGCACGCCGCGCGACCCTGACCTTCAACGACTCGGCCCGCTTCGAAGACCGTTGGGTGGCCCTGAAGGTCAACCCCCACAGCCCGTGCGTCTTCACCAAAGGTTTGGACCGCATTAGTCTACCCGTGCGTCATGGCGAGGGCAAGTTCATCACCGACAGCGAGGACACGCTCAAGGATATCATGGGCAACCATCTGTCCGCCCTGTTCTATGCCGACGCCGACGGTCATCCGACCCAGACCTATCCGGATAACCCCAACGGCAGCGCCTTTGCCATAGCCGGCATCTGCGACGCTACCGGCCGCGTCTTCGGCCTCATGCCCCACCCCGAGGCCTATACGCACGCCACCAACCATCCGCTGTGGACGCGCCGCAAGGACCTGCCGGAGCGCGGAGACGGCATGGCCATCTTCGACAATGCCGTGAGTTACCTGAAAGGCGTCTGATCCAAAAGGGTAGGCTCAACTCAAGGCCGTGGGGCCAAGCCCCTAGCCCGATGTCTTGAATTTCTCTACATTCTCGGCCAGTACCGTGGCCTCGCCGCGCAGGTTGGTCAGGGTGCCGGCCAGTTCCTCGGCCGTGGAGGCGTTTTGCTGGATACTGCCATCGATCTGGGTGATGGCATGGCTGACCTCGCCGATGCTCTGGCGTTGCTCTAAGCTCGTGGCGTTGATCTCTTCCATCATGCGGAAGAAATCGTCCAGACGCGACATCATCTCCTCCAGGGATTTGGCGGTCTTACCCATCAGGGCATCGCTGGTGCGGATGCGTTCCACGGTGCCTTCGATGAGCGTGCGGATCTCCCGGGTGGCAGCGGCGGAGCGCTGCGCCAGGGCCCGCACCTCTTCGGCCACCACGGCGAACCCCTTGCCGTGCTCGCCGGCCCGGGCGGCTTCAACCGCGGCATTCAAGGCCAGGAGATTGGTCTGAAAAGAGACATCGTTGACCGTGGCCACGATGTCACCGATGCGCTGCGAATCCCGGGAGGTATCCTGGATGGCCCGCGTCAGGTCGCCGAACATGCTCTTGCTCTGCTCCATGAGGTTGGTGATGCGCCGGGACGTTTCCTGTCCCTCGGCCAGGAGCTGTCCCGTATTCTGGAAGGCGGCGTTCATCTGTTCCATGGCCGCGGATATTTGTTCAACCGAGGCCGCCTGCTCCTGGGTGGATTGGGAAAGGCTCTGGGACCCCTCGCTGACTTCGTCGATGCCGTGATACAGCCCGGTGGAGGTATCCTTGGCGCTCTTGATGAGCGTTTCCAAGTTCTCCACGAAGGCGTTGAACCAGAAGGCCAAGCCGCCCACCTCATTGAGGGCGGATACCGGCAATCGCCGGGTCAGATCCCCTTGACCCCCCGCCATCTCCTTCAGAAGGGCAGATGTCTGAGCGACCGAGAGCGACAGGCTCTTTAAGAGCAGATAGCTGTTCATGAATATCAGGACCACGGTCTGGCCCAGGATCAGGAAAAAGCCTACTTGCAGGGATTTCAACGCCAGGCCGGTAAAGAGGGCAAAATAGATGATGCCGATGAAATTGCCGATGGGCGGCAGGGCGATGAGCAGGATCGTGATCAGGACCTTGGTGTTGAGGCTGATCTTCATGATACCGAAGTCCTGATCGAGGATGCCCTTGAGCGGGTATTTGGTAAAGAATGGTATCAGGCTGTTCTCGGATGCAAGATAGTAGAAGGAAACGGATGTCAGGGCGATCATGAGCAGAATGTATCCGCCCAGGAATAGCTCGGACATGGATATGTAGCCTTTGAGATAGTACGGCAAAATCGCGATGGGAAAGCCCAGGCCGAACCATCGGAAGAATATGGTGCCGGCCTCGGCGAAAGGTGCAATCGCGGCCGAGCGCACGGCTTGCCGCAGATCCTCTTCCCGGGGGTGCTCCTCCTCCACCAGGTCGATGGCCGGGCGTACGAAGTGGTACTTGACCCACAGTCCCAGGAGCAGGGTTACGGTCGAGGCGATCATGATATACACCAGACCGTTCAGGATATGCGTGCGAAAACCAGGCGATGCCGTCATCATGAAGAAAACCGCGCAGGGGATGATGACGAGATAACTGACGACTTCCTGCATGAGGAAGGGACGGAGGAAAAAAGTTTTGGCGGTAGCTCTCATGCGTCACCTTTTAGGCTTGAATTTTTTGTATACGATCATACTGTATGTATATAATCGGAATAGGCGCCCTGTAGGCATTAATGGATTATTTATCTAATGGGTATGGTAATAGCGAAGGAGGATGAACCATGGAAGGCTGGAGCGAAGAGGAAATCCGGAACAAGGACCTCATGGCGCCATGCGGTCTGTACTGCGGAGTCTGCGGCGTATACATCGCCACGCGCGACAACAATCTGAAATTCAAGACCGTCATGGGCAACCTGTACGGCACCAAGCCCGAGGAAACGGCGTGCCTGGGCTGCATGCAGCCCGATCCGCCCAAGAAACTCTATGGCTATTGCAGCATGTGCTCCATCCGTGATTGCGTGAAGGCAAAAGGCTACTATTCCTGCCACCAGTGCGGTGACTGGCCGTGCGAGCAGATCAAGGGCTTCGGCTTGGCCACGGGCCACAGGGTCATGCTTGCCACCATACCACTGTGGCGCGCCAAGGTGGCCGAACTGGGCGATGAGGAGGGCAGCGCGGCATGGGCGCGCGCCGTGTGCGAGCGCTACCACTGTCCGGATTGCGGCAAGCCGCTCTTTCGCGGCGCCAGGCGCTGTCGGGCTTGCGGCAAAGACGTCGCCGATGACCTGGACGGAACGCTTTGATATTTTGCTTGACAGGTATAAGGTCCTGAATCATAACGTCCGACAAGTACCTTTGATCGAAGAGGAGTAGAACCGTGAAGCAGAATGGAGATCGCAATCTGAATTTAGCGCTGCTGCTCCTCCTATGCCTTACGACAAGGGATCGCTGCCCATCGCTTTGGGGTTGTCCCTGAAAAACGGGAGACAAGCAAGACCTCAAAGGCCATGGGCGGAAAAGTCCATGGCCTTTTTATTTTGGGAGAAAGGAGCCTACAATGGACGAGAACGAGAACAGGGTATTTATTTTCGATACAACGCTTAGAGACGGCGAACAGTCACCCGGGTGCAGCATGAACCCGGAAGAAAAACTGCACCTGGCGCGCCAGCTGGAACGCCTGGGCGTGGACATTATCGAGGCCGGTTTCCCGGCCGCCTCGGAAGGCGATTTCGCCTCGGTGCAGCAGATCGCGCGCGAGATCAGGGGCATCCAGATCGCGGGGCTGGCCCGGGCCAACCTCAAGGACATCGACCGCGCCTGGGAGGCCGTCAAGCACGCCGCCTTCCCTCGCTTGCATACCTTTATTTCGTCCTCCGACATCCACCTCAAGTACCAGCTACGCAAGTCGCGCGCCGAGGTCCTGAAGGAGGCCCGTGCGGCGGTTACGCATGCCTGCGCGTTGACCGACAACGTGGAGTTCTCGCCCATGGACGCCACGCGCAGCGACCGTGACTACCTGTGCGAGATGGTCGAGGCGGTCATCGAGAGCGGGGCCAAGACGGTCAATATCCCGGATACGGTGGGCTACGCGATACCCGATGAGTTCGGCGCCCTGATCGCCTATCTCTTCGAGCGCGTGAAGAATATCCGGCAGGCAATCATCTCCGTGCACTGCCACAACGACTTAGGGCTGGCCGTGGCCAACTCCATCGCGGCCTTAAAGAACGGCGCCCGCCAGGTGGAATGCACGGTCAACGGCATCGGCGAGCGCGCCGGCAACGCCGCCATGGAGGAGATCGTCATGGCCCTGGCCACGCGCAAGGACCTGTTCAATCTCACCACCGGCATCCGCACCGAGTACATCTACCAGACCTCGCGCCTCCTAACCCAGATTACCGGCGTGCGCGTGCAGCCCAATAAGGCCATCGTGGGGGCGAATGCCTTTGCGCACGAGTCCGGCATCCACCAGGACGGACTGATCAAAGAGAAGCTCACCTACGAGATCATGACCCCCCAGTCGGTCGGCATGCCCGAAAGCCATATCGTGCTGGGCAAGCATTCCGGCCGCCACGCCGTCATCAATCACCTGCGCACGCTGGGCTATGACCTCACTGACGAAGAGCTGGGCCGGGTCTTCGTACGCTTCAAGGACCTGGCCGACGTCAAGAAGGAGATCTTCGACGAAGACCTGGAGACCATCCTGTATGAAGAGGTCCTGCGCATCGAAGAGACCTACAAGCTCGTCTACCTGAACGTGGTCAGCGGCAATGTCGCCATCCCCACCGCCACCATGCAGATCGAGATCGACCAGCAGGTCATCAAGGACGCCGGGTTCGGCGTGGGCCCGGTGGATGCCACCTTTGCCGCCATCCGCAAGATCACGGGCACCAATTACGATCTTTTGAAGTATGCCGTCAACGCCGTCACGGGCGGTACGGACGCCCAGGGCGAGGCTACGGTGCAGCTGAAGTACAAGGACCGCGCCGTGGCCGGACACGGTGCCCACCCGGACGTTCTGGTGGCCTCGGCCAAGGCCTATATCAATGCGCTCAACCGCATCGAATGGCTGAAGAAAGGCGAGGGATAATGACCATGCACCACCTACTATGCTGACATTATCTTTTCTCTGTGTCCTCCGCGTCTCCAGCGAGCGGGTGGTGAATTTTTATCAAGATTTACTCTGGCAATCGTATTTGTTGTCTGGTACGCCTGCCTAAAAATGTTGTTTCATAATGCACAAAAGGAGGAGGCATGGCGATCTTTGAGTTCAAGGGCAAGGTCCCGCGGATAGGCGAGGGCACCTGGGTGGCCGAAACCGCCACCATCATCGGAGATGTACGCATCGGACAGAACTGCTGGATCGGACCCAACGCCGTGCTGCGCGCTGATTTCGGCACCATCATCATCGGCGATGACACGGCCGTGGAAGACGGCGTGGTCATCCATACCCCGCGCACCGTGACCATCGGCAAGCGCGTGACCATCGGGCATCTGGCCATGGTGCATAACCGCCTCGTCAAGGACTATGCCGTGGTGGGCATGGGCTCGACTTTGGGCGATGACGCCGAGGTGGGCGCCTGGTCCATCGTGGCCGAGCACTCTTTGGTGAAGAAGAACCAGATCGTCCCGGACTACAAGCTCTACGCCGGGGTTCCGGCCGTGGAAAAAGGCGATATCACCGAGCAGTACCAGGAGATCATGAAGTTCGGCAAGCAGATGTATGTGGAGCTGGCAGAGCAGTATAGGACGACCCTGAAGAAAATCGACTGATAGAGAAGAGAGAGCGCGCCAGAACTTCTCAGCCCTTTGTCGCTCCTCGTCGCAGTAGCTGCGACATACGCTAAAGTATGTCTTGCTCCACGACTTCGTCGCTCCTCGGTCTGCTTTGTTCTGACGCGCTCTCTACACAAGCTCATACACACTTAGGGTTGGTATGTATAACGAAAATTTAAGCTGAAGCAGCCCTACGGGCTTCGAAAGACTTGAGCGACTGGTTCGATCGTCACCCCGATACCTTACTTAAAGCCTATAGTTCATAACCCTGTTTTGCGTCCAATGGATTGACGAGCACTATCTTATCCCACGAATGTTCGAATTGGAACAACTGGCGCACTTTTTCGTGGTCCCTCTCATCAATGCCATACCCGATATGGTCTACGAGCACGAGCCACCATTCGGGGTACTTTGCGCGTACGCATTCAATCTTCCGTGTCTTCTCTGTCACGCAGATACGAATGTTCCTGCTGAGTTCAGCCAAGACAAATCCTCCAGAATTACTGTCCGCAAAGCCGCCAAGTACAAAAAAATCTGTGAACGGCTGACTAGCTTTAATAAGTGTTACATAAAATTTCGGGGAGATAGTAATTATAGTCTCGCGATTGTTGATGTTGTTACGAAACTTCGCTAACTCTAATCGGAGCGCAGATGCCAGTTGGCGCCAAGGAGGAAGCGGTCGTCGAATACGGTACATCACATACCAACTCTCTCCATCGGATGGACCAAGTGTTCTGAGTAGCGCCCGCACTTTTATCTGAAGAGGGATCGTCACATTCTCAAGCCCACGATGGCCGTTTGGCGTTTCTTCATTCTGATTCAGTCGACGTACCTCAACTGCAATTCGTCCATCAATAAGGAAGTCAGGAGGTATATTGCCATCCGGTTCGTAAACGACATCACAGAAACCTTGACTCGACAAGTATTCGAATACGATCTGCTCTGAACGATCCATGCCTTTATCCTGAGTGGCTCAATAACCGAAATCATCCGCCGTAACCACAGCGGGGCAATTTACCGAAAGTTACCACCTGACGTGAGGGGGTAAAGGTGGACGTGAATCACTGCGCTTGTTGCGGTCGGGTGGATTTGCTGGTTCACAGTTTTTTAACTTTAAGAATGTTGGTCGACGGGGCAGCCAGCAAGCAACTGACCAAAGCCACAGCTAATAAGGTTATTCTTACCTTACACGAAACCACTGTTTCCTTGACCAGCTTTATACTGCTTTCTCTGACCGTCATAATCACCTCCTTGCTCTGTTTAATGCCTGCGTACATCTCTATATTTAATAGACTTAGAGATAGAACGGGTTGTGACTTATGGCCAGATTGCTTTGCAGGAATTGAACCTGCACCCATCTCCCCCGTAGGCCAACATTCACAAAGCACTTTTACTACCATCACCTCCATTCATACATGACGGTGACTCTTTACCCTGGGCGTCGTGGTTGTATTATGATCCAAGTTGGGTATGCCGGATTCTCCCGCAGAAGCTTGCCTCTTCATTTTGATTCTATGGAGCATGAATGGAGATCTGTCAACATCTTCCCCAACGGTTTGCCGGAACAATGGGATAATTCTTCAGCCGCCTGCTAGAAGATCTCTTTGGTTTCAATGATGATCGCATGAGGAAACGTCCGTTTGCCTTTGACATATCTTTTCCTGGCATCGCAATCGCCGGCAAGGTCGATAAATGCGGTGCTCATATCATAGATGCGCATATCAAAACCTCTTGCCGCCAGTGCTTTTTCAAACCCGGACTTATGGCCCTGTCCGGCGGCGTGGAGTTCAAGGATGAAGGTGTCGGGGATGGAGAGATCGGAAGGGTTTTCATACGCGACGATGCAGTTGTAATGGTTGGTGGCATGGAAATTCCTGCATGCATAGGGACGGACGGGATAGATCCGGCATTGGTTCTCCTGCAGGAAGGGGCATTCGAAATTGGTCCCGAAATGCTGCTCGCGTGATAATTGCCGGATTCTTTCAGCATTCGTTGCGGCGGATTTCAGAAATCTGCTCATAGCCTGTTGCGGCAAGGCCTTTTTCAGGTATCTCATGATCAAGAACAACTCGTAAGCCCTGACTTCAACTTTGAAGTGGCAGCAATATGAACATCCGGCTTTGCAGTCAGTCTTTCTGGAGATGGCGTTTAATACATCTGCCGTGAGTTCATCGTGTCGCTGGTATGAATTCGAAGTGCATGTCTCGATATCCAATGACCGTGATAGGTCATTACACGCATGTCTATACTCGCTGAAAGCCGCTTTCTCATAGAGTGGGTGCACGTGTTTTTACCTTTTTGCGACCGTAGTCGTCCGCTGTAAATACAGCGGAGCATTTTCCTTGAAATTTACCACCTGACGAGAGGCGGGGCAAGGGCAGACATGCTCAGCATCTGGGGCACTCCTGGGTAGGGGATAATTGTTTAATATTCAAGAAGATGTATGCTGATCTGCAGTGTTTTCCGGGCTTGACACGCTGGTATGTCGGTCAAAAAGAGGGCTGTACGGCGCAGCCAGGTTCCCTGGGTTCAGGATTCCGCGGTTTTTAAAGGCCGATGTCAATCCCAAGGATTGATCGCCGCGCCCTGTATCGCCCAGATTACAGATAGCGTTTGCCGGTCAGGATCTCCGCCATGATACGCCAGTATAGGTCCGCCGTGGCCACACCATCATGATAAGGGTGGTTTTAATAGCGACGATGAGCATGTCCCTTCCTCCGCATGCCCCCCATGAACATTTCAGTTGTTCGTCGCGGCCTGCCATGTGAATCATGATTGCCTCCGCCGATTCACATCCGCGAGCCGCGCCTATAAAAAATCCAGCAAGATATGCGCCAATCACTAACTGATTGATAGTATGATGGGCTGGCCCCACCCATCGGTGATGGGCATGCACGATTTTGTTCAACCCTTTAACATTATTGTCAAGATGATTATCACGATGTGTATCCTATCGTTACCCCCTACCCGAGGAAAAAGCTTCCCCTTTGCTTTTCGCCTGAGACATGGTTAGTATCGTTCTCATAAAAATCCCACCCTGAAAGGAGGAAGCAACATGGTTTTGAATCATCCCGAAGCGACCCAGCAGGCGCTCAGCATCCTGCGGTCAGGCAATCCGTTTCAGTGGTATGTCATCACGCTCCTCGTAATTGTTCTCTACATCTACGCCACCGAATATGAACGCGGCAACTACCGTGTCATAGCGGCCGGCCTGGGTCTGTACATGGTGCACTGGTTCGTGGAGATCATCAATGCCTTGATTCAGCATTTCTCAGGCCACGCCCTGTGGACCGCGCCCACCGGCACCGCGTTTGCCATCATGGTGGGCGTGTGTATCGAGATCAGCCTCATGTTCTCCATCGCCGGCATGGTGGCGGTCAAGCTGCTGCCCAAGGACCCATCAGCCAAGATGCTGGGGATCAACAGCCGGGTTTTCATTGCGCTCACCTCGGCGGCCGGGGCTGCCATCCTCGAGATCTTCCTGGTCCGCACGCCGGCCTTTGTCTGGGTCTATCCCTGGTGGGGCGCTTTTCCGGTGTTCGTGACCGTGTATATCCCGTTCTTCGCCGCCGCGGTCTGGTGCCATGAAACGGAGCTGAAAAAGAGCTTCACGTTCATCGGCATCCTCGGCGCCATCAACCTGGCGGGCCTGATTATCTTCGGCGCCTTGGGCTGGATTTAACCGCAAAACAAAGGGCCTGGTCCGCAACCTGCGGCATTCGTATCCTTTGTTGCGGACGGCCCGTCCTTTTGGGGGCAGGGCTGTCCGCAATTGTTGGAAGATCAGACATCGAGCGTGAGACCGCCTTGCTCGAAGTAATCCTTGATGCCGCCCTTTAAGGGTGTTTTAAGGCTGAGCCGGATGGCCTTGTTCGGGCAGTTCACCGCACAGATGCCGCATCCGAGACAGGCTTCCTCATCGATCATCAGTCGGTCCCCTTGGCTGGATATGGCGCTTACCGGGCACTTCTTGACGCACAGCAGACATGTGTTGCAGGCTTCATCATCGCATGACGCCTTCCAGCCGATGGACCGGAAGCGGCTGGTCAACTTCTTGTAGTTCGAATTCCGCAGCAGATTGAAGGCGGTACAGCAGCAGGGGCAGCAGAAGCAGATATCCAGGCAACGGTGCACGTCTTCGTCTTTGATGCCCCATACATATGATTCAAACTCTACCCATAGCGCATGTCCGATCAGGCCCAGCTCGGCCCCCCTGTCAACATATGCCAGGGCCTCTTCCAGGGTGAGTTCCCGGGCGATGCCGTTCGCGACCGCCACCCGGGCGCCTTCGCCGATGAAGATGCAGCCGATGTCATGGGGATAGTCTTTGCAGTCGTGCGCCACCCGGCACAGGCACCGATCCATGGCCATGCGGTAGGGGGAGTCCTTGATCACCTGTTTGATCATCTCTATCGGCAGCACGACGCTCTGGGCATTGTCCGTGATGTCTTCGTTGAGATTGAGGAAATAGCCCTGGGTAAAGCGTGCTTCATCCGGCTCGATCATGATCATGCGTCGTAAGAGTGGGCCGAGCAGCCTGGACTCGATGTAGGGCGCCACTTTCGGCACCAGTCCGAAGATCGGCGGGTACAGGTCCACCGTGGAAGACCGTGCGGCGAGCACCTTTTTGATCAGATTGTTGATGGCAGGCTTCATGTGTTAACCTCGATCCATGATAACTTAAACATCACTCAGTTAATGGTTTTTGTCAAGAGCTGAACCGACCGGGACGCTCCCCATTGACTGAGGCAAACCGGCGATTATTCTTTCCAAGAAGAGGGAGTGCCCCACCAATACCTCCATCCAAGGAGCCTGCCATGGGAAGAAAGCGGAATCGTGAACGCGGAGAAGTCCGGTATTCCGTTATCCCGGCCGCATGCCTGTGCATGCACTTCGCTTTCGTTTGGCCTTTAATGCAACCGGCAACCGCCTCGGATCAGGACAGCGTGGAATCGCAGAAGGCATTTGCCGAGGCCGCCCAAGTCTTCTTTCACCCCCGCTGCCTCAACTGCCACCCCGTCGGGGATGCGCCGCTGATCAAGGACGATTCGCAGCCGCACCTGTTTGGCGTCAAGCGCGGACCGGACGGCAAGGGGATCGCGCCCTTGAGCTGCACCCTGTGCCATAGGGATGAAAACCAGGAAGGCGGTCCTCCCGGCGTGCCCGATTGGCATATGCCGACGGAGAATATACCCATGGTCTTTCAGGGCCGCGCCACCGGAGAACTGTGCCGCCAGTTGAAAGATCCGCAGAAAAACGGCGGCAGGACGGGTGAACAGATCATTGATCATATCGACAAAGATCCCCGCGTCCTGTGGGGCTGGAACCCCGGCAAGGGCCGTACGGTCCCTAAGATGGGCCACGAGGAGTTTGCGGCCAAGATGCATGAATGGGTGAAGAAGGGCTGCGCCTGTCCTGAATAAGGGAAAAACAAGAGAGGGTGAAGCGAAGCGTAACCCATCTTTGATGCGTCGTCTGGATGCTGTTACACATCCTCCCCGGTGATGCCGGAGATGATCCGGCGGGCATTCTCCGAGAATATGTTATCGTAAAACGCCTGCGGCAAGTTATAACCGAGCAGGCAGTCGAGCTCCATCTCGCGCGGCAGGATCAGGTTGGGGAAGTCCGAGCCGTAGACAATGCGGTCCTGATGGCGCTCCAGCGTATCGGCCCCCAGATCAAAGGCACCGGGCTGGCCCGGATAGAAGGTAAAGGCCGTATCGAGATACAGGTTCGGGTAGTCGTCCAGCAGCTCCATGAATCCGCCGTATTCCAAGGCGCCCATGTGGGCGACATTAATCGGCAGGTCCGGGAAACGCTTCATCAGCTTCTTGAAGTGGGCGAGCCCCACGAACTCGTTGCCCACCGGGCCGGTGCCCACGTGCAGGAGCATGCGCTTGCGCCGCGCCTGGACCATGTCGTAGAGCGGCATGAGACGCTCGTCGTGCGGATAGAAGCGCTGCACTAAGAGATGCAGCTTGAAGCCGATGATGCGGGGGTGTTCCAGGAGCTTTACAGCCATCTGCAGAGCATCGGCGTCGCCGGGATGATAGGCCGCGAAGCAGTACAGGTCCGGGATCTCGTCCAGGACCTTGAGGTTCCAGGCATTGATGGCCTGGGCCACGCCCTCCTTGTGGGCGTAGTTGGAGTAGACGATGGCGCCGATGCCCCTTAGCCTCAGGTAGTCCACGCATTCCCGGTAATAGAGCTGGTGGATGACCCTGGCCCCATAACCCTGCTCGAAGAAGCGCCAGATCGACTCGAAGAGCCGGTCCGGGAAGAGGTGTGCATGGAAGTCGATGATGGTATCGGGCAGTTTCGCCATGGCCTTGTCTCCTGGTAGATGATCCTGAAGGAGATGTCAATCTCAAGGCCTGCCTTCCAGGCATCGGGACATCTCGCCTGCATTACCCTCCGGATGGAGACCGGCAATTGTCCCGCGCCCCCCCCCTTGTTCCGAGCTTGTGTTTTGTATGGGTTGCTGTATGGAGGTGGTATGATGTCGGCCGTGAAACTTATGATAACAAGCCTTTCCATTTTTTTCCTTGTTGACGCCGCGTTTTTTTTTGACGATGCCTATGCGATGGCCGAAGAGCGCGTGACCTTTTACCCTACGTACGGCTACCGGCAAGGGGATGCCTGGGTGGTGCCGATGCGGGTGTGGGTGCATGACCGCCGCGGGGCGGCTGAAAAGGTGATAACCAAGATAGCGGCCAGCATGGGCAACCTTGATCCTAAGGAAATCGTCAATTTCAGGGCCCGCATCCAGGATTTCGTGGCCGATGATCGGTCCCGCGAGGCGCTCGCGTTCACGTTCGATCATGACCCCGAGAACCACGTATATCAGGTGGAGAACGGCCCGGGAATTTTTCCGCGGACCGACCTGAACGGTCTCATTGAAGGGGTGATCACCATCCCTCAAGCCAAGGCCCGGGAGCTGCTGGCCCGGCAGGGTTCATGGGACGGCTGGCTGACCTATCGCGCGACGTCCAAGGGTCATACCGGCGCCGGGCGCGTGCGGCTGATCGAACCCACGGGGCTTTCGGTGGTCTCCGATATCGACGACACCATCAAGATCACCGAGATCCCGGCGGGCGCCAAGGTCGTAATCCGCAATACCTTTTTCCGGGACTTCATAGCCGTGCCCGGAATGGCCGTGATGTACCAGGCCTGGCCAGGGGCCGCCTTCCACTATATTTCCGGCAGCCCCTGGCAACTGTACGGACCGCTTGCCGACTTTCTCTTCAGCCCTGAAGCAGGCTTTCCCGAAGGATCGTTTCATATGAAGAACGCCCGCAAGAATCTCTTGAGCGCCGGAACCTGGGAAGACTTGAGCGAGCTTACGACGAACGAGAACCTCACCTTCGAGCGCAAACTCTCCCAGATCAGCGAAATCATGGGCCGGTTCCCGGAGCGGCGCTTCATCCTGGTAGGCGACTCCGGCGAGAAGGACCCGGAGGTGTATCGCGAGATCAGGCAGAGGTTCCCCAACCAGGTGCAGGAAATCATGATCCGCGATTGCATCAATGACAGAGAGAAGCGTCCGGCGCGTCTGGAGGGCATGACCGTCATTCCGGCCGAAGGGGGCGGCTCCCGTTCCGGAGAGACTCAGGCGGCGCCATGAAGATCCTGATCGTGCTCGGCCATCCCGACCCGAACAGCTTCAATCATGCCATCGCCGCGGGCGTGCATGCGGCTTTGATGCATGACGGCCATGATGTCATCCTGCGCGATCTGGCGGCCGAGGGCTTCGATCCGCGGCTGAGCGTGGCCGAGCTGGACGGTAAGGGCGCCATGCCTGAAGATATCCGGCCCTATTGCGAGGAGCTGCGTACCGCCGAAGGCATTGTTATCGTACACCCCAACTGGTGGGGCCAGCCGCCGGCCATCCTCAAGGGCTGGATCGACCGGGTTTTGCGGGCGGGGGTGGCCTACCGCTTCCAGGAGGGCGACGGCGGCGAAGGCGTGCCCATCGGCCTGCTCAAGGCCAGGGCCGCGGTGGTGCTGAACACCTCCAATACGCCGGATGAGCGTGAGTTTAAGGTCTTCGGAGACCCCCTGGACGCGTTGTGGCGCAGATGCATCTTCGACTTGTGCGGCGTGCGCGCCTTTCACCGCCGCATGTTTGGTGTCATCATCACGAGCACGGCCGAGAGGCGCCGGGCCTGGATCGAAGAGGCCCAAAATTTGTGTAGGAGCGTTTTTCACCCTCAAGCATAGGCCCCGGATTTTTGCGATCATCCCCCGCATATTCAGGCAGGGAACCATGAGCCCCACCGGCGATGTGCCGCCGGTGACCGGCAAAGAGAACGCTGCCATCATCTGGGCTTCGATGTTTCGCCATGGAAAACCTGAAGGCCGCTATGCAAGCGGCGCGCACGCCTTGGGCCGAGCGCTGGGTTACCAGGGCTCGGCCGACTCAGCCTGCCCGGTACGCTGACGTGAATCCTGGTTGCCGCGCATTCCGACACATGGCCCATGAGCTCTATGCCCGTTATTTCCCTTGCGAAGGTTTTTTACCGCCCCCCAAAGTATTTGACAGTCTACCCCGGCGGATATAGAGATTATGTTCAAGATCAAGCTCGGGCTGCGGTAAAATAATACCGCAATTATGCGGTCTACTCCAATGTTAAGCTTTGAAGCATGAGTTAAAGTCCGGTGTTTTCGGACATAAACTTGGGAGGAATATTTAATGATTAAGCCAGATGCAAAAACCCTTAGTATCACAATTAAGTGCTTAAACTGTCAGGGTAAATTTCCTTCTCCGATTTTTATGACTCCATATTCATCGTTCGATACGGCTACACTTTTCGGCAATATGGCTCAATGCCCCCATTGTCGAAAAATGACTAGCTGTAACAAAGAGAATTTTGTGGCCCGTTTTGAAGGCGGCGGCTTTGTAGGCAATGACGTTATCTGAGGCCAAGGCGGAAACAAGCCATCCATACGCCTAACCAGAAGCTGCACGCGGACTGTCAGGGCCGCACTTCCGTGGTAACTTGTCAGTCCAAATTGGCCCTGGCAGCCGGTAAGCCGCACGTAGGTGACACAACGTTATGAAATTGAACGAGTTAGGTTTCGACCAATGGTTTGAGACGCACGGCAGCGAGTTACAGCAGGTGGGGCGCGGCATTGCCCGCATCTCGGCCGTTGACCGCGGATCATACCTCATCAGAAATGAAACCGGAGAGGTTCCGGCCGAGCTCGCGGGGAAGTTTTCTTACCAGATAGAAAGCCCCGTTGACCTGCCCTGTGTCGGAGACTGGGTGACGGTGCAATACTACAACGACGACGCGGAGGCAATTATCCACTCCGTGTTTCCACGCAAGACTTTTTTGCGCCGCAAGACCGCCGGTGAAAACGTCGCTATCCAGATGATTGCGGCCAACATCGATACTGCCTTCATTGTTCAATCATGCCATTATGACTTCAACCCACGGCGATTGGATCGGTACCTGGTAATGGCGGCCGACGGAAAAGTTGAGCCGATCGTCATCCTTACGAAGACGGATTTGATCAGCCACGATGAGCTGGAACAGAAGCTTGCGATCACCAGATCAACCGCGATTACGGCCAGGGTCCTTGCGCTGAGCAACATCAGCGGCATCGGGTTTGACGAGTTTCAAGCGCTGCTGGTCCCGGGAAGGACCTACTGCCTGCTGGGTTCATCGGGCGTCGGGAAGACGACCCTCATCAATTGCTTGATCGGTCAGGACGCTTTTGAGACAAAGGCCGTCAGCACAACGGGAGAAGGCGCCCATACGACTACGCGCAGGCAGCTCATCGTACTTGATCAAGGCGCCATGTTGATCGATACACCCGGAATGCGGGAGCTGGGACTTCTTGGCGTCAGCGAGGGGGTCAACCAAGGCTTTGAAGATATTATCCTCCTTTCCGCCAGCTGCCGCTATGCAAATTGCAGCCACGAACACGAGTCCGGCTGCGCTGTCCGAGCTGCGGTAAAAGACGGTAAACTGAAGGAAGATCGTTATTCCAGCTACATCAAGCTCAAGAAGGAGTCCGAGTACCACGAGCTGTCCTACCTGGACAAACGCAAGAAGGACAAAGCCTTCGGACGCTTTATCAAATCGGCTAAGAAACAAATGAAGGACTGACGATTACCGAACAATGTGCTGCAGCCGACCGCTTTTACGGGGCGGCGTGTGGCCTTGACAGCGCAAAAGACAATTTACAATTCAGGGTGGCACCGGCAAATTTTCGCAGGATAGCGAAAATTGTCGTACCTTGCGTGTGCCCGAAGGGTGAAGGGCAGGGATGCCCTGAAACAAAGCGCAGTCTTGCCAGTGGCCTTATTGTGCAAGTAAGGCTGCAATTGGCATGTTGATGAAGGGTCGTTATCATATTCAGCACGGGCAAGGCTAAAGCCTTGGCCCGTGGCACCCTGGTTTGTCCTTGGCGTTAGTCGCCGAAGCCAACTGATGCTTGATTGTGGAATGGAATTACAGCCGCTGTATGCTTGCGGCGTCGAAAAGGTGAATGTGCGCGGTATCGATGCTCGGGCGCACGTCTTGACCGGGTGCCACCCCGCTATGGCCGGGAGGGTGTCTTTGGTCTGATAAAATATCCTCGAAAAACCGGGACCCATGTATAGCCCAACAACAGGCTGTTGCCCGCGCCTAAACCATCAACGGCATAGGCATGGCGGGTAGATAGGTCTTGAGCAAGTGCGGAGGAACGGCTTGACATACGTGGAGGGAAAGCTTATATACTAGTTAATCGATAGTGATTAAAAAATATAAAAAAGGCTGAGTATGAAACTATCAACCAGGGCGCGTTATGGTGTGCGGCTGTTACTGGAGCTGGCGCTGAAATACGGCAAGGGACCCGTATATCTCAAGGACATCGCCAGGAAAGAGCAGATCTCTGAAAAATACTTGAGCGTCATCATCATCCCTTTGAAGGCCGCCGGTCTGGTACGTGCCACACGTGGAGCGCATGGCGGATATAACTTGGCCAAGAATCCTTCCGAGATCAATCTCAAGGAGGTCGTGGACATCCTGGAAGGCGGCACCTGCCTGGTGGACTGCGTCAATGACCCGGGGGCCTGCGCACGCTCGCGAACCTGCGCCAGCCGTGACGTGTGGCATATACTGAGCGACAAGATATCCGAAACCTTGAGCGCCATGACCCTGGAAACCATGGCGGGCATGAGCCGGGAAAAGGCCAACCCGGAGGAAGGCCCCATGTACCATATTTAAAAAGGAGACCAACGATGAATCCCATATATCTCGATTACGCGGCCACAACCCCCATGGCGCCCGAAGTGCTGGAGACCATGCTTCCCTACTTCACCGAATACTACGGTAATCCATCCAGCCTGCACGGCTACGGCCAGGTCGCCAAGGACGGCATCGAGCGTGCGCGTCAGACCATTGCGGCTTTTATCCATGCCAAGGAAAATGAAATCGTGTTCACCGGCTCCGGCACGGAGAGCGACAATACGGTCATCAAAGGCGTGGCGCACGCCCTGGCCGCCAAGGGTAATCATATCATCACCTCCGCCATAGAGCACCATGCCATCCATGAGTCCTTGCATTTCCTGGAAAAGCAGGGGCTTCAGGTGACCTACCTGCCGGTGGATGAATACGGCCTGGTCGATCCCGATGCAGTGAAGAAGGCCATTACGGACAAGACTATCCTGGTCTCCATCATGCATGCCAACAACGAGATCGGCACCATCGAACCCATCGCCGCCATCGGCGCCGTGGCCCACGAAAAAGGCGTGCTCTTCCACACCGATGCGGTGCAGACCTTCGGCCACATCCCCATCGACGTGGACGCCCTGAATATCGATCTCTTGAGCGCCTCGGCCCATAAGCTCTACGGCCCCAAGGGCGTGGGACTGCTCTATATCCGTAAAGGTACGCGCATCACGCCTTTGCTGCACGGCGGGGACCAGGAAAAACACCGCCGGGCCTCAACCCAGAACGTAGCCGGTATCGTGGGCTTCGGCCGTGCCGTGGAATTGGCGGCCTCTGAGATGGAAAGCGAGGCCGCGCGCCAAAGTGCACTGCGCGACCGGCTTATAGCCGGCTTGTTGGCCGCTATACCGGACAGCCGCCTGAACGGGCACCCGGAAAAGCGGCTGCCCAATAACGTCAACATCTCGATTGCCTATATCGAAGGCGAAGCCATGCTCTTGAACCTCGACATGGAAGGCATCGCGGCCTCGACCGGCAGCGCCTGCACCTCGTCGAGCCTGGAGCCCTCGCACTGTCTGATCGCCATCGGCCTGCCGCACGAGCTGGCGCACGGGTCGCTGCGCTTCACGCTCGGCCGGGGCACCACCGAGACCGAGATCGACACGGTGGTCGCTGTCCTGCCGGGCATCGTCGGAAAACTGCGCGCCATGTCGCCGCTGTATAAAAAAGTTGCGTTGTAAAACGCGCAAGAAGGAGATAGGTATGGATGCTGCTTGCAGAATATATAACGAAAAGGTGATGGACCATTTCCGCAACCCGCGCAACGTGGGCGAGGTGGAAAATGCCGACGGCATCGGCCAGGCCGGCAACCCGGTCTGCGGCGATATCATGGAGCTTTCCATCAAGGTCGAGAACGATGTGATCAAGGACGTGAAGTTCAAGACCTTCGGCTGCGGGGCGGCCATTGCCACGAGTTCCATGGTGACCGAGCTGGTCAAGGACAAGACCTTGGACGAGGCGCTGGAAGTTTCGAATAAGGCCGTGGCCGATGCCCTGGGCGGACTGCCGCCCATCAAGATGCACTGCTCGGTCCTGGCCGAAGAGGCGCTTCATGCCGCCATCGACGATTACCGTCAGAAGAGGGGGGCCTGAAGCCGGGCATGGATATCGCCAAGGAGATTGAGAAGCTCAAGCGCCGGTGCACAATTATCAATTGCCCGAGGTGCAGGACATCGCGGACGATGTGGGCGACTCGCTGGGAATACGTATCCAGGACGCGGCCGTGGTGATGGCGCACCCCGAGTGCTCGCGCGGCGTGCGGGCCCTGGCCGATCGTGTCCTTTTCACCGAGGCCAAGCAATGCATCCGCAGGATGTTGGAATATCGGGTCTGAATCATTATTTGTAAAGGGAGGTTGCGAGATGAGTGTTGTCGATAAAACGCTGAAGACCGAAACGCTTTTGCTGCACGGCGGCCAGGAGCCGGACCCGACCACCGGCAGCCGGGCCGTGCCCATCTACCAGACCACGTCTTACCAGTTCAAGGACACGGAACATGCGGCCAACTTGTTCGCCTTAACCGAGCCGGGCAATATCTATACGCGGCTCATGAACCCCACCACGGATGTGCTGGAAAAGCGCCTGGCCTTGATCGACGGCGGGGTGGGGGCTCTGGCCGTGGCCAGCGGGCAGTCGGCCATCGCTTTAGCCGTGCTGAACATCGCCAGGGCCGGCGATGAGATCGTGTCCATGGACAACCTCTACGGCGGGACCTATACCCTCTTCCACTATACCCTGGCGCGTATGGGAATCACGGTCAGGTTCGTGCGATCGAACGATCTCGAAGCCCTTCAAAAAGCCGTCACGTCCAAGACCAAGGCCGTGTACGCCGAATCGATCGGCAACCCCAAACTGGACGTGGCCGACCTCGATGGAATAGCCAAGATCGCTCACAGTGAGGGCGTTCCCTTTATCCTGGACAACACGGTCAGCCCCTTCCTGCTCAGGCCCTTTGATCACGGCGTGGATATCGCGGTCTATTCGGCCACCAAGTTCATCGGCGGACACGGCACCTCGCTGGGCGGCATCATCGTGGATTCCGGCAACTTCGATTTCTGCGGCGGAAAATTCCCGCTTATCACCGATCCGGACCCGAGCTATCACGGGCTCGATTTCCACGCCGCGCTCGGTAAGACGGCCTATATCACCAAGGCGCGCGTGACCTTGCTGCGCGATCTGGGTCCGGCCATGAGCCCCTTCAACGCCTTTCTCTTCCTTTTAGGGTTGGAGACCCTGCACTTAAGGATGCCGCGGCATTGTGAGAACGCCCTGTCGGTGGCCGAGTTCCTGTCCCGCCACCCCAAAGCGGCCTGGGTCAATTACCCGGGGCTCTCCACCAGCCCTGAATACGGACGCGCGCAAAAATATCGTGCCAAGGGCGCGGGCGCCATCCTCGGCTTCGGCATCAAGGGCGGCGTCGAGGCGGGCAGGCGCTTCATAGAAGGCTTGAAGCTCACCAGCCATTTGGCCAATATCGGCGACGCCAAGACCCTGGCCATCCATCCGGCCACGACCACGCACCAGCAGCTCTCGCCCGCCGAACAGGCAGCCACGGGCGTCACGCCGGATTTCATCCGCTTATCCATCGGCCTGGAGCATGTGGACGATATCATCGCCGACCTCGACCAGGCCCTTACAAGGACGGACATATGATCTACGATGATATCGCCCAAACTATCGGAAACACGCCCCTGGTCAGGATCAACCATTTGTCCAAGGGCCTGAAGGCCACGATCCTGGTCAAGGTCGAATCGTTCAATCCGCTGGGCAGCGTCAAGGACCGTATAGCCGTGGCCATGATCGAGGCCGCGGAAAAAGACGGGCACATCACCAAGGACACGGTCATCATCGAGCCCACCAGCGGCAATACGGGCATCGGTCTGGCCTTTGTGTGTGCGGCGCGCGGCTACCGCCTGATCCTCACCATGCCCGAGACCATGAGCATGGAACGCCGCCAGCTGCTGGAGATCCTGGGCGCCGAGCTGGTGCTGACCGACGGCAAAAAAGGCATGACCGGCGCGGTGGAGATGGCCGAGGAAATGGCGCGGGGGATGGCCAACAGCTTCATCCCGCAGCAGTTCAAGAACCCGGCCAACCCCGAGATGCACCGCCGCACCACGGCCGAGGAGATCTGGACCGATACGGCGGGCCAGGTGGACTACTTCGTGGCCGGCATCGGTACGGGCGGCACCATCACCGGCGTGGGCGAGGGGCTGAAAAGCCATAGCCCTAAGGTTAAGATCGTGGGCATCGAACCCGCGGACTCTCCCGTGCTTTCCCAGGGCAAGTCCGGTGCGCACAAGATCCAGGGCATCGGCGCCGGTTTCGTGCCCGAGGTCTTAAACCGCGGCATCCTGGATGAGATCATCACGGTCGGGCATGAAGACGCCGGCCGCATGGCACGGCGCCTGGCCAAGGAGGAAGGTATCCTGGCCGGCATATCGAGCGGCGCGGCCCTGTGGGCGGCGCTTAAGATCGCTGAAAGGCCGGAGGCCAAAGGCAAAACCATTGTCGCGCTTCTGCCCGATACCGGCGAGCGCTATCTTTCGACCTGGCTGTTCCAGACGCATGCGTGAGGAGACTATGAACACCTACCAGGAATTATTCGCCAGGAACTATGGCATCTTTTCCCTCTCCGAGCAGGAACGCCTACGCCATGCCTGTATCCTGATCGTGGGCTGCGGCGGCATCGGCGGCACCGTGGCCGTCATGCTGGCGCGCTCCGGCGTCGGCCGTTTCATCCTGGTTGAGTTCGACGACTACTCAAAGAGCAACATGAACCGGCAGGTGGCCTGCTTTACCGATACCCTGGGCCGCAACAAGGCTTCGGTGCTGAGCGAAGAGATCAAGCGCATCAACCCCGAGGCCGAGGTGGAGCTGCATACGCACTTCTTGACGCATGCCGAGATCGCCACGCTCATCCCGAAGGCCGACATCGTGTTCCCGGCCGCGGACGACATGGCCTTCAGCATCATGGTCTTCCGCGACTGCCGGAGAGCGGGCAAACCGGCCCTGTTCGTGGTGCCGGCCGGGACATGGGCCAACGTGAGCATCATCCTGCCCGACGGGCCGGACGTGGAGGCCATCAACGGCGTGCCCAGGCTGCCCACCTATGAGGCCCTGAAGGATGTGTTCAGCATCAGGCGCTACAAGTTCGGCACCTTCTTCTATGTGCCCCTGGCGGACTGGCGCGTCGAGTACTACCGTGAATTCATCGAGCACGACCTGGCTCCGGCCCAGCTCTGCCCGGTGGTGTGGCTCTGTTCGTCCCTGGGCGCCATGGAGGTGCTCAAGGTCTTGAGCGGTAAATGGAAGCCGGTGGCCGCGCCCCGCTACTGGTGCATCAACCGCGATAACATCAGGATCCAGCGCATTAACGGGCCGCATCTGCAGACCCTGCTGGTCTGGCAGCGCCGCATCATGTATCGCATCTTCCAGACGCCCTTCGGTGTTATTCAGTCGCTCTTCCAGTGGCTGTGGTGGCCGTGGTTCAATCGGCATCATCAGCGCCGCCAGGACCGGGGCTGAGAAAGGTTAAGGACACTATGAAGCTGATAACCACTGATCTGATAAACGACCTTATCGCCCAGGCCGGAACGAGCCCCCGGCGCCGCATGAACCACAACGTGCACCCCCAGCTCTCCGACCCGGTGCAGCGCCTGTTCGTGGCCGCCCGGAAAGACTCCTACTTCCGCCCCCACCGCCACCGCGACAAGTGGGAGTTCGCGCTTGTCATCTCCGGAGCCTTCGAGCTGCTTATATTCGATGACACCGGCCGCCTCACCGCCCGCCAGACCTTGGGACCCGGCACCGGAACCATCGGCATCGAGCTGGCGGCCGACACCTGGCACACCTGGCTGGCCTTAAGCGACGACGCCGTCTTTTTCGAAACCAAACAAGGCCCCTTCGACCCGCAGACCACCTCGGAATTCGCGCCCTGGTCCCCGGCCGAAGGCAGTCCGGAGGTGCCGGAATTTTTCATGCGCCTAAAGAGGGCGCAGGTCGGCGAGAAGGTGGCCGGATGAACCAGAAATAAGGCCATGCCGTTCAAGGGGTGTTGCATGCGTTCATCGTCATCGGGGTGTCGCCTAAAGCCGTAACCCATCAGAATTTTAAAACAAGATTATTCGCTGCGCTCGGGATGACGGTCAAAAAACAGGTTTTTTTTGATATCACCCTGAGCTAAGCGTTGGGTCTCAGGTCACTTCACAGGGGTGTTCTTATCGGTGAGCCGTATGCCGCTCTCTTCAATAGTAATCAACCGTTTTTTGTAGAGCGCGCCGATGGCCTTTTTGTAGGTCTTCTTGCTGATCCCGAATAGGGCATAGATGGCCTCCGGCGCGCTCTTGTCGGTTACCGCGATAAACCCGCCGTGGGCCTTCATGGCATCAAGAATTTTTTTTGAGAGCGGATCGATCTTGGCATACCCGGGTTGATGCAGGCACAGATCGATTTTGCCGTCTTCGCGCACATGCTTTATGAAACCTTGTATATGCTGTCCGATGGTTACGGTCTGAAACACCTCGCTCTGAAACAGCACCCCGCTGAAGGTGTCATTGATGATGGCTTTATACCCGATCTCGGTCCGGTCGTAGATCAAGAGATCCACCGCCTGTCCGTCATCGTAAAAGCACATGCCGGTATCGAGATATTTTTCAATTTTCGTCGAAGCCGTGATGCGGCCTTTTTTCTCATCCAGATAGACATAGACAATATACGACCCACCGATCGCCATCTTCTGGTTCTGTTCACGCAGCGGCACCAGCAGATCCTTGGGCAGGCCCCAGTCCAGGAAGGCCCCGGCGGCATGCAGGCCCGTCACCTGCAAGAAGGCGAATTGACCCACTTGGGCATACGGCCTCTTCGTGGTGGCGATGATCCGCCCTTTATCGTCGCGGTAGATGAAGACCTCGATAGTATCCCCGGACCCGCACTCCAGCGGCAGCTCGTTCTGCGGCAAGAGGATATCGCCCAGCGCGCCGCCATCCAGATGCCCGCCTTGCGCGCCACGTTTTACAACCGTGAGCGTGTTTATTTTTCCTATCTCGACCATGCAGAAGTGCTTCCCTTATCCTTTGCATCCATTCCCGCAGTGACTCGACCCCTGGGCCAAAGGATTTTTAGAATGCCCGTGTAATACCATAGATGGTCTGACGGTGATATGATTTACTCGTACCCGCGTCGGATATCAGCGCGCAGGTTCCTTGGCCGCTGCCTCCTGGATGATATTGCAGTGGGCGCAGCGGTGAAACCACTGGCCGCGGCGGGTGGAGGGCACGACCTGCATGGGTTGGCCGCAGGTCGCGCAGTTTTTGGGGTCGGGCATGCGTGGATCGGCCCCTTTTTCGGTCTGCCATTTCTCGCATTTCGCGCAGATCTTGCCGCCGCCCCGCGTGGTGCGGACCGGGCCTTGGCAGAAGCGGCAGAGCTCCAGCGGTTTGCCCTCGGCATCGGCATCAAAGGTTACCCGGCATTCATTGTCTGTGCTGGCGGCGCACTTCACGTAGTGGCGGCCTTCCCAGTCCCGCAGATGCAGGTTGGATCCGCATTTAGGGCAGGCGCCCACCACGGGTCCGAACACGCGGCCGCCACTTTTGGGGGCTTGGCTTTTGATCTGATCCACCACTTCGGTCACAAAGGACCGGATGCCGTGCATGAACTCATCGCGCGCTACCTCGCCGCGGCGCATCCGTTCCAGGCGTGCTTCCCAAACGCCGGTCATCTGCGGGCTTTTCAAGGTCTCGGCCCGAAGCGTTTGGACCAGCTCGATCCCCTTGGCCGTGGGCTGCAGGATATTGCGTTTGCGCTCCACGAACCCGCGTTTCAAGAGCGTTTCGATAATGTTGGCGCGCGTGGCGGGTGTGCCCAGGCCGCAGTCCTTCATGGCGCCTTTGAGCTCCTCGTCGTCCAGCTCCTTGCCCGCGCTCTGCATGGCGCCCAGCAGGTCGCCTTCGGTCATGCGCTTGGGCGGTGAGGTCTTGCCTGCTTTGGGCAGGAGGTCCTTGGTCTCCACCTTTTCTTCCTTGGCCAGGCGCGGCAGCTCACCGGAGTCCTCATCCTCTTCCGATTCTTCGGTGTCCCCGGCCTTGGTTTTCTCTTTTTTGGGCCGGCCATGCGGCGGATCTACGGCGGAGAATCCCAATTCCTTCACCACCGTGCCCGTGGTCTTGAAGGTTTCCTTTTCGATTTTCGTGATAATGGTGGTCTTGCCTTCGATGCGCTCGGGAAAGTGCGCGGCCAGAAAGCGCCTGGCGATCAGGTCGTAGACCTTCAGGCGGTCGCCCTCAAGGTTCCTGGCCGGGTTCTCGGTCGGCACCAGGGCCGAGTGGTCCTCCACCTCTTTGTCGTTCACGAAGCGCGTGCCCAGCTTCACGGGCCAGCGCCCCCGCAGCTCCTCCACAAAGGGCTGCAGATGGGCAAGCTGCCCCTGAGCGATGGCCTTGATCCAGCCCGCGGTCTTCTGCGCGTCGCTTTCCGTCAGGTAGCGGGAATTCGTGCGCGGGTAGCTGATGAGCTTGGCCTCGTAGAGGTCCTGCGCTACCTCCAGGGTGTGCTCGGCCGTGAACCCGAAGCGCTTGTTGCACTCCTTCTGCAAGGCGGTAAGGTCGTAGAGCAGCTCAGGTTTTTTCTTCTCGGTCTTGGAGGTGAGCGCCGCGACCGTGCCGGGCAGGCCGGAGAGCTTGTCGGCCAGGGTCAAAGCGTCCGCTTCATTTTCAAAGCGGTCCTGATCCTTGCCGTCCACTTTCTTAAACCATTTACCGCGGTAGGTCCCGCCCTCAGCCTGGAAGGTCGCCCATAAGGTCCAGAAGTCCTTGGGCACGAAGTTGGAGATTTCCATCTCGCGGCCCACCAGCAGCGCCAAGGTCGGCGTTTGTACGCGGCCGACGGAATAGACCCCTTCACCACCGGCACGGCGCATGGCCAGGGTCTGGGCGCGCGTGCAGTTGATGCCGACCAGCCAATCCGCTTCCTGCCGGCTGCGCGCCGCATCGCGCAGGCCGTGATAAGCCTCGCCCGGTTTCATGCGGCTATAGGCTTCCCGGATGGCGTCGTCGGTCAGGCTTGAGGTCCAGAAGCGCTGCACCGGTTTGGTGCAGCCCGATAAGCGATAGACCAGATCGAAGATGAGCTCGCCTTCTCTCCCGGCGTCGGTGGCGTTCACGACATCCGCCACATCGTCGCGGGTCATGAGCCGGGCCACCAGTTCGTATTGATCCTTGGTGGCCTCGATGGGGGCGTATTGAAACGCTTCGGGAAAAAAGGGCAGGGCATCCATGCGCCAGGCTTTAAGCCCGGGATCATACACCTCGGGCGCTGAAGCCTGCACCAGGTGGCCCACGCACCAGGTGACGATGATGTCATCCCCCTGGATGAAGCTGCGGCCCGTGCCCTGAACGCCCAGGGCCGCCGCTATGGCGCGGCCCATGCTGGGTTTTTCGCTGATGATGAGACGGGTCATCGTTTTATCCTTCGGCAGGTGTCTGTCTGTCGCGCCGGGTTCAATGCCGGGCCATAGTATTGCGGCCATGGTTCATTGTCAACAGGCGTGCGGTTGCCTGCAAAGGCTTCAACCATTATTTTCCTGTAGAAGAGAAGGCTTTTTGAGGTTATATGCAATTTCGCAAGTAGCGAGTATGGGGGCCAAGCCGATGAAACTGAAAAATACGATGCAGCGCTGGACGGTTGATGATTCCGCCGACCTGTACCAGATTCGGGAATGGGGGGCCGGATACTTCAGCATTTCCGATCAAGGGGATGTCGTGGTGACCCCGCTGAGGGGCAGAAAAGATGTATCCGTCAATCTGCCTGAGATCATATCCGGGATCGTCGCGCGCGGCTATGACATGCCCATGCTCCTGCGCTTTGAGGACATCCTGGATTCCCAGATCATCCACATGCATGAAAGTTTCCGCTCCGCGATCGCCAAGTTCGATTACCAGGGGGACTACAAAGGGGTCTACCCCATCAAGGTCAACCAGCAGAAACAGGTGATCGAAACCATCACCCGCATCGGGAAGGTGTATCACCATGGACTCGAAGCCGGCAGCAAGTCCGAGCTGATCGCGGCCCTGTCCTTCCTGGACGACAAGGAGGCCTGCCTGATCTGCAACGGCTACAAGGACCGGGAATTCATCGACCTGGGTCTTTATGCCTGCAAGATGGGGTTCAAGTGTTTCTTCGTGCTGGAGATGCCCGGCGAGCTGGACCTGATCCTGGAACGCTCGAAGGCCTTAGGGATAAAGCCTCTCCTGGGGGTGCGTTTCAAGCTTTCCACCCAGGCCGGCGGGCACTGGACCGAATCCGGCGGCGACCGCAGCATCTTCGGCCTGACCATCTCACAGATCATCAAGGCCATCGAAAAGCTTAAAGACGTGGGCATGCTGGACTGCCTGCAGCTGCTCCATTACCATCTCGGTTCCCAGATCCCCAATATCCGGGATATCCGGGCCTCCATCCAGGAGGCCTGCCGGGTGTATGCCGGGCTGGTGCTCGAAGGCGCTCCCATGGGGTATTTCGACCTGGGCGGTGGCCTGGCCGTGGATTATGACGGCTCGCATACCAATTACATGAACTCCCGCAACTACACCCTGGATGAGTACTGCGCCGACGTGATCGAGGCCATCATGGAGATCTTAAGCGAGCACGACATCGCCCATCCCACCATCATCACCGAATCCGGCCGGGCCACCGTGGCGTACTACTCCGTGCTGTTGTTCAATATCTTCGATACCAGTTCCATCGACACGGGCCCCATACCCAAGAAACTGCCGGAAGACACCCCGGAGATCATCCTGAACATGCTGGAGGTCCTCAAGTCACTGAGCGTCAGGAATCTTCAGGAATGCTACAACGACGCCCTCTATTACCGCGACCAGATCCGCGAGATGTTCAAGGTCGGCGACTTGAGTTTAAGGCAGCGGGCCCTGGGCGACAGGATATTCTGGAACGTCATTCAGACCGTGAGCGAAAACATCAAGAATCTGAAGTTCGTGCCTAAGGACCTGGTCGATATCGACACCGCCCTGTGCGATACCTACTACGCTAATTTCAGCGTCTTCCAGTCCCTGCCCGATTCCTGGGCCATCGGGCATCTGTTCCCGGTCATGCCGGTGCACCGGCTGGATGAAATGCCGTCGATAAACACCATCCTGGCGGACATTACCTGCGACTGCGACGTCAAGATCGACCGCTTCATCGACAAGCAGGGCGTGCGTCGGGCCTTGAAACTGCATACGGTCAAGGAGAACGAGGACTATTACCTGGGCGTCTTTCTGGTGGGCGCATATCAGGAAACGTTGGGCGACCTGCACAATCTCTTGGGCGACACCAACGTGGTGAGCGTCCGCGTGCATGAAGACGGGACCTACAGCTTTGTCAGGGAGATCGAAGGCGATACCGTGGCCGATGTCCTGTCGTACGTGGAATACGAACCCAAGACCATGACCAAACAGTTTAGGGCCACGGCCGAGCAGGCCATCCGCGAAAACCTCATCACCCCCCAGGAACGCCGGGAGATCATGCGCATGTACGAAGAGGGCTTGCGGGGCTACCCCTATTTTGAACAATAGGAACTCCCGCTTTGGCTTGACGGTAAGTGTGGGTTCGCTCTATATCAATACGGAAATCAACGTCAAAGTCCTGAGAACCTGCGAATTGCAGCGGCTAAAGATGTCCCTGCCTGCCGAGGGTTGAGCATACCGTTATCATGATTCCTTTCTTGATTGCTCGCAACCGCACGAGGTCGCATGGGAGGGACTCAATTTTTTGAAGCCAATATTGATGCCTATCTCGGTCACATGAGCAAGGATGACCTGATGCGAGCCAGAAAGCTCGCCGGTAACGCCCGCACGATCGAGGAAAAGCTAAAACGGCAATACGATCTGAAGAAATAAGCTGCAGCCCCTCATAATAATGAAGCATGTGTTGCACCATGTGGCCTGGAATATGCTTGCAGTGTGCATGCCCGCCATGGTAGCACGGCAGGACTTTTTCACGGAGCAGAGGGTATGATTCATCTGAGTAACATCAGCAAGCAGCACGGGGCGCAGGTCCTGTTCAAGGACGCCAGCTTCCAGATCCTGCCCGCTAGCCGCAGCGGCCTGGTAGGGCCCAACGGCGCCGGTAAAACCAGCATCTTCCGCCTGATCATGGGCGAGGAGGAATGCGACAGCGGCGAGATCACCAAGGCCCGCAAGACCACGGTGGGCTACTTCTCGCAGGATGTGGGCGAGATGTCCGGCCGCTCGGCCCTGGCAGAAGTCATGGCCGCTTCCGAAACCGTGACGCGCCTGGGCCAAGAGGTCCGCGCCATGGAGGCCAAAATGGGCGAGTCCATGGACGCGGACGCCATGACAGACTTGCTGGAGCGCTACGGCGAGGTCTTATCCGAGTTCGAGCATCGCGGTGGTTATGACCTGGAAAGCCGGGCGCAAGAAGTTCTTACCGGCTTAGGCATCGGGCCGGACCAATATAACCTGCCGGTGGAGACCTTCAGCGGCGGCTGGAAGATGCGCATTGCCCTGGCCAAGATATTGACGCTCAACCCGGATGTGCTGCTCTTGGATGAGCCCACCAACCACCTGGATGTGGAATCCATCATCTGGCTGGAAGGGTGGCTTGCGGGCGAGTTCAAGGGCGCCTTGTTGATGACCACGCACGACCGCGAGTTTATGAACCGTGTCGTGAGCCGCATCATCGAGGTAGCCAACCAGACCATCACGACCTACAGCGGCAATTACGACTTCTATGAAACCGAACGCGAGATCAGGCGCGAACAATTGGCGGCCAGCTACCGCCGCCAGCAGGAGATGCTGGCCAAGGAAGAGGAGTTCATCGCCCGCTTTGCGGCCCGGGCCTCGCATGCCTCCCAGGTGCAGTCGCGCGTGAAGAAGATCGAAAAGATCGAGCGCATCGAGATACCGGCCGAGCAGCGCACCATCAAATTTGCCTTTCCCACGCCGCCCCGCAGCGGCGACGACGTGATCAAGCTCGAAGGCTTAAGCAAGACCTGGGAGCGCCATGATGGCGGGCAGCGCTCGGTTTTCGGCGGCATCACCGGCATGATCAGGCGGGAGCAGAAGATCGCCGTGGTGGGGGTCAACGGCGCGGGCAAGTCCACCTTCTTGAAGGTCCTGGCCGGTCAGACCGAGCCCACCAGCGGCAGCGTGAGCATCGGCGCCAATGTGAACATCGGCTATTTCAGCCAGCATGCCATGGACATCCTCGACCCCGGCAAGACCGTGCTGGACACGGTGCAGGACGCCATGCCCCTGGCCAACCTGGGCGTGGTGCGCAACCTCTGCGCGGCCTTCCTGTTCCAGGGCGATGATGTCTATAAGCGCATCGACAAGCTCTCGGGCGGCGAGAAGAGCCGCGTGGTGCTGGCGACCATGCTGGTCAAACCGGTCAACCTCTTAATCCTGGACGAGCCAACCAACCACCTTGATATCGGCTCGCGCGCCGTCCTGCTGGAGGCGCTCAAAGAATTTTCCGGCACGGTCATCCTGGTCAGCCATGACCGGCATTTCCTCAGGTGCCTGGTAGACCGCGTGTTCGAAATCGATCATGGTGAAATGCGCGTCTACGAAGGCGACTACGAGTATTATCTCTTCAAATCAGGACAGGCCGACCGCGCAGCTTGATTCCATCGGGATTTAAGCGCTCCCCACGTCGTCTTCGTCGGGTTGCTCCTCGAAGTACTAGTCGGTACACCTGCGGGCAACCCTCCTTGCCTCCTCGGTATCATCTTAAATCGCGATGGAATCACCATGCAATGTTCGCCTCGGGCGTGCCTCGGCACGTCAATTTTCGCTATCCTGCGGAATTGCTCCATCAATTTTAGAAATGACGGATAAGACCGGCGCACGGATGTACCGCAATCATTCGTGCGTCTTTATCGCCGTCTGAGAGATTCGACCGGTCAAGGCGGGGCTCCCTCACTTGACAAGCAGGATTGCCTTCCTACTATAAACAACCGGGCAGCGTATCATCGCGAGGTTGTTTGATGCAAACAGGGCAACCAACGGATATATCCATACTCCTTTCCGGCGAGGCCGGCCAAGGGCTGCAAACGCTTGAGCGCTTGATGCTCGGCGTTTTCAAACGTTCGGGCTGGTATGTCCATTCATACAGTGAATTCATGTCCCGCATCCGGGGCGGCAACAACTCCACCGCGCTACGTATCGCCTCTTCACCGGTCGATGCCTGCCGCGAACGGATCGACATATGCGTGCCATTCAGCGCTTCGGCGCTGGATCGTTTTGTCAAAAGGATCACCCCGCAGACGCTCATTTTGGGCGACAGCGAGATCATTCCCGGCCGCTATCAGGAACAGGGCCTTGCCGTCGTGAACGTGCCGCTGATTCAAATGGCCAAAGACGCCGGCGGGGCCATTACCTTGAACATGATCGTCCTGGGTGTCCTGTCCGGATTCCTCGGGGTGGATCTTGAGCTGGTTATGACGCAGATGGGGTTGTCTTTGTCCGGTACTGATACCGAGCGCCAGGCCAGAAACATCGCCGCCGCAACCAAAGGACATGCGGCCGGTGTTGTGCTGCGGGAGCAGAAGCCCGGCGCCTTACCCGCCTTAGCGCATTCAGAGACCCTGAGCCGGGCCTTGCTCGTAAACGGCATCGATGCCGTCGGGCTGGGGGGCTTGGCCGGCGGGTGCAACTTTGTGTCATCATACCCCATGTCGCCCTCCACCGGGCTGCTGGTGTTCTTCGCGCGTCAGGCGCAGGCCTTCGGCGTGGTGGTGGAACAGGCCGAGGATGAAATCAGCGCCGTCAATATGGCTCTGGGGGCCTGGTATGCAGGAGGCAGAGCGCTCGTAACCACTTCCGGCGGGGGGTTCGCCCTGATGGTGGAAGGGCTCAGTCTGGCCGGGGCGATTGAATCACCCCTGGTCATCCATATCGGTCAGCGACCGGGGCCGGCCACGGGGCTGCCTACGCGTACCGAACAGGCCGATCTTGAGCATGCCCTGTATTCCGGGCACGGAGAATTTCCCCGCGCGATCCTGGCGCCCGGAACCATGCAGGAAGGGTGTACGCTTGCGCGGCACGCCTTTGAACTGGCGGATACCTACCAGATACCGGTCATCATGCTGACCGATCAGGGCTATCTCGAGTCCAATCATCTTGTTCAAGGGCTGGAGATCGGCGCCGCGCCTGTTGTGAACCACCTCATCGAGACCGATGCCGGTTATCGGCGCTATGCGCTTACGGATGACGGCGTATCGCCGCGGGGCATTCCCGGATATGGGGCCGGCATTGTCTGCGCGGACAGCGATGAGCATGATGAAGGCGGATACATCACCGAGGATATGGATGTTCGCAGGGCCATGGTGGAAAAACGCCTCAGAAAACTGCGCGGTCTTGCAAACGCGGCAATCCCGCCCACGCTTGTGGGAAAGCTGCCCTGCACCTATCTGATTGTCGGATGGGGCTCGACCTTTCATGTCGTCAAAGAGGCGTTGGAGGCCCTGGGAAACATTGATATTACCTTCCTGCACTACGCTCAGATCTATCCGCTGCACGCCCAAACCGCCGGCATGCTTTTACAGGCGCGCAAACGCATGATCATCGAAGGCAACGCCACCGGCCAATTTAAGAGATTGATAAAGATGCATACCGGGCTCGATTTCGATGCGCAGTTCCTCAAGTTCGACGGCATGCCGTTCATGCTGGAGGAGGTCATCGCGCGCTTGGAGGATTTTGTGAAGGAGTCCGCACATGCCTGAAGATTTCGATTTTGATCACGCCATCGACATCGCCTGGTGTCCGGGGTGCGGGAATTTCAACATCTTGAAGGCCCTCAAGAACACCCTTGCGGAACTGGGCGTAAGCCGGCGCACGCTGGTGTTCGTCTCCGGCATCGGCCAGGCGGCCAAGACCCCGCAGTATATCCGGACAAGTTATTTCAACGGACTGCATGGAAGGTCTCTGCCGGCCGCCACGGCGATCAAGGCGGCCAACCCGTCACTGACCGTGATCGCCGAAAGCGGGGATGGATGCACCTACGGGGAAGGTGGCAACCATTTTATCCATACCATACGCCGCAACCCCGACATCACCAATATCGTGCACAACAACATGGTATATGGCCTTACCAAAGGCCAGGCGTCACCCACGAGCAGGCGCGGTTTTCTCACGCCGGTACAGATAACCGGGGTGCAGCTTGAGCCGTTTAATCCATTGGCTCTCGCCATAGCGCTGAACGCCTCATTCGTGGCCCGGGCATATTCAAACGATGTCGAAAAAACGCAGGAAATCCTTGCGCGGGCCATCCGCCACAAAGGCTATGCCCTGGTGGATATATTCCAGCCCTGTGTAAGCTTTAACCGGGTGAATACCCACCAATGGTACAAGAATCACACCGCCTACCTCGACCAGACGCATGACCCCGCCGACCGTGAAGCGGCCTTCAAGCTTTCACTCATGACCGACCCCTTCCTGCTGGGCATATTCTCTATCAACCGGGAAAATCCGCCCTTCGAGGAAACCCTGGCGGCCTATAAGGATGATAAGAGGCCGCTCTTTCAGCGTAACGTAAACATGGACGCAATAGCTAATCTACTTAAAAGCTTTACCGCCTAGATCGCTTATCGAGGGACTTGCCATGGCTATTGCAATGGCCGGGATCATTGATGGCGCATCTCATGCGGACCGTGCGTGGATACATGTACCGGGGTCTTAGGAAAGCCGAAGCAGCTTCAAGGTCTCACGCAAGAAATCAGGGAGATCCTGGGGCACGCGTGAGGTGACAAGGTTGCCGTCAACAACTACGGCCTTATCCTCATAGCTTGCGCCGGCCTGTTTAAGCTCCATAGCCACGGAGGAATGGGATGTGGCGCTTCGGCCGCTTAATACCCCGGCGCTGATCAAAATCTGCGGTCCGTGGCATATGGCGGCAACCGGTTTTTGGCGCTGGAAGAAATCGCGGGCGATATCCAATGCCCTCGCTTCCATGCGCACCTTTTGAGGCGCCTTGCCCCCGGGCAAAACCAAGAGGTCATATTCATCGGGATCGACCTCAACGAGGGTTTTATCCACAGTCACCTCATAGGCATGAATCCCTTTGATGGCGCCGCGTTTCATGGAAGCCACCTGTACCCCCACACCGGCCTCCTTCAGGCGGTAATATGGAACCAGCAACTCCAAGTCCTCGAATCCATCCGCGCTTACGATCAGGGACTTCATCTCACACCTCCTACATGCGTCGGGATATGCCGATACATGTCCGTTTTCAGCCCCTGTCAAATATTCAGCCTATCAATACCGGGCCGATTGCAGGGTGCCATCTCAACCTCTGGCCTCATTTATAGAAACAAAGGGCGCATGTAGCAATATCGCGGAGCTAAGGTGCCGTTAATTAAGGACTATTGCCCCTGTATCGTTATTGATTTTTTCATACCTGCCGTTGATTGACAATAAGGTATATCTTTCATCATTGATCTGGAAAGCAGGGCTGTGCTGACCAGCCGGGGCAGCGGTCAGTACCCGGGCGGGCGTGTGCCGTCTCTTGAATAATCAGCAGACCGGCGGATACGATCTTTTTAAGAATTCTCGGGCTCCGGTCAGGCGCCTATTTTTCCGAGGTCCTTACCGCCGGCAGGTAGATGCTGAAACACGTGCAGTAGGGGGCGCTGGTTACTTCGATATGGCCCCGACAGCCCTTGACGACCCCCTGCACGGCGGCCAGGCCCATGCCGCGGCCCATGAACTTGGTGGAATAGAACGGTTCGAATATGCGCGACAGGTCCTCCGGCTGTATGCCGCAGCCGGTATCCTGGACCGTAAGACGGACATAGTAGCCGCTGCCAAGCTCCTGGAGGTAGGCTGGATCAGCGGCCTTTCTCTTAAGGTTGCGGGTGGTGATCTTGATTCGGCCCTGGTTGACGATAGCCTCGCTGGCATTGGTAAAGAGGTTGGCGACAATCATATGCAGCTGGCGCGGATCGATTTTAATTTTCCACAGATCGGACTGCAGATCTTGTACGGTATGGATGCGCGGGTTGTCTTGTTCCGCCTGCAGGACGGATGCAATGGCCGCATTCATATCGGCCTCGGCTGCGCCGGCCTGCCCCGGGCAGGCATAGGCCACGATGAGATCGGTCAAATCGCCCACCATCTGTGCGGCCTGGGAGATGTTGGCAGCCATTCTTTGTCCGTTGGCGTCAAGGTTGATATCCTGTTTGAGCAGATCGGCATAGCCCAGCACCGTGGCCATGCGGTTATTCAATACATGCGCGATGTTGGTCGCGAAGTTTGCCGTGCCCTGTGTGCGCGCCTCTTCGGTCATGCGCTGCTCCTCACTTTTTCGCTCCGTAATATCGATAAGCGCCAAGCGTAGTTCCGCGGACTCGTCATGCGGATGAGGTTGCAGCGTGCCCTCGATATGTACCCAGGTATTGGGGTTGCTTCCAAACAGCAGTCGCATCTCGATATGCTGCGTGGTCTGAAGGGTGATCGATTTCAGGAAGTCCGTGAAGACCGGGCGATCTCCCCAATCCAGAAAGTTTGCCAGCGGCAGATTGATAAGATGTTCCTGCCGCATGCCGAACAGTGAGGCCGCCGATCGGTTCGCCTCCATGATGCGGCCCCGTTCATCCAGGCTTAAGCATGCCATGGGGGCTGAATCATACAATTCCCGGTAGCGCTCGGAGAAGCTATCCTGATGCCGGGCCGGTGGAGTAGGTTTTCGACTTTCCAGCCCCCCTTTCGGCAGGCAGGCTTCGGCTTCAGGGTTTGAAACGCTCCGGTCGGTTCCGACCTGCAACAGCACGCGATAATTGCCCTTTCCCGAGCCCATGTGGGCCCTGTCATGAAATTCGTTATGGGGTCTGATTTTATGATCATATGGTATATTTTTCATGCCCACGATCTTTGTATCCTTTCCCCGGCGCTTTTTCTCCCGGGTGTCTCGTCCATTGTCACGCAGCGTTGTGTTCGCCAAAATTCAAGTCCTGCAAGGTACTATCAATTAGCATGCCATACCTGCGACCATGAATAGGCAACTAATTTAAATGACTTGCATAATTACAGCATTTTACTGGCGACCGGGAGTTACGAAAAACGTACTGAAGCGGATCACATTTCTGTACATGCGTCTGAAACGAAAGCACTGGTCCTTTGACCTCCGCAGGGTGCTCGGGTGGCGACCCTTTAAAAACTGTTGTCAACCGGAGCTGAATCGTGTTGGATGCCCTTGGAGACTGTAATGGAAAAAATAGGCATACCAAGCATGGGTGCCAGGGATAAGCTGTACCGGACCGCCAACCTCCTGGCTTTGATCACGATCTTCTATAATATTCTGGAAGGGCTCTTCTCGGTCGGGTTCGGCCTGGCGGACGAAACCTTCACGCTTTTCGGCTTCGGCCTGGATTCATTCGTGGAGGTCATCTCAGGGGTCGGCGTGTGGCATATGATCCGCCGCATCCGGCGCTCAGGCGATAACAGCCCGGATATCTTCGAACGCCGGGCGCTCAAGATTACCGGCACGGCCTTTTATATCCTGGCGGCCGGGCTCATCATCACCGGTGTGCTGAACCTGGTCCTGGGCCATAAGCCCGAAACCACCTTCTGGGGCATCATCATCGCGCTGATCTCTATCTGCTCCATGTGGCTCCTGATCCATTACAAGGTCAAGGTGGGCAAGGCGCTTGATTCCCAGGCCATCCTGGCCGATGCCGCCTGTACCCGCACCTGCCTGTACCTGTCCGTGGTGCTGCTCATAGCCAGCGCGGGCTACGAGCTGACCGGCATCGCTGGCCTGGATGCCGCCGGCGCGGTCGTCATCGCGGGCTTTGCCTTTCATGAAGGCCGGGAGGCCTTTGAAAA
>JBDKSM010000150.1:0-34861 GCA_039680665.1 Syntrophaceae bacterium | reverse complement strand
CACGGTCTCACTGAGTGCACCTTCCTTCAGGGTGTCCTCGACCACCTTGAGCGCCTTCTCTTTCTTGCCGGTCATAAAGAGCGCCTGCGCCTTATAGTCCCTGGCCTGGATATCCTTGGAGTTGAGTTTTAGCATCTTGTCGGCATAGATAAGGGCCTGCTTATAATCCTTGGTCAACAGGAACAGGGCGGCGAGGTTGCTCAAGGCCTTCATGTTCTTTGGATCGGCCTGCGAGGCTTTGGCAAAGGCCTGGAATGCTTCCCTGATGCGGGCCTGCCGGAGTTCGTTTTCACCCAGCATGACAAGCGTGTCCGCATCGTCCGGAGCGATCTTCAAGGCGTTCCTGTACTGGATGGATGCCTCGGGGAACTTTTTCTGATCCACATATTCCTGGGCGCTCTTGAGATACGTGGCGTGCTTCTCCTGAGGGCTCTTGGAGCAGCCGATCGTCACGACACAACAGATCATGCCGATCAGAAGAATTGCCGAGAATTCTTTCATAGTGCCTCCAAATACAATTATATATGATATATCTTATTGTTTTTGTTCGTTATCATTATACAATACCAGAATCCACGTTCGAGAAAGCATATGCCATCATGCTATGCTAATATCATGTTTCTTGATGAGATCATGCAGGGTGGGTCGGCTGATATCGAGTTCCTGGGCCGCCTTGGTGATATTGTAGTTCTGCCGTGCCAGCGCCTCTTTTATAACGGCCAGTTCGGCGGCGTCACGCGCATCCTTGAGCGTCCGCTTCCCCGTTACCAGGGTGCCCAGATCGAGGTCCTTGGATTCGACATGCGTGCCTTCGGCAACCACCACGGCCCTGCGGATACGGTTCTGGAGCTCTCTGACATTGCCGGGCCAGTGATACGCCAGCATGGCGTCGATGGCCGCAAGGTGAAACCCCTTGAGCCGGCGACCGATCTCCTGGCTGTAGACCTTCAGAAAGTGGTTGGCAAGATGGGGGATGTCTTCGTTCCTCTCCTTGAGCGGCGGGACGACCAGCGGCACCACGTTGAGACGGTAGAAGAGATCCTCCCGAAAACGCTGGTCCTGCACCGCCTCCTTCAGATTGACATTGGTGACAGCGATAACACGGGTATCGACCCGGATGGGTTCCTTGCCGCCGATGCGTTCAATGGTGCTCTCCTGGAGAAAACGCAGCAGCTTGACCTGCAGCGCTAGCGGCAGTTCACCGATCTCGTCCAACACCAAAGTACCGCCGCGCGCACGTTCGATCTTCCCGATCTGTCGCGCATGCGCGCCGGTGAATGATCCTTTCTCGTGGCCGAACAGTTCGCTCTCGATGAGATTTTCCGGGATGGACCCACAATCCACGATCACGAACGGTGCCTCTGAACGCGCGCTCAGATTGTGGATGGCTTGCGCCAGGCGCTCTTTGCCGGTCCCGCTATCGCCCTGAATCAAGACCGGGAAATCGGTGCGTGCCACCTTCCGGGCAAGTTCGAAGAGCTGCATCATGGGCCTGGTCGTAGCTATCATACCCTCAAAGAGGGTATCCTTCACCAGGCCTTTATATTCCGAGACCTGGCGTTCCAATTTGGATAGATAGATAGCCCGCTTCAGGATGACCTTGAGCTCATCCAGCACGACCGGCTTCTGATGGAAGTCATAGGCTCCCATTGATATAGCGCGCACGGCCGTCTCCCGTTGGGTGTTGCCGGTGATGACGATGACCTTGATGGCGCCCTTACGACGCACGATCTCATCCAGCACCCGTAGTCCTTCCTCGGCCCCATCGGGAAACGGCGGCAGACCGAGGTCCAAAAGCACAATAGCCGGGGTTTTGACCTGCAGATAGGCGTCAGCCTGGGCGGCGTCCGCGGCGATCTCGACATCATACTCGTCACTTAAGCCCCACTTGAGCTGCTTGGCCATGCTGCTTTCATCTTCCACAATGAGGATGCGTTCCTGTTCCATCTGCGCTCCTTGACATCGCCATTTTCCAGCGGCATACACGGCTGCCGGTGGTCACATATCCTTGTTCTGATCCTCGTTCTTTGTGGCCTCATCCGGGAATACGAGGGTAAAAACTACCCCGCGCGCGCGGCGATTGTCTACTGTGATACGCGCTCCCACCTGCTGTGCCATGTTCTTCACATGCCAGAGGCCGATCCCAGTGCCGGTCGGCTTGGTGGTCTGAAAGGGTTTGAACAATCTTTTTTTCACGAATTCTTCCGTCAAGCCGGGGCCGTCATCCGCTACGCTGATCGCGATACCGCCACCAAGGCGCGCCCGCGCGGCCGTGATCGTAATCTCGCCCTGGGGTGAGACCGCCTCGCTGGCGTTTATGATCAGGTTTTCCAACATGCGCTCCAGCATCTCGGGGTCCGTGTTCAACTCCAGACCGTCCTCCATATGCTGAATCAGTTGGACGGTAGCCAGACGCGGTTTGAGCTTGTTCACCAACGATTGCACAAAGGGCTCGACGTGAACGGGCTTATGCGCGATCTCCACCTTGCCGGGCAGACGCCCCAACTTGGAGATGACTTTGTCAATACGCGCCAAGGCCTGAGTGATGGTCTCGATCATATCCTGCTGGAAATCCTTTTGGTCGATATGTTTGGGCGCGTTCTGCAGGATGAGCGAGAGGTGGCCGGCGGCGTTCTTGAGATCATGCAGCAAGGTGGCGGATAAATAATTATAGGTGTCGACCTCCTTGTTCTCGGCTAGTTGCTGAGCGAACTGGGCCTGCATCAGAGCTGCGCCGCATTGGGCCGCGATGTCGGTTAATAGGTCTATATCGTCGGCCCCATACCGACTCCCGGGATTTTCCCGCCCCACGGCAATGAAACCGATCATGGCGCCCTCGCTGGTCATGGGCACGGCCATTTCGATCTTATTGGCCTCCACGAAGGTGGCATCGGCGGTGACTATCCTCTCCCAGAGCCTGTCGCCCAGGACCATGGGGACGGAGCGCAAAAACGGGCGCGTGCCAAGATAGATGAGGAAGGGGTCATCAGGCGCCACGCGGTCCAAGACCGGCGCGCACGGAAAGGCCAGCGCGCAGGTGAATACATGTTCTTCCTCGTCCCTCAGCCAGATGCTCAGCTCGCGGATAAACATACTGTCGAGGATCACCTGGGCTGTGGTATGGATGATCTGGGACGCATTTGTAGCCACGCCCAAATAACGGCTCATCTCGCCCCACTCCTTGCGGTAGTCGTATTTGTTGACAAAGAAATGGGTGTTGATGAAAAATCGCACCCTGGCGCGTAACGTCGGTGAGACGATCATAAGCAATAGGATGATCACGGCGCAGAACGCGAGGAAACCCGTCATCACGAACGAGGCGCTCAGGCCCAGACGATGCATGCCGTAGATAATCAGCCCGCTCATGCACAGATAGATACCCACGCTCAGGAAGGTGATGGAATGGTAGATAGCGTAACGCGAGACTAGGATATCCACGGCGAAGAGCCTGTGGCGGATCGAAAAAAAGACCACCAGGAGTATGCCTACCAGCATGATCAGGCTCTCAAGAATGAGAATGTCCTCGCTGATCGCATGTGTGCCGATGCGATAAATAGCGCCGGCCAAGAGCGCCCCGTTGATGGCTATGATGCCAAGACCGGGGTACATCAGAATGCGCCGCTGCTCATCGCTCGCGGCGCGTAGCACGTTCTCCGTGATCCATAGGCAGCCGATTACCCCTACCAGCAGCAGGAAAGATTGTCCCAGACCCAGGACATCCAACGTGAACCCGATCGATGAGTTCCTCACCTGCAGGGTCGGGAAGAGAAGGAGTGTGACCCCATAGAGAAGACAGATCGCGGACAGTGCGAGCTTTATTCGCCGCACAAGGACAATCTGTTTGGCTAGGTGGCCTTCAATGGTGAGCAGGGTCGTGATTAGGAAGCTCACGGCCGCAAGCTCGGAGAGCAGACACACATGCAGGCCGATCGGCGTGTGCCAATGGATAAAGGCCACCGCCCCGACCTGCCACAGTGCCAGACAAAACAGCCCGGCGGCAACCGTATGACCGGGCTGGTTAAGACTGCGCGTCAGGATAATCGCCCCGCCGGCGAACCCTACGAATGCGGTGATAAAGAATATGATCAGTTGCATATTCATCCTGCTTCATCACCAATCCTAGCAGAAATATCAAACCCTGTCGAAACGTTCCTGCTGGCGCGAAACGCCGCAGATACAGAATGATGGGAAACCATGACTCTGTGGCGGGATGCTATTGAAGAAGTCCCCCTTACCAAAACCTTATAAAAGATGGTTGAGGGCAAAACAAAAAACACTGCGCTGTAATTCTCTTTAACAGGCTCTAACCGATTCACCGCTGACAGAGGAACATCGCTACGGGACTCACTGCCCACCCGAAAACGTGTCAAAGCGAAGCATGCTTATTCGGTCTGCAGTGATTAATATATTGATTTATTAACGATAAACACCTTCATCCCCAAGACCATCGTCATCCTGCTACGGACTCTGTGCAAAGGGCTCCGACTGTCGAAAAATTTAACGATTTACTGCACATAAATACCCGATCACTGTTTAACATATCGTTATTAGGCCTATATTATCATTTGGCACACCCCTTGCTAATATTTGCAGCAAATATATAAATAAGGAGATTCATGGTGAAAAAGATTTTATCATATATTCTGGCAACGGTAGCCGTTTGCCTCATCGGTTCAACTGCTTGGGCCATTCCCGCGACTTGGACGGATTCAATCGATTTCAATCCTGATATATACATTGGTGGACCATTTGCCTACACACACGATCTGACCGATAACGGATTCGATCCCGGGGAAGATACTATTCTCTCTTACGCTTTATCCCTCGAGCTCAAAGATGACGAGCGATGCGATGGTTTTGAAACCGGATGGGTAGATCAACCTGGGTTGATTGCCGATGGACTAGCCTTTACATATGTTAATAACCTCTACGGTTGGTCATTTGCGGGATTGTTTAGTCTGAACGAATCCGGCACATTGGATGTCACAATTTCTTCTCTTTGCGGTGATTTCGTTCTCGATAAATCAACATTAATGGCTGTGGGTTGTGAAAATTCCGAAGCCCCTACGGCCCCGGTTCCCGAACCCGCCACCCTCATAATGCTCGGCAGCGGCCTGATTGGTCTGGCCGGCTTCAGACGCAGGCAGAAATAAGTAAATTCGGCCCGGAATAATGCCACGCAAGAGTCCCGCCGGCTTTAAACCGGCGGGACTCTTGCGTTTAGTTCATAAACGCTTATCCCCAGTGAAAACAAGCACCCTTACGCGCAGGGTGAAGCCGTGCCGGCCTAAAACTCATCACCAGGCAAGACCCCTGATGATGAGGACCGTAAAATTTCTCGACATCAGGCTTGCTATCGTAGTCAGGACCAAGAATATCGTAGGGCCAGTGCCCGCCCATCGGCTCCAGTAAGTCACTCACTGAGCCCTGAGATCTTAAGCGTGACCATGCCCTGTGCTTCAAGAGTGCACCGCTCCCTTTGCATGGCTGTCGAGAAAATTTACACCTACGAGTCCATTTCAACACAATTTTATTATATCGTACCGTTATCGTTATTATATCTCTGTTTGGCACATGCCTTGCAGAATATATTAAATTACATGTACCTCAACTCTATCAACAAACAGGAGGGTCGATATGAAGATATCTATAACGGCACTCTTGGTGGCGATTTTGGTTTGTAGCATAAGTGGCAATGCATGCGCGAACGCAATAGACTCGTTAGATAACGCCTGTACCCCCTACTCCTTTTATAATCACCCATATGATGCTGATTTCAATCATGATCATTGGTCAGAAAGGGGGGAAATATTTGTTGGTCTTGGCCCTCAATTAGACATGGGGCCGCTTTGTAAGATCGGTCATGGCGGCCATGGTCTTGATGGACCCGGTTTACCTCTCACCCCTGTCCCCGAGCCGTCCACCCTCTTGCTCCTAGGAAGCGCCATGATCGGGCTGGCCGGCTTCCAGCGCTGGCGGAGATAATATTCTCCCGACACCTGCAGCACTGACATATCCTGACAGGTAAGGGTCCGTTGGCATACCGTCTGCGGAGCTATTTCCCATGCAACGGCTAAAGAATGGGTAATAACCCAACATCACTGCAATGAGCTTGCATTTGAGTGAAGCGCGCGCCACTACCACCCAAAAGCTTTTTGGTTGCATTGCCACGCCGCGGAATAGATAATGCCCCCTATGAAGAACAACACCTACCTGGGTAAATTAGTCGAATCGGAAGCGGTGCTCAATCTGATCAAGCCCGGCAACCGGGTGTTTCTCTCCAGCGGCCCGGCCATGCCGCTCAAGATGGTGGATGCGATCATGCACTCCGAGTGCCGTAACATCCTGGATCTCGAGCTGATCCAGCTCATAACACTCGGCAACCACCTTACCGCCGATACCAAGGTGGTACCCAACTTCAGGCTCAAGACCTTCAATGTGGGCGAGAGTATCAGCAAGGATATCAGTGACGGCAAAGTGGATTTCATCCCTGCCAACCTGGTCGAGATCCCGTTCATCCTCGACACCGGGGCCCTGGGCGTAGACGTCGCCATCGTACAGACCTCGCCGCCGGATAAGCGCGGGTTCGTCAGTCTGGGCGTGGCCGTGGACGTGGCCAACATCGCCATCAAAAAGGCCGCCGTCGTGGTGGCAGAGATCAATCCGAATGTTCCTATCACCTATGGTGAGACCATGGTGCATGTAGACCAGTTCGATTACCTGGTCGCAAGCGACCTTCCGCTCATCGAGCGCGAACGGAAGCCCTATGATAGCGCCATGGACCGTATCGGATGGCATATATCAAACCTGATCGAGGATGGATCGAACGTGGTGCTGCATGCCGGCCGCATGTTCGACGCCATCGCCCGAAATCTGAAGACCAAGCGCGAATTGGGAATAACCACGAATGTGATCTCGGACTGGGTCATCGACCTGATCGAGGCCGGCGCGATATCAATGGAACGCAGCCATCTCCGGGGGGGCATGGTATCGACAAGCTACTGTTACGGCACCCGGCGGCTGTACGATTATGTGGATCGCAACCCGATCATCGAGTTTCACCCCCTGGCACGCATGGTTAACCCCTTTGTGATCCAGCGCATCCCCAAGCTTACCAGCATCATGAACGTCAAAAAGATCGACGTAAGCGGTGAATCGGTCATCTTTCATTCGGGCGACAACCTCTTGTCCGGATACGAAGGCAAGCTGAACTTCTCGATCGCCGCCGCCTTTTCCCACCAGGGCAAGGCCATCGTGGCCCTGCAGTCCGAGGACCAGGACGGGCAGAGCAACATCGTCATCCATCATGAGGATGAGACCGGCCGCGTGCGCGCAACCCTGGGGACCGCGCGATACGTGGTGACTGAGTACGGCATCGCCAACCTGTTCGGCAAATCCATACGCGAGCGCGTGCTGTCCATGATCGACATCGCCCATCCCCGGCACCGCGAGAGGCTGCTCGGGCTGGCCAAGATCTACGGCTATGCCTATCCGGACCAGATTTACGTCAGCTCCCACGCCGCTAACTATCCCGTGGAACTTGAGACGGTCAAGACCTTCAAGGACAACCTCGAACTCATGCTCCGCCCCATCAAGCCCTCGGACGAGGATATGATGCGCCGCCTGTTCTATGACTTCCCGGACGAGTCCAAGTACCTGCGCTACTTCGCCAAGGTGAGCATCATGCCGCACCGTGAGATGCAAAAATACGTCAATATCGATTACGACTCCACCCTCTCGATCGTGGGCGTGCTCAAACGCGACCGGGCCGAGACCATCGTGGCCGAGGCGCGTTATTCCTATGATGCCAACGAACAGAACTATGAGATGGCCTTTATCGTGGACGAGCGCTACCAGAACCGCGGCATTACCACCTTCATGCTTGGTTACCTGCTCAAGATCGCCAAGGAGCGCGGCATCAAAACCTTGAGCGCCAGCATTCTGCCGCAGAACGAGAAGATGCTCAAGGTCTTCCAGAAGGCCGGCACACCACCTGCGAGTAAATACGAAGACGGGGTCGTGCGGATGCGCTTTAACCTGGCCGCGCCCTAGGTCCACATCGGTACCGGGATTTAGAATACCGGCAACTTCCCCACTTTCTCGAGACACGCGGGCTGCCAGCGCGGTGCGTTGTCCTTGTCGATCAGCCGTGCCCGCACCCCTTCGCGGTAGTCGTGGCGGCGGATGATATAGCCGGCCACCTTGCCATCGGTCTCAAAGACCTCGGACAGCGGCCGTCCACGATTTTTGAGCAGCAGGGCATGAGTCAGCTTCAGGGCCGTGGGCGAGCGCTCGCTTAAGGTGGCGAGAAACTCGGAACAATAGCCCTGCCCCCACCGGCACATTTTAAGATCCTGGATGAGCCCTTCCAGCGAGGGTTTGTTGTCAAAGTGCGCGGCCACCCAGTCGTCCATGTCGCGCCGGAGCGCGCCATCAGGCATGCGGTAGGGGTCGAGCAGATGCGACAGGGCCGATCTCGCCATGGCCTTATCTGCGGGCAGACTAGCCGCATTCTTTTGGAGGATATCGATGACGGCCCCCATAACCCCGGAAGGGATCTGAAGCGTGGCCAGACCGAGCCTTACGGCCTCGGCGCCGGCTATCTCGTATCCGGTGAGTCCCAAAAAAGCGGGATAGCCCGGTGGACATTTCGCATGCAGCCAGCCCGTGGCGCCCACATCCGGGAAAAAGCCGATGCGCGTCTCCGGCAGGGCCAAGCGCGTCTTTTCCGTGGCGATCACGATGTCCGCACCGGCGGCCAGCCCGATGCCGCCTCCCATGGTCACCCCGTGGGCGAGGACGAGCATGGGTTTGGGACAGGTATGGATCAGGAGATCCAATGCGTACTCTTCGTGAAAAAACTGCTCGGCCGCGTCGAAGCGCCGCTCTTGCACATGGGTCCACAGGGTCTTGATATCTCCGCCGGCGCAGAAGCCCCTCTCACCCGCCCCCATGATCATGACGCAGCGGCATGCACCCAGGGCCAGGACCTGCTCAAGGGCGGCGCGGATGCCACGGATCATGGCCACGTTCAGACTGTTGATGACCTGAGGACGATTGAGCCGGATGAGGCTCAGCGGACCGTATTCAACGATAATGCTGTCGTCATCGTCAGACATGGTCAGCGTAATCTCTGGATATACCGGTAGATGCGCTCGTCGATGGCGCTCTGCCATTGGGAAGGCATGAGACGATGCTGCCACCAGAGTATGCGCCACCAGCGGGGCACGACAATGATGCTCCGGTTGCGGGCCACGTCGTCCAAAGCCTGGCGGGCGAATTCCTCGGGCTCCATGGGACGCATGAAACGGATGACCTTATCCATGGCGGTCTGGGAGAAACCATGTATCCGCCCCATGACTCCGCCCCCCTGAAGGATCGGAGTCCGGACCACCCCCGGACAGAGAGTGCTGACACGCACGCCGGCCGCGGCCGCCTCCAATCGCAGGCTCTTGGAAAGTCCCACCACCGCATGCTTGGTGGCGGTGTAGGCCGCTACGCCCGGGACAGCGATCAACCCGGCCGTCGAGGCCGTATTGACGATATGGCCGAACCCTTGCGAACGCATGACCGGGTAAACGGCTTGAACCCCATAGACAACGCCCTTGAGATTGATGTCAATGATGCGATCCCAAGTCTCGACGGTATGCAGGTGGGTATCGCCCCCGACGCCGATGCCGGCATTGTTGAAGAAGAAATCCAGCCGGCCGCAGCGCTCGAAGGTTTCCTGCACCGCCGCCACCATGCTGTCATAATGGCGCACATCCACGCGGCGGAAGGAAGCCTTTCCGCCCCGGGATTGTATCTCGGCCGCCGTCGCCAGAGCCAATTCTTCCTGCAGATCGGCTATGACGACCTCGCACCCACGGCTGGCAAGCTCATGACTCAGAGCGCGGCCTATCCCGGACGCGCCGCCGGTGATAACGGCTACGGCGCCGGCGCCGGCGAATATCCGTAATCCCGTTGATGGTGCCATGGATAATCCCTCCCGTCCTGCCGATCAAACCGGCCGTATCTCTTTTTATGCCAAGATCGGGCCCGAACTTCCCGCTTGAAAGAGCATGGAATCAGCATGCCTCATTCCGGCCATAAGCACCACGTTTTTTTCGATTTCTTCCCGAACCCTTCGCCGCAAATTAAAAATGCCTATTCCCGTGCGACGTAAGATTAGGTATACATGTTGATCCAAGGAAGAAGACCGGCATCGTCAAGAGAGCGGCCGTTCAATATTCCTCATCATCGCACGGAGGAGTCGGGAGTTATGAGTGGTGGCATCGTATCGAAATTCGGCGGGAGCTCGGTGGCCAATGCCGGGCAGATCGAGAAGGTGCGCAGGATCGTGGCGGCCGACCCTGCGCGGCGGCTGATCGTGGTCTCGGCCCCAGGCAAGGACGCCGGCGACTCCGAGAAGGTCACGGACCACCTCTTCAATATCGCCACCGACGGCGAACATTTCAGGGCGCGCGGCAAAAAGATCGACGCCCGCCAGAGCCATGCGCGCGTGATCGCCAAATTCGAGTCCCTGATCGGTGAACTCGCCATCGATGGCGCGGATATCATCGCCGACCTTGCGGCCGACCTGGCCAGCGCCATCGACGGCCGCAAACGCATCGATTTCTTCGCCTCGCGCGGCGAACACTACAGCGCCAAGGTCATCGCGCGCTATTTCAAAGCCAAGGGTATGCCCGCCAGCTTAAGCCTGCCCGAGGATATCGGTTTCATCGTCTCCGAACGCTTCGGCAACGCCAAGGTCCTGCCATGCACCTACGCCAACCTGCGCGAGCACGTGAACACCCAGGATATCGCCATCATTCCCGGTTATTACGGCATCACCCAGAAAGGCGACATCGCGGTGCTCTCGCGCGGCGGCTCGGACCTGACCGGCGGTGAGGTGGCCTTTGCCATGGACGCCATCCTGTACGAGAACTGGACCGATACCGACGGCGTCTACCAGGTCGATCCGCGCCTTATCCCCGAGGCATCCGTCATCCCGGAGCTGACCTACAAGGAAATCCGCCTCCTGTCCGCACGGGGCTTCAACGTCTTCCACTTCGACGCCATGGTGAACTGCAAGCACAAGAATATCCCCATCAATATCCGCAACACCAACAACCCGGACGCCGCCGGCACCATGATCGTGAGCGCGCGCGCCCCGCAGGAAACCGCCGTGGGTATCGCCCGCATGGACGGCCTGGCCTCGGTCTACCTGGAAAAGGACATGATCGGCGAAACCGTGGGGTTCACCCAGGAACTGCTCGATATCTTCAAGAGCTTCAATATCAACACCCATCACTACCCCTCGGACCTGGACGATATCGCCGTGATCGTGGATCAGATCGACTTAACCGGCAAGGTCGACGACCTGAAAAACGCCATCCAGGAACACCTGCGCCCCAACCTCTTAGAGATCCACAACGACCTGTGCCTGCTGTCGCCCGTGGGCATCGGCATGAAGGACACACCCGGCACCATGGCGACAGCCGCCAACGCGCTCTACCAGGAAGGCATCAACATCGAGATCGTGGACCAGGGACCGGCCCAGCTGAGTTTTCACTTCGGCATCCATCAGAAACACGGCGACACCGGGCTCAAAGCCCTGTTCAAAGCCATGCTGAAACATGAGAAAGAGGGCTGAATCATGAGATTGTTACCTATCGGAAGATAAGGTAACAAACCCCCTGTAGGGAGACAATTCCATGAAAGTCAAAGATATTATGACAAGTAAAGTAATAACCCTGACGCCGGATATGGGTATCGTAGATGCCGCCAAGATCCTCATGGACAACAACATCAACGGCGCTCCGGTACTCGACAAGGCCGGAGTCCTGGTGGGAATCCTGTGCCGAGATGATCTCATATCCCAGCAGAAAAAGTTACCGCTGCCTTCTTATTTTATCGTGCTGGACGGCATTATACCGCTCATCTCTCCCAAGCACCTGGAAAAAGAGATGGATAAGATAACGGCTACGAAAGTGGAACATGCCATGACCACCAAACCCATCGCCGTAAGCCCTGATGACGACATCGATGTCGTCGCGGCTCTCATGGTGGATAAAAAGATCCACACCATCCCGGTCATCGATTCAGATGGCGGTTTAGTCGGCATTGTCGGAAAAGAAGATGTATTGAAAATCCTGATCCCCAAGCAATAGGAGGCATCCGGTTCATGTCTCCGTTTTGAACTGATGACATCAGGAGATTGATGATTTTCTCAGGTTGCGGTGATGAGTCTTACCAGAACTTCCACCAGGGGCGTGTGCACCTGCGCTTTGAAATCTCGGACTCATCCTCCCTGACAACCCAAAAACCGCCGCCCTTGGTTTGATCCTCCATTTTTACTTGCAGCTTGTTGGCTTCAACGGCTTCGTACATCTTCTCACATTGCTCCCAGGTGATGCCGGTCGAAGAGTCAACGCTTAACCAGGATAGAAGCATCCGCAGGTTCGGCTTATCATCGTCGTCCAATTGGGCCATGGCTATATTTTCTACCCAGATACCGCTGACCAGCCCCGCGTCGTCTTGTCGATAACCCCACATGCCTCGATTTTTAACCTTCAAGGGTGCTTCCTTCTGTGCCGATCAATTGCCGAAATTCATCCTGTTTAGCTGAACAGATACTAACCAAAGGGGTCAGTTCCTCTAAGCGGCCATCTTCTCAGGGTAGCCCTTCCCGTTCTTCAGGAGGGTGAGTTTTTTGTCCGTGTTGAGGTCATTCGCAGCAGGGATTCCCCAGGTATATTCCAGGTCTCTCATGGCATCTTTCAGGCCCGCCAGGATTGCTTTCCCGATCCACTCGTTATTGAATAAGCCTCTGATTTTCACCACATCCTCCTTTATCGATAATCCGAGGGCAGGCCCCGTTCAGGCGGCCATCTGCTCCCTGTTTTCGTTATTTTGGTTCACGATTTCCAGGACTTCGCCCAAACCGAATTCCTGCTCGCGGGCGCCCCAGGGATTGACATCCGGGTTGTCCTTGCAGGTCGGGCAGAAATATTTCACGCTCAGGTCTTCAGCGCCCGTACCCCAGATTTCCAGCTTACGGCACTCGCGGCACAGATGTTTGCCGCAGTGTTCACACTCGGTAACCCCTTCGACCTTTCCGCATACTTCACACATATGTTTTTCATCGGCCTTCATTGCCAAGCCCTCCTTTCTCATTTCTGCCCTCTATAGAGCGAAAGCCGTGCCAGCACGGGGATAACAGAATATTAATTTCAACTCATTGATAATACGGCTGATAATTAATCAGCCCTACTAATCGCCTAATAGCTTATGGCCATAGGCCCTCACAATGACCATTTATTTATGGCATCCAGGCCTTAACATAGGGTTAGAGATACCATGGAATAATTCACCGTTTTTCCGGCAGAGAATTTGATTCATCGCAAAAGGACTAACCCTGCATGGCGATCATGTAGACAGATCACGTCGCGTATACGTCTTAGCAGACAATAAAGGAACGGTGAATGAGCGCTATGCATGATCCAGCCCGGTTGTCTCATTTCCGTTGTTAAGGAAATGAGACAACCGGGAGATCAGCCAAGCAGATAAGGAGAATATGATGATCAAGAAGATGTTCGCAATACTGGTGATAGTATCGGTGCTCGGTTTTTCAACAGGGTATGCCTATGATGGCGAAGATGACGGACATAACCAAAGCGTAAATGTTGCCGTCATCGCAGCCCTCACGCTTACAACCGTGGTCCTGCTGGTTGCCGCCCTTGACAGGCATGATGGGTATGGCGCCCATCGAGGAACTGGGAGATATGACAGACCCGGCAGACCTGGATATGATCGGCACGTAGGACCTGGCGAACAGGATCGATATGATAGACAGGGTGGATCTGATGAATATCCACCTTATCCACATCACTAGGGTCCTCTCAATAGATAACCGCAGGAGAAAATTTCGCATCCACAATGAGCCAGACAGTTTATTGCTGCCCGGCTCATTGTGAAACCTTTGACGAGAGCTTCTCTCCGCCCAAGAGTCTCTTGCCCCTTCCCGGGCCATAAACTTTACAAGAAGAATGTCCTTTTTCCGTCTCGTTAGGAGATGATACAATGGCTGCGTCATTCACACACAATCCGAAGGGGAGGAGCGTAGAATGAAATCAGAACATATCATCGTAGGAATCCACGTAACTGACCGGATGAAAAACGCTGCGGATGTCCAGAAGATCTTCACCGAATACGGATGCAACATAAAGACCCGATTGGGATTGCATGAAGTGCATGACAACTATTGCGCGGGAGGCGGCATCGTGCTCCTGGAGATGGTTGGAGAAATGGCGACCATCGATGGCATGCTGAAGAAGTTGAAGAAGATCAAAGGCATTGAAGCCAAGAAAATGACATTCAGTCACGACTGATGCAAGCCGGCTTTCATAGGCGCGCCTGAAAATGAAAGACGGCCGCAGGGCGGCTCTCGGGCGCTCCAGCGGAATATTCACCGTACCTCTTTCAAGAACGGGCGGTGGGGTAGGTGTCGACTCTCGCATGGCTTCCACTTATCAGAATATCAGCGCCAGACCCCTGAAGGGAGACTTCGGCCATGAAAGTCAGCGATATCATGAGACGAGCCAAGTCATTACCCTGCCGCCCGATATGGGCATCGTAGAGGCCGCCGAGATCCTCATGGACAACAACACCAACGGTGCTCCGGTACTCGCGAGGGTGTCCTGGTAGGCATCCTATGTCGGGATGATCTCATCTCTCAGCAGAAAAAACTGCCCCTGCCTTTCTATTTCATCATGCTTCGACGGCATTATTCCTCTCATCTCTCCCAGGCACCTGGGAAAGGAGATGGATAAGATAACGACTGCAAACGTGGAATATGCCGTGACCTCCAGACCTGTCGCCGTTAGCCCTGATGACGACATCGATATCATCGCAATTCTCATGGTGGATAAAAAGATCCACACCATCCCGGTCATCGATGCGAATGGCGGCATTGTCGGCAAGGAAGATGTATTGAAAATCCTGATCCCCAAATAGTCACTGGTTGGCGGCGATGATATCGGCGATTGTCCTGTGGGTCTCCAGATTATAGGCCTTGTTGAGGCGCATGATCTTGGCGCAGAACTTACCTTCGGTGCAGTACCCCAGATTGCACTTGGGTTCGAACAGGAAGGCCATTCCCGGGAGGGCCTCTTTAAAAAGCACGGCCTTGTGCTCGGAGGTGATGCGACGCTCGGGCTCGCATTCCGTGCACAGCCGCAGCGGCAGCTCCAGGCTGACGGCATTGATCAGGTCATAGTTCTCCAAAGTGCGCACGCGGATATTGCGGGGCACGGTGTACAGGGCGTCGCGCGGCTTAAGGCCCGCTTCGATAAGCCTGCCGTAGAACATGATCTGCCTGGCGCTGTGAAACACATAGGCCGCGCACATCCCGGGTTCGGCCTTGATGTCATCGCTGATGACAAAGGCCTGCTGAGCGCGCTCGACGAGCTCGTCCTCGCAGTGCCGGTTCTGAAGCTTAGGCCAGATCTCGCGCACGATCTCATAGGCGCGATCGGCGGCCGTATAGATGGATTCCACGTGCTGTCCCAAGGTGCCGTGGCGCTTCTGCTCGCTCCAGACGCGCCAGGACAGGGAGCTGATGGTCTGGATATTGAGCGCCGCGTTGTACCGGCGGCAGAAACCCGACAAGGCCGCCAGATTGCGGCGGGTGAGGTCGTAGAGATCTTGTCCGCTGGTAAAGTTGCGGGATTCGGCGAACATCCCCGCCAAGGCGGCAAGCTCAGCCTTTGCCTCGGCAGGCAGGTCGTTGATCAGGCGCACCACGGCCGGATCAATGGGATAGTTCCGTTCGGCGTGACGGCTGGAGACATAATCGGCCTGAGGCGCCTTGAAGATCTGGTAGTGCTGGTAGGTTTCGCGCGGCACGGCCTTGCGCATGCGGAAGATCTGGCCCATGCCGGCCTGATCCACCAGGTCTTCCATGATTTCGGTGAAGAGGCTGAACTCCTCGGGTAGCCAGGTTGATGCATTGCGGCGTTCCTCGTCGACTTGCATGGCCAGGTTGACCAATGAGCTCAAGGGCAGTACATAGAACAGATCGCCCGGGTCGTTGTAGGGTTTGAGCTTGTTGAAGGCCTGGATGGCATCGATCTTCTTGGCATAGCTCTGCCTGATCTCTTCCGAGAGCACGAAGAGGTCCTCGGTGATTGCCAGATATTCGTTCAGCAACTGCGGTACGGCGCTGATGGCGCGCGGCACCACCAGCTCGGATAAGGTGGTCTCGCGCCTGCGGCCGCTGGTGACCAGCGAACGCGCATACACCATGCCGGTAAAGGCCGAGTCGATCATCTTGGTGCCGTTGATGCCCAACGCCACCACGGGCAGGCCGTCCAGAGAATGCCCACGGCCGATGCCGGAAAGGTTCTTCTTGAAGATGGTCTCCGCGATATTCTTCCCCGCGGCCTGCATGCCCTGAAGCTCATGCTCCAGGCCGGCCTGGTAATCGACCGCGCGCGCCACCGCCACCTGGATGAGGGCCACCACCTCGTCCGGTCCTAGGAAATCACGCTTAAGCTCCTGCCGCAAGGCCGCATCGGAAATCGGCACCGAAGGCAGGAAATTCAAGAGCTTGACCTTGAGATCCTGGGGTTCCAGATAACGCTTGCCGTTGTGCTCGAATGCCATGACGATCATCCTATCCGATTAGAAGCTATTACTCAAGCACTCTCTCAACCGGGGAAAATGGGATTCACGCCTGCTTGGCCTCGGATCTGACCGAGGCCAAGCAGGCAAGGCATATTACGGATTCGCCGCGGTCTGCTTGTAGGCGGCGCGGTATGAGGCCAGCATCTTGGTGATACTGGCGGCCTTGGTCGGTTCCATATTGGCCAGGATGGCGCCGGCGACCTCGCCCTTCATGTTGTGGAAGACCTCCACGGCCACGAGCAGGTCCATGTTGTCCATGAGCTTGGCCGCGGCCTTGGGGTTCATGGAAGAGTATATCTTGACCAGGTGCTTGATGCGTTCGTCGGACAGGGTCTTGAGGGTCGTCACATCCTGTCGGATGACGGTCTCAAGTTCTTCGAGCTTCTTGAGCTTGGCGTTGAGCTCACTTTCCAGGGCCTTGAGTTCCATCTCCTTGGCCCGCTGTTCCTCCTGACGCCGATCAAGGGCGCTCCAGCGCTCTTCGACACTGATCGGACCCGGAGACGCCACGGCCACGGCGGGTTTGGAGGCGGGCTCTTTGGTGTCGGCCGCCTGGCTCTGGGATTGCAGATAGCCATAGGCCATAAGGAAGACGAGATTCACGATGGAGAAAATGACAATGATCCTCTTCATGTTCATGACGCCCCAGGGTTTGAGGTTCCCGTTCTTGGAGATGTTTTCCTTGAAATAGGTGTTCTTGATGTTCATTTGGACCTCGCATGTCGGGTTACGGCCATGTCGTCGATGACCTTCATCTCCAGGCGCTCCTGTTCAAGCTGATAGCGCCCGTGCATGATCTCCTTGAGTCTCTCCATGGCTTTATACTCCTGGCGCACCTTCAAGAGCGCCTCCCGCCTTTTCTCCACCTCCGCCGAGGCCGCATCGATTTCATGCTCGATAACGCCCAACCGGTACTGGAGATAGCGTTGATAGTTATAGAACATCGAGATCTCGGCCGGCTTAACCTGGCGCCGGAAGAGCTGCAGGAGATCGTCCCCCGAGCCTTCAATATCATGCAGGCATTCGGTGCGCTCGCCCTGCAGGACATAGTAGGCGCGCTGGGCCTCGGCCAGGGCCTGTTGGGCCTCATCATTGCGGATCTTTCTGACTTTCAAGAGGGTCTGAAACCTGAACTTGAACACTTATTCTCCTCCCGCGCCCAGGACCTGGCGCATGCCGGATACGGCCTGTTCAAGGCTCCCTTTTTCATCCATGCGCTGGGCCAGGAAGGAATTGATGGCCCCTATATACTGGATGGCATTGTCGATATCCGCGTTGTTGCCCGCCGCATAGGCGCCGATATTGATGAGATCGCGTGCATCCTCGTAGACCGCCATGAGCATCTTGATCTGTCTGGCCAGATCGAGATGCTCGTCATCCACGACATCCGGCATGACGCGGCTGATGCTCTTGAGCACGTCAATGGCCGGATACTGATTGCGCGCGGCCAGATCGCGCGACAACACGATATGGCCGTCCACGATGGAACGGATGGTGTCAGCCACGGGTTCGTTGAAGTCGTCGCCTTCCACCAGCACGGTATAGAGTCCGGTGATGCTGCCCTGGGAAGCGGAGTTGCCGACCCGCTCCATGAGCTTGGGCATCTTGGCGAAAAAGGAGGGCGTGTAGCCCTTGGTGGTCGGCGGCTCACCGATGGCCAGGCCGATCTCGCGCATGGCCATGGCGAAACGGGTGGCCGAGTCCATCATCAGGAGCACATCCTTGTCCTGGTCACGGAAGAACTCCGCGATGGTAGTGGCCAGGTAGGCCGCGCGGATACGGATCAGGGCCGGTTGTTCGGAAGTGGCGATGACCACCACCGAGCGTTTCAAGCCCTCTTCACCCAAGTCGCGTTCGAGGAATTCACGCACCTCGCGGCCGCGCTCGCCGATCAGCGCGATGACATTGACATCCGCCGTGGTGTGCCGCGCCATCATGCCCATCAGAACGCTCTTGCCCACTCCGGAGCCGGCCATGATGCCCATGCGCTGGCCCTTGCCGATGGTCATCATGGCGTTGACGGCCGTGATGCCCAGGTCTAAGGGCTCACAAATCCGGCGTTTCTTCAAGGGATTGCAGGGATTGCCGAACAGTGGCCGTTCCTGGTCCAGGAGCATGTAGCCCTTGTCGTCCATCGGATTGCCCAGGCCGTCGATCACCCGCCCCAGCATCTCACCACCGACCTTGATCAGGGGTGTGGAGCGCCTGGCGACAATGGTGCTGCCGGGACCGATCCCTTCCAGATCGCCCAACGGCATCAACAGGACACGTTTGTCCCGAAAACCCACCACCTCGGACATGATCGATTTAGACTTGTCCGCGGCGAAGATCTCGCACACGCCGCCCATGGCGCTGCCCGGTCCATGGCCCTCAAGCACCAGGCCCACGATATTCGTGACCTTGCCCAGCACTTGGATGGGCTCGACATCCTGCAAGATCAGCCCAAGCTTGTCTATCTCGATCATCCCTTCTCCATGAGGACATCCCGGATGAGGTCGATCTGCGAGCGTATGGTGGCGTCGATATTGCCCAGTTCGGTCTCGATCAGCACACCGCCGCGGTTGATGCCGCCGTCCTCCACGAAACTGATGCCCTTGCGGCCGGTCAGCTTGTCCTTGAGGAGCTCTTCAATCTCGCGAATATATTCATAATCCGAAGGGTGCAGCCGCAGAATGACCGCGTCGGTGTCGGCCAGATGGGCACTAGCCGCCTTGATCGTCTCCAGGATAATATCGGGCGCGAGGTGAATCTCGCGGTGGATGACCTTCTCACTGATGGCGAGCACGACCTCAAGCAGGTCCATGAGGTGGCGTTCCGTTAATGTCTTGCGTAAGCCTTCCACCTCGACCAGGGCCTGGCGAAGGGTTTCCGCCAAGGGTTCCAGCCGTTTGAGCGCCATCTTCTGGCCTTCGGTCTGCCCCATTTCCAAACCCTTCCGGTAGGCCTCCATCTCGATGGTTTCTTTCTGCCGGCGCGCCTCTTTCAGAATCTCCTCGGCCTTGACCATGGCCTCCTCATCTTCACCAGCGCTGTGTCTGCGGTTCGAGATGTCCTCCATGGCAAAAGCGGTCAGCGGCGCGGCTGTTTTGTCGCGCAGGATCTTAGACGAGGACATCCTCGCCCCCCTTGCCGCCGATCACGATCTTGCCGGCCGTTTCGAGCTTGCGCACCACGCGGATAATACTCTGTTGCGCCTGCTCCACGTCCGAGAGCTTGACCGGTCCCATGGTCTCCATGTCCTCCTTGAGCATCTCGGAGGCCCGCGAACTCATGTTGGCGAAGATCTTTTCCTTCAGCGGCTCGCTGGCGGTCTTCAAAGCCAGCAGGAGGTCTTCGTTGGTGATCTCCTTGAGGATGGACTGGATGCCGCGGTTGTCGATATTGATGATGTCCTCGAACACGAACATCTTCTGCCTGATCTTTTCCGCCAGGTCGGCGTCCGTCTCCTCCAGGGAGGCGAAGATATTGTTCTCGGTATTGCTGTCGAGCTGGTTGATGATCTCGGCCACGGCCTCAACCCCGCCCAAGCGCTTGCTTTCCATGGTCCCCATGGCCTCAATCTCCTTGCGCAGCACCTGGTCCAATTCCTCGATCACGCCCGAGGGAATGACGCCCAGGTTGGACATGCGGAAGATGATTTCAGGCTGGAGTTTCTCGGGCAGATTCTTGATGATCTGGGCGCATTTCTGGCTCTCCAGATGGGCCAGGACCAGCGCGACGGTCTGGGGATGTTCGCCTCTGAGGTAGTCCACCAGGATGGAGGTGTCCACCTGCCTGAGCGTGGAGAAGGGCGATTTGTCCGTGGCCATATGGATGGATTCGAGGATCGGCTTGGCCTTGTCGTTGCCCAGGGCATCGACGATGGCCTTTTCCAGGAAAGCCACGCCCCTGCCGGTAATACCGCTCACCTCGGCGCACTTGTTCTGAAATTCCTTCAAGATGTTCTGGACCGTACTGACCGGCACGGTGATATCCTCGAGACCGGCCATACGCTTGGCCAAGAGTTGCATCTCCTGATGGGTGAGGTTCTTGAAGATTTCACGGGCGAAGTCATCGCCCATGGCCATCAGCAGGATGGCGGCCTTCTGGGGGCCGTCGAGCTTCTTGGGGTTGATCATGAGCCCTGCTCCTGCAGCCAGGACTTAACCACCGCCGTGGTGGATTCATTGTCCGCCTTGGCGATCTCCTGGATTACTCGCCGTTGGCCTAATACGGCGCTCTTCATCTCTTCGCTCTTGGCCATGGCCTCTTCGATCATGGGCAGTTCCTTGCCGCCCTCCAGGGCGCGACGCTCCTCGCCGCCTAAGGCCCGCTGATCGGCAGCCGTTTCACTCACGACCCGCACCCCCGCGGTCAGCCACTTCATAAGCGGCCGGATCACGAGCAGCAGCACCAGCACGATTACGACCAGCAGCACGATCCATTTGAACATGGTCCCCAGATTTTCGAGGATGAGATCCTTGACCTTGGTCACGGCGCCTGGCTGTGGCCCCGTCTCCTCCTGCGCGAACTGCATGCTCGCCACCGAGATGAGGTCTTCCCGGTCGGCGTTGAAACCCACGGCCTGCTTGACCGCGTTCTCGATATCCTTGAGCTCGCTGGCCTGGCGCGGCATATAGACCTTCTTACCGTCCTTGTCGGTCTTATAGATCCCATCCACGACCACGGAAACGCTTAAGCGTCTGATCTCACCCGGGGCCTGAATATGTTCGGTCTTGGTGGTGGTGATCTCGTAATTACGGATCACGCTGGAGGCGCCTGACTGCGCATTCGGCGGAATGGGGGTCGGTCCGCCGCGGCCGGTGGGCAGATTGGCCTGAGTCCCGGCGATGCCGGCGGCGCTGCCTGAGGGGCCGCCGAACTCGTTTTTCAGCTCTTCGCTACGGGTGACCTGCAGGTCCGGGTCATAGGCATCCTTGAGACTCTTGACCATGTCCATGTTGATGTCGGCGCTGACCTTGATGATGGCGGCGCCCGGACCGACGATCTTTTCGAGCATCTCCTGGGCGCGGCTCTCCAGGGTGTTTTCCAGCGCCCGCCTGGCTTCGAGCCGATCGGTGGCGATGGCCAGGGCATCATCCTTCTCCCTGCCTTCGTAGAGGATCTTGCCGGTGATATCGACGATGCTGATGTTCTCGGGCTCCAGACCGCGCACGCTCTTGGCCAACAGGTAGACGATGCCCTGCACGCGCGCCGCGTTTATATGCCGGGTGGTTTTGGGCCTGATCACGACCGAGGCCTTGGCCGGCTGCTCGTCCTCGATGAATACGCTTTCCTTGGGCATGGCGATATGTACGCGTGCGTACTCCACCTCTTCCAGGGACATGATAGTCTTGGCCAATTCATCCTCCAACGCGCGCTGGTAGTTGATTTTCTGGACGAACTCGGTGGTGGAAAAATTTGATTCATCAAAGAGCGAGAAGCCTTTGCCGACGCCGCCCTTGGGCAGTCCCTGGGCGGTCAGGGCAATGCGCTCTTCGTAGACCTTCTCTTCCGGGACCATGACGGCCGTGCCGCCCTTGACCAATCTGTAGGGGATCTTGTCGGCTTTAAGCTTCTGTATGATCATAGAGGCATCAGTCTCACCCAGGTCCGTGAAGAGGTACTGGTAGTTGGGCGCCATGGTCCACATTAACGTCGCCACGACTACCGCCACGGCCAGACCGATCATGGCCAACAAACCCACGCGCTGGGTCATGGGCAGGACGCTGAAGCGCTGAATGAGTCTTTTAATGCTCTCTAAAGGGTTCATCGCAGTTGCATGAGCTGGTTATAAGCTTCAATGAGCTTATTAACGCTGGTTACCATGAGGCTCATCTCGATGCCCGACTTCTGCATCTGCAGCATGACTTCATGGATATTGGCATTTTTCCCTGATGATAAATCCAAGCCAGCCTTCTCCGCTTGCTCCAGGTCGGCGTTCACCTTTTTCACCGCCTCGGAAAAGGCATCCACGAACGCCAGCCCCGATTGTTTCTTGGCCTTTTCAGGACTGATGCTCGTATCCAACGTGGACTTGAGAGGTTCCAGACGCATTATTGCCTCCCGATGCCAAGCGCCTTGGTGGCCATATCCTTCTGGGCCTTGACCGCCGTGGTATTGGCCTCAAAGGATCGGCTGGCGTCCAGCAGATTCACCATCTCTTCCATCATGTTAATATTGGGCATGGTGACATAGCCGTCCTTGTCAGCGTCCGGGCTGCTGGGGTTGTAGATGCGCTCGCCCGGCGTGGGATCGGCCGTGATGGAATCCACTTCCACGCCCGCCAGGGCCTCTTCGAAGCTCGTGGACTTGAGGGTCACGTCCTTGCGTTTGTATGGACCGCCCTCATCGGTGCGGGTGGTCTGAGCATTGGCGATGTTGGAACTGATGACGTTCATGCGCGTGCGCTGTACGCGCATGCCACTGGCGCTGATGTCCATGGCGGTGAAGAGATCCATTATTTGATACTCCTTATCACGTTTTGTAGGATACTGATGTGATGCTGGATGGTCTCAACCGCGGAGCTGTACAGGATGTTGTTCTGGGAGATCTTCATCATCTCGCGGTCCAGATCGACTGTGTTGCCGTCATTGCCGATGCGTTCATACGGATCGGTGTAGGTCCGGTAATTGATCGAGCCCTCCTCGGTCTGTCGGTGATTGGTATTGGTGCGCTTGAGCGCCAGGCGTGACCTGAGATGCTCGTCAAAGGAGATATCCTTGGCCTTGTAACCGGGAGTGTCCTGATTGGCGAGATTGCTGGATATCACCGCTTGCCGGCTGACCTGGTAATCCATCAAACCCTTGATGTCCGTCCAAATCTTGCCGAAGATGTCACCCATGCTCGTTCCTCCCGCCGTTTTGTAAAGCAATTGTCATACCAAGGCTTAGAACCGCATGATTACAGGCTTTTGAAGCGTCAGGGGCGCGATATTTTGACCAGTCAGCCGTCGGTTTTTTGACTCTGCCCAGCGGCGCGCTTCCCTGGGGCGTTAAACAGACGGCAGGGAGCCGCCCGCCTTGTACTCGTTGAGCTTGTTGCGCAGCGTCCGGATGCTGATACCCAGGAGCTCGGCGGCTCTGGTACGGTTGCCGCCCACCTGAGTCAAGGTGGAGATGATGAGATGGCGTTCCATCTCGGGAATGGTCGTGCCAGGGCCGGTCTGGACTGGTTGCGCGCCTTCCATACCGGCGCGGATGATCTCGGGCAGGATCTCGGGTCCTTCCGAAAGGATCATGGCGCGCTCGATGAGGTTTTCTAGTTCGCGTACATTGCCCGGCCAGGCATAGGCCAGGAGTGCATTTTTTGCCGTCTCGCCGATCCTTTTTTCCCCCATCCCCTCGCGTTTGGCCACTTTCTTGATGAAATGGGTCGCCAGCGGGATGATATCCTCGGTGCGCGCGCGCAGGGAAGGAATCCTGATGGGGATGACATTCAGCCGGTAAAACAGATCCTGGCGGAAGACGCCTTCACGGATCAGTTTTTCGATATCGCGGTTGGTGGTGGCGATCACCCGGAAATCAAGGGAGAGAGGCTCTTTGCCTCCCACGCGGTCGATCTGGCGCTCCTGCAGCACGCGCAAGAGCTTGGCCTGCAGGCCTAGGCTGATCTCGGTGATCTCGTCTAAGAGGATGGTCCCGTGATCGGCCAGCTCGAACTTGCCGATGCGCGTAGCATAGGCGCCGGTGAAAGCCCCCTTTTCAAAGCCGAAAAGCTCGCTCTCCAAAAGCGTGTCCGGGATGGCGGCCAGGTTGATACCCACATACGGCCCGGCGACGCGTTTACTCTTGCCATGGATATAGCGCGCGATCACTTCCTTGCCCGTACCCGATTCGCCCTGGATCAGGACCGGAGACTGGGTCGGCGCGACCTTATCCACCACTTCCATGACGCGCTGCATGGCCGGATCGACGATCACGATCGATCGCAGGTCCTGGACCTTCTGCGTGCGGCCGTGGCTTGAAAGCACCTGGAGCACGGACTGGAGGTCTTCGGCCTTGAAGGGTTTCTTCAAGAAATGGGAGGCCCCCATGCGGGTGGCGGTTGCGGCATCGCGCGAACCGATGGCCACGATCTCGATCTCGGGATATACCTGTTTGGTGCCTTCGATCACATCCAGAAAATCGTCGGACACAATCGCTATTGAATGCTGCTTGGGATTGATAACGGCCAGGAAGCGTTCCTTTTCCGTAAAGGGGGCCGGCATCTGTGCGATACCTTCCACCACGGCTGCCATGACGTTGACGGTTTCCTTATCTGGATCAAGTATGGCAATAGCCATCGATTGTTTCCTTTCTCACCCTCATCTTTTATGGTGTATCGGTCGGCGGGCTGAGCGGGATGACGGGGGCGGGGGTCTTTTCAGCCGCAGGGACGGTTGGTTGATCAGCCTGTGCCGCGGGTGTGCCGGCCTCCGGCGTGATGCCGGCGGGCGCAGGTGCTGGCGGCGGGGCCGGTACGGTTGGTTCAATCGGAGCCGGCGGCTTGACTGCCGTGGGCGTGAGAGCCTTCACCGGGGATGATGGCTCCGGTACCGCTGTCGGAGTGGCCGTCGGCGAGGTCACCACAGGCGGGGCCTGCGGGCTCGTTCCTGTCGGGCTGGGCGTTACCGCCGTGGACGGTTCTACGGGCAGTTGCTGAGTCCTCGGGGGCTGGGCGGGTCTCGTCACACGACGCACCGGCGCCCTGGTTTTCGGAGGTACGGGCGCTGTATTTTCCATGCCGGCCGCCGGCACGGGTATATCGGGTTTTTCTACCACGGGCGCCGCAGCAGGGACGGGTGGCGTGGCCGGCACGGGCTCAATAGCCGGCAGGGCTTGGGGTTCATCGCGGATGATCTCACGCTTAAACTGCGCCACGGTGCCCTTAATGTCCATTTCAGAGAGGTAGGACCGCGCGGCCTTGATGAGGAGCGGATCGTTGCTGTTCTGGATAATCTTATTGAACAGGAACACCGCCGCGTTCGTATCGCCCTGCCGCAGCATGATCCTGGCGATGTTGAAGTTTGCCCCCCAGTAGTAACGCGACTGCGGATAGGTTCTCTGGAGGGTCTCGAACAGATCTCTGGCACGCAGCGGATCCTGTGACATCAGATAGCCGGCCCGCAGATACATGGCCCATGCTATGGTCGGAGACCTGAGCTGACCGGATAAGGCAATGATGCGATCGAGGCTGCGGTCCTCACCGACCCTATCGCCCAATGCATGATAGCTGTCCACCAAGGTGGTAAGCACCGGAAGCGCTCGGGGGTCCTGGATGCTTGCCGCGGGCTCCAGATACGAAATAGCTTCCTTGAAATACCGCAGACGGTAAAGCACCATACCGCGGCCTTCTCTGATGCGGGAGACGGCCGGACCGCTCGGATACTCGCTCAGATAGAGGTTATTCCATCGCAGGGCATCGTTCATACGTCCCAGCGTATAGTCCACGCCGAAGAGTGCCGCCAAAGCTGCCTCCCGGAAATCCGATGGCCTTTGGACGCAGTTTACCAGGAGTGCTCGGGCATTGGCCGCCTGCCCTTCTTTGACCATGGCCTGCGCCAGGATCAGCATGACCTCGGGATCGCGGATATCGGCCAGGAAACTGGTGCGGTACTTGGCATGGATATCAAGCATGGACTTGAGGTCACCCTGGGATGCCAAAAGGCGCAGGCGTGACGCCAGACTGGTGATGGCCTCCGAATAGGCATACTTGTGCAGCGGATCTTCGGGTTTGGTCTCACGCCAGCTCTGATCGAAAGCGGCAAAGGCCTGGTCCCAGTCGCCGTGACGGGCATAGAGCTGGGCGCGCCGGATCTTGACGATCGGCGCCAGCGCGCTCTCCGGTGAATTGGGCTTGATCTCGATGCTGTCATAGATCCCTATAACTTCGTAAAAGGTCTTGTTGGCGAGCTTGCCGTCGTCCTTCAGATCGTTGTCGATCAGGATGGAGGCCTTGCGCAGCTTGGCGATCACGATGTTCTCGCCCTGCACCGGGACGTTTCCCACCTGGGAGTAGACCTCCACGGCCTGGCGCATCTGGCCCAGCTTGTACAGGCAGTCGCCCAGTCTGAGCATCTGGATCGTCTTGGCGCGCGGATCGCCGAGATTGATCGACAGGAGCATATAGGTGCGCGCCTTGTCCAGATCGCCGATCTTGAAGGCGGCGTCGCCCAAGCGGGCGTAAAGATTCAGGTCTTTTTGGAAGATCTGCGGGTCGCCTTCCACGGCCTTGGCATACTCGTCCAGGGCCTTGGCATAATCATTCAGCCCGAGGTAGGCATCCCCTAAGGCCGCATAGTAAGCGCCTTTTGTATCGGCGGGGATGACCCCTTCCGGAAAGGTTATCAGGAGGCGTTTGTTGGCGGCAAAAGCGTCTTCAAACAGGGCCTGCTTGTTGAGGAGTTCCATCTCCTTGATACGGGCGCTGATGGCGATATCGTCCGACGGCGAGTCCTTGAGAAAACGGATGTACTTGCGCGCCTCGTCAAGGGCGCCCGTGGCCAAGAGCATATCGGCATAGGCCAGGATGGAGCGTTCGCGTTCCAGGCCGGGGGTCATCCCGGCCAGGCCCTGAGCCATGAGCTGTATCGCATCGCGGAAAAGGGCGGTATCGGTGGGGTAGGATATCCTCCACCAGGCACTGGCCAGCAGAACCGCCGCTTCCGGACTGAGCTTGGTGCGGTGGGGCTTCAAAAGATTGATGACCGCGGCCATGTCGTTCCGGCCAAAGGCCTCGCGGGCCATGGACAAGAGCTTGGCCATATCGATGGTCTCGGTGGTGCTTAAGTCCAACACAATCTCGCGTTCCTTGGGACGTTCCTGGATCGTCAGACCTTTGGCGGCCTCCGAAATGAGGAGCACCACCGCGCTGCCGCCCTGCATCTTCATCATACCGCCATAGCTTACGAAGGGCACGTTTTCTATGCGGCCTTTGAGATCATTGCAGTCCACCAACTGATCAAAAACCAGATAGACCCGGCCGGCGGATTTGGCATTGAGAATTCGGGGCCATACATCCGACGCGATATGGATGGATACACTGATGCCCGCGGTATGCGCCGTGGAGTCGATGGATATTATCGGGCAGGGCTTGGACACCGCCTGGTCGGTGGAGATATCGATCACGAAGCGCTCCGGCCTGTTCAGCACCGAGGTCTTGTACTGATAGGGCGCGTTCATGGTAATGCGCGCCACACTGCCGTCAAAGGTCAGCTCTTTGATGAGGAAGAAATTGCGGTACGTAGCCGGCGTTCCGATGATGTCGGGAAAATTGACGATCAGTGTCCGTTCCTCACTGAGAATATCAGGGGTCAACGGCTCCTTGAGATTGAAAACAATGCGAACCTTGTCAGCCGTGCCTCCGACTTGAAGCGCCTGGGCGGCGGCGGCCGGGCCGGGCCGGAGCATCAGCATCACCGCCGCCAGGACGATGCACCAAACGTTAAAACCTTTACGCGAATGTGAAAATGCCTCCATCACCTTGGCAACTAATACAACATTCATGCCATCGAGATGCAAGGCGAAGGGTAGTCAGTTCGATTTGACTTCGGCCGGATTTTCTAAGCGTTGTTTCTTGATCTTCTCAACCAAGGTGGTGCGGTTGACCTTCAAGAGCTTGGCGGCCCGGTTCTTGACCCAGTTGCTCTTGTTCAAGGCCTGCAGGATGATGCTCTTCTCAAAATCGCTGACCGCCGTGGACAGATCGATGCCTTCTTCCGGCAGCTCGATCTGCGGGATGCTCGACATGGCCTGGACGGTACCTGTCAGAATCTTGTCAGGCAGATCGCTGAGCTCGACCTCGACGCTGTCGCACAGGACCGTCATGCGCTCCACGAGATTTTCAAGCTCGCGCACATTGCCCGGCCATTTGTAGCGCATGAGGCACGACAGGGCCTTGCGGTTGAAGTCTCTGAGCGTTATGGGTCGCTGGCTGCTGAATTTTTCGAGAAAGTGCCGGATGAGGATCGGGATGTCTTCGGCGCGTTCGCGCAAGGGCGGCAGGTGGATGGGTATGACATTCAAACGGTAGTAAAGGTCTTCCCTGAACCGTCCCTGGGCGACCTCCTCTTCGAGATTCTTGTTGGTGGCGGCGATGATGCGCACATCGATCTTGATGGGCTTGACGCCGCCGACCCGTTCGAACTCTCGCTCCTGGATGACCCTCAGGAGCTTGACCTGTAGGTTGGGACTCATCTCCGAAATTTCGTCTAAGAAAATCGTCCCGCTGTGGGCCAGCTCGAACCGACCGATGCGCAGCCGGAAGGCCCCGGTGAAGGCGCCCTTTTCATGACCGAAGAGCTCGCTCTCCAAGAGTTCCTCCGGGATAGCGCCGCAGTTGACCGGCACGAACGGACAGGTGGAACGCAGCGAGTTATAGTGGATGGCCTTGGCCACCAGTTCCTTACCGGTGCCGGACTCACCCAGGATCAGGATGGTGGAGTCGGTCGCCGCGATCTTGCCGATCAGGTCGAAAACCTTCTGCATCTTATCCGAGGTGCCGACCATGTTGTCGATGCGGTTCTGGGTCTTGAGCTGCTGCTTCAACAGGATATTTTCCTGTCTGAGCTGCAGATGTTCGACCGCCTTCTGGACCACGATCACGATCTCTTCGGCCTTGAAGGGTTTGGTCAGATAATCGAAGGCGCCGATGCGCATGGCCTCGACCGCGGTCTTGATCGAACCGTAACCCGTGAAGAGGATGCCGATCGTGTCCGGTTTGTGCTTGGCCAGCCAGCGGATAACCCCCAGCCCGTCCAGGGCCGGCATCATCAGATCGGTCAGCACGATATGGTAAAAATCCTGGCTGATCTTCTGAACGGCATCCTTGCCGTCGACGGCCACCTCGATCTCATATTTCTCTCGACCCAGAATATCCTTTAAGAATTCGCGGTTCTGGGCCTCATCGTCAACGATAAGGATCCGGTATTTATCCATGCGCTCTCGGCCTCATGCTGTTGCAAATAGCATACAAAGAGGGGAGCGTCAATATATAGACGCTCCCTCCACGACAAACATCCTAACAGGCGCTATTCATTGACCCGATCGCGCATATCCTTGCCGGTTTTGAAGAAGGGCAGCTTCTTGGACTTGACCTTGATTTTTTCACCGCTCTTGGGATTTCTTCCGGTATAGGGTTTATAGGCACGCAGCATGAAACTCCCGAAGCCCCTGATCTCCACCCGCCTGGATTCCTTCATAGCCTTGGTGATGGAGTTCAGGATGGTGTTGACGACGGATTCCGCCTTCTTGGGGTGCAGGGCTAAGCGCATGGATAATTCTTCAATCAATTGTGACTTGTTCATGTACCGCCTCCTGGACTAGGGAATTTCATTAAAATATAAGGACCTACGTCAACAAGTCAAGTAACTTTCGGTTTTTTTAACATCTTATCCAGCAAATTCCGCTCGGAAACGCTCAATTCCCGGATTTGTCCAGGGCGCAGATCCTTGAGACGTACCGGTCCGACGGCCACCCGCTTGAGCGATGTCACCGTCAGCCCGACACTGGCGGCCATACGCTTGATCTGGTTCTTGAGACCCTGCCGCAGGATGATCTTCACCCAGGTCCCCTGGGCGTCATCCCTGATATGCTCCACCTCGGCCGGCCGGGTCCTGCGTCCGTCCAGGACGACCCCTTGCGCCATCAGCTCAAGCGCCTCTCGGGGAGCCGCCGGCGTGACCCTGACGATGTATTCCTTGGCCACGCTGAATGCGGGGTGATGAATGCCGTGCGCCAGATCACCGTCATTGGTGAGGAGGATGAGCCCCTCGGCGTCGAAATCGAGACGACCAACCGGGAAGACCCCCCGGTATTGCGGAGGGATAAGGGCGCGGATACAGGGGCGGCCTTCGGGGTCAGACATGGTGGTGACGACGAATTTGGGCTTATTGAGCGCCAGATACCATTTGCGGGCCGTGTGCACCGTTTGCCCATCGATGCACACGATGTCCCGTTCCGGGTCGATCGTATCGCCGAGAACGGCCCGACGGCCGTTAATGGTGATACGGCCGTCTTCAATGGCCGCATCCGCCGCGCGCCGCGACAGGTTGCCTGATTGCGAAATGTACCGGTTGATGCGCATCGATAGGGTTTATATATCCAAACCACAATCGATCCAAGCACGAAAACCAAGACCTACGAAGGCATGCTTCCGACATTCAACTTCGCAAACCAGAATTGCCGATAATGAGATTGGTCCTCTGGCGAGACTTGACCTATCATACCGTATTTCATTGCGGGGAAGGATGGCGGCCATGCGGGAAAACACGAAGAAGCTGTTCCTTAAACCGATGTTGTTTCAGGAAGTAGTGGTTGGATTTGTTCTGGTTCCCCTGCTCGTGGTGATTATGAGCCACAACCTTGTGGGCCTTCAGACATACAAAAAGCTCTTGGATGGTTTAAACCTCGTCTCGACCTTATTGGGTCTTTGTATCGGCCTCTCGGTGAAATACCTCTGCGTCAAATCCGCCATACGCATCATGGGACAGGAGAAACTCGAGCCGCATGAGGTGGCGCATGCCATGCGTATGGCCTCCATCCAGCCTCTGGCGGAAGCCATCACGATAGCACTACGTTGGTCGGTCCTGGTTTTTTCTCTCTCCATTATCATTCCCTACATTATGGGTTATTCCAAACTGCCCGATGTGATCTTCTCGACCATCTGTTGTTGTATGATAGCACTCTTGGCCACCCCGTTTTACTATCTCTTTGTCGAAAACAGCTTGGTGCCTTTCTACCGTCATATCAGTGATGCAGGCGTCTTTGACATCGAGTCGCGCGTCTTGCGCCCAAGCTTGGGCCGCAAGGTCCTCTTCACCATCCTCTTTACGGCCCTTCCGCCCGTGGGCATGATCAGCGGTCTGATCTACTACTCCGTCGCCATGCACTTGGATCTCGCCACGTTGAAAAGCGCCTTCGGCCTGATCATGGTTATGATCATAGTTATGACGGGCATCAACAGCTATCTGCTCATCAAGAATCTGACCATCTCCTTGGGAAACATGTCCGCCATGCTCAAGGACATGGCCAAGGGTCAGGGCGATCTCACCAAGCGCCTGCAGATCACGGGCTTAAACGAGGTTGGTGAACTGGCCTTTTGGTTCAATGCCTTCATGCACGACCTGGAAGAGCTGGTGGCCAATGTCCGCTCCATATCGCTCGGCCTTCACCAGATCATCGAAGAGGTCAGCTCAGGCTCGCAAGGCCTCTCGCAGTCTACCCAGGAGCAGGCGGCATCCATCGAGGAGGTCTCGGCCTCGGTCGAGGAGATGAACGCCACCATCCGTCACAACGCCGACCTCATCCACGAGGGACAGGACACCTCGCATAGCGTCACCAAGATCATCGAGCAGAGCAAAACCGTCTTCGACCAATTAACCAAGGCCATTCAAGGTATTACCCAGGATTCCAAAAAGATCGGCGACATCGTACTGACCGTCAACGAGGTGGCCTTTCACACCAACCTCCTGGCCTTGAATGCCGCGGTCGAGGCCGCCCGGGCCGGCGAACACGGCAAGGGCTTCGCCGTGGTGGCCTCGGAGGTCCGCGCCCTGGCGCAGCGCTCGGCTCTGGCCTCCGGCGAGATCCGCTCCCTGATCGAAGGCACGGTAACCAAAATCGCCGACGGCGACGCCATCATGCACAAAACCACGGCCTCGCTGGAGGATATGCTCTCACGCCTGGAGGTCCTCTTCCAGATGATGGAGGTCATCGGTACCTCGAGTACGGAACAGATCCAGAGCATCGGCGAATTGAACCGTGCCATCACCCAGATCGACACATCCACCCAGAACAACGCCTCCACGGTCGAGGAGTTGGCCAGCGTGATGGACAATCTCAAAGCCGAGGCCGAACATCTGGCCGAAAACGTGCGCAAGTTCAAGGTGCGCGATCTCTCGTAAAAAAAGAAGGGTTGCCGTGCTTAAACGCGGCAACCCTTCTTCCGGTAACTGGTGGGCCATCTAGGGCTCGAACCTAGGACCTACGGATTAAGAGACCGAACCAAGTACAAATACCATCTAACTTCAACCCCTCGATACAATGTTTAATTTCCCGTAACCATCTATTTTTGAATCATATTTAAACATTCCGCCTATTGCCATCTTTTCTGTCTATTCCCATACTTTGCCGTTGATTCTGTCACGATTTTGTCACAGGCCAGGAAGCGGGGATTTGAAGACCGCTTCCTTGAGGCTATTTATTAGTTTGTAGGCATCACACGTCACTTTAAGAGTCTTTATAATTAATCATCATTTATGTATGTGATTAGAATCCTAGATCTGCTAAACACGTTTACATAAATTTTGATGAGCTAACTCATTGTTCCACCGATAGAGTTGCTGATTATAGAGAGGCTCAATATACCCTCGTTGAATTTACATGACTAATCATAAGGGTGTGAACCAGAGATTTTAGATTAATGGGCAATTGATGTCATAAATTTTAAGGAGCCTTGAGGTTAATCCGGGCATTCTGCCACTTACGATTAACATCGGGCTCCATTTTTTAGCTGTTTAGTAATATGTTGATATATCGTATAATAGAGAAAATAACTTGAGGAGTCAATAGTGATTTTTAGTAAATCTCCTAACTGGGCTATTCGTGGTATCGATAAAGATATTTATAAATTTTTTATATTAAGATGGCAAGAAATTTTAGATGAAAACACCTTTGATGCTTGGCAAGTCAGATTTTCTGATATTTGTTGCATATTGAATGAATTGCATAACGCTGCTGAGGTTGCTGAGTTAGTCCATATAAGTCATCCAAATCTCAAGCTACTCATAGATGAGGCCTTACAGATAGTTAAGAGAGACAAATTAATTGCTGAATCATACCCTTTCCTCTCTAACTATCTTAGAAAACTGAATGAACTATACGATTCTAGAGTAAGAGACAAGAAAGATAAAGATATTGATGACTTTATAAGATTAGTTACAGTTACTCAAGGAAATTTGAATAGCTATGGCGAAACACTAATAAAAACTATCTCCGATATATTAGTAACTCAACCAGAAAAGTATAAAATCGATCTTTATAATTTAATAATGTCTCTAGGTGTCCACTTGAAATCAAAGGGTTACTCTATGCCTTTTTTAAGAGAATCAATAAATATATTAACAGATTCAAAAGCGGGTGATTTTCAAAACAGATTTTTGAAAATGGTTAAACTGTATGAAGGCAATGAAAATGAATATTCTTGTAGGTTCTTTGTGACAGTTCCCGAAGGAATACCGATAGAAGCAATTGATCAAATTCAATTTACTTATGATCGTCCCAATGGTGATGATACCACAGAGGAAGAAAACGAATTTTATAATCAAGACAGTCAAGCTCTTATAGCCATTATTAAAATAAGAGCTTTAGATATATATTCTGCAAGGGATAATTCAGAAAAGCTAATTGAAAGCTTTTTTGCAAAATGTTTTTTATATAAACCCACCAAAAAAGCACATATTAAACATCCATTAGTCCTCGTGACGTTATCTGATGGATCAAAAAATTGCATTGGTCCTGATACATCATGGCAGGGTTATATAAGGGATTTCAGAAAATCTGATTCTCAGATAGTTGAATTATCAAATATTCAAAAAAGGTTACCTTTAAGAGATTCATCCCAACTTTCCGCATCATTGCAGTATCATAAACTAGCTCTGTCGGCTAAAACTGAGGATGCTAGACTAGTAAATCTATGGATAGCTCTAGAATCGTTAGTGCAAACAGAAGGTATAAGCGCAATTGAGAGAATATGCACCTATATACCAGCAAGCAATTCATCTGGATATATTTATAGAATGATGAAAGCATTAGCTATAAGCATTAATAGTATATGGAGACATTCCGAAACAGGTGAGTTATGTAAGTTATTGAAATACTCAAAATACCAGCTACATCCAGAAGATATGCTAAGAATACTTTTAGATGATACAGATGGACCTCTGATAACTTCTTTTTATGATTTAATCAAGGACAACCCTTTATTAACTTTTAGAATACATCATATGAGAACTGACTTTTTTCAAAATGCAACAAAATTGGCTAACATATTAAAAGGGAACAAGAAAAATATTGATTGGCAACTCCGAAGAATCTATAGAGTCAGAAATAATGTGATGCATCAAGGAATTTGTTTGCCTGGAACTAGACAATTAATACAGCACCTTCATAGTTACTATATTTTTGCAATACACAACCTAATCTATGATCTTAAAAATAATCCAAACTGGACTATC
>JBDKSM010000149.1:0-42759 GCA_039680665.1 Syntrophaceae bacterium | reverse complement strand
CCTTGCACGGTCCGCACCACGTGGCCCAAAAATCCACCAGCACCGGACGCGCGGATGTCAAAACAAGGTCCTTAAAATTCGTATCATCGGCATGCTTGATCGCGTTCGCTTCCATGTCAGCCTCCTTAAGCTTGGGTATATGCCCTATATATTAGCGGCGGGCGCGCCGACCATTGATCCGCGTCAACGACCGGACTTTCTTTGGCGCCTTCACCGGAGTGAAACGCCGCTCAAACCGCCGCGAAGGCGAGCTTGGTGCCCGCCATGTTGAGGATAAAGCCGGGCAGCTCGCGCTCCATGGTCATGATGGCCGTGCGGCCGGTGCAATGGCAGGGTATCACATACGCAGGCGCGATCTCCTTGAAGGCCGCCACGGTCGGCGCGATGGCCGCCTGGCCCACCGGACCGCCCAGGTGGAATCCGCCCATGACGGCGTGCACCTTTTCGATACCGGTGAGCTTGCGGGCATAGCGGATGGTGTTGATCACCCCGGCATGCGCGCAGCCGGTCAGGATAACCAGGCCTTTGTCCTTCAGCGCGAAAACCAGCGAAGAGTCGTCCTCGATCGTATCAGTGTGCTCGCCGCCGGCGTCCGTGTAGTGGGCCAAGGGCATGCCCGGCTCGAAATCCGTCTCGCGCGGCACGCCGCCCAGAAACAGGGCATACCCGCCCAGCAGCTCGCGCGGCCCCTCTGATTCAACCACGCGGATGCCGGCCTGTTCGAGCTCGGCGCGCTTGAGCATGGGGAAGCGGATCTTGAAATCTTCGCTGAACTTGAGATATCGGTCGGTATCCAGGGCCCGCGGGTGCAGCACCAGATCGATGGGGGTGCGCAAACGCTTGGCCACTTCGAGCATCCCGCCGGTATGATCCATATGTCCGTGCGATAAGGCCAGGACCTCGATCGCCGCCGCATCCACGCCCAGGGCCTCCATGTTGTGCGCCACGCCCCAGGGCGAGTAGCCGAAATCGAAAAGCACGCTGCGCGCGCTTGTCCCCTCCGTCACCGTGACCAGGGCCGAAAACCCGTGCTCGGCCACGATGGAATTCTTGATATACCCGTCCTTGATCGGCAGGGCGCGCGTGGTCATGGCGTCGGCCGGGGCCTCGACCAGATCGATGTAGTTGTCCTGGAGCGTTAAGATCTCAACCTTGTCCGCTTGTTTGACTTGCATGCAAAACCTCCTTTTCAAAATGCGCCCCTGCCCCCTCCATCCGGAGCGGTGCTCCGGGATGGAAGCGGGGGCCGGTTATGTCATGGCCCGCCTTGGGCAGCGAGGCCTAATGGTCGCAGGCATTGGCGCCGATGACCAGGGAGCCGTTCAGATAGTCCGTAACGACCTGCTCGGGCGTGCCGGACGGGGCGCCCGTCACCACGGTGATGCCGCTTTGGGCAAAGAGCCCCTGGGCGCGCGAGCCCATGCCGCCGGCGATGATGACCGTGGCGCCGCGCTCGGCCAGCCAGCGGGGCAAAAGCCCCGGTTCGTGGGCGGGCGCCGCGACCGTGTCCGTTTTGACGATGGTCTTGGCCGCCGGGTCGCAATCGACCAGCGCGAAGTTTTCGCAATGTCCGAAATGCATACACAGTCGTCCGTCGGCTAAGGGAATGGCGATACGCATATTACTGTCCTCCTTTTCTGTTTGTGTTTTCCATGCGGTTCACGATGCATTCTCCGACATGTTCAAGATAGGTTCCACGATATGCTTAAAATCTTTGCCGGCCTGGGTCTGCGGGAACTGAAAGACATAAGGCATCCCGTCGTCACAGGACTCGCCGATCAAGGGGTCGATGGGAATGCGGCCCAGGAAGGCTACGTTCATTTCCTTGGCCATACGCTCGCCGCCGCCGGTTTTGAAGATCTCGGTCACTTCCCCGCAGTGCGGGCACACAAAGCCGCTCATGTTCTCCACCACGCCCAATACGGGGAGACCCAGCTGGCGGCAGAAGCTGATGGAGCGCCTGACATCGGCCGTGGACACATCCTGGGGCGTGGTGACGATCACCGCGCCGTCAGGGTGCTCGATGAGTTGGATGAGCGATAAGGGCTCATCGCCCGTGCCGGGCGGCAGGTCGATGACCAGATAATCCAGCTCGCCCCATTCCACGTCGGAGAGGAACTGCCGGATCGCGCTATTCTTCATAGGCCCGCGCCAGATGACCGCGTCATCGCGGTTATCCAGAAAGAAACCGATCGACATGGCCTTCAAGCCGCCGAGTTCGGCCGGCAGGATACCGTCTTTACCCTGGCGCATCTGCACGCCTTCCAGCTTAAGCATCTTGGGGATGCTGGGGCCGTGGATGTCGCAGTCCATGATGCCCACGCTCTTGCCCTCCAGCATGAGCGCCACGGCCAGGTTGACCGCCACGGTGCTCTTGCCCACCCCGCCCTTGCCGGACAGGACCAGGATCTTGTGCTTGATGCTGCACATGCGGCGGTACAGGGCCTGACGCTGGGCGAAGTCCTGGGGGCTCTCGCCCGGCCGTTGGGTCTTGGCGTCGCAGGATGAGCTCGTGCAACCCTCGCAGCTGCGTGGTTTCTCCGCCTGCTTGGCGGCCGCCGTACGGGCGCGGCCGCGGTAGTCATCGATGGCGGCCTTGAGGGTGTTGGTGGCCAGCAATGCACAGTGCTCGAAGTCCTCGGGCAGTCCGCCCAGGGTCTGAAGGACATCGGCCTGCGTCAGGTCGTGCGCCTGCTGCAACGTCTTGTCTTCCGACATGGCGGCCGTGGCGGCCCCGCAAGCCATCGAATGCTCGCAGCCGTCGGTGATGAAGGTGGTCTGGCGGATGACGCCGTCCTCGACCTTGATCCAGTACTCCATGGTATCGCCGCAGGGACCGGTGACGCGGGCGTGGCCGTCCGCGTCGTCCATGGGACCGAAAAAGCACGGCAGTTCCGAGCCGGTCGGTTTCATGTGATCATGTGACATACTTCCTCCCAAATACGTGTGATATCGCGGGCGGCGGGGCCGTGTGCATGCTCCACCACGGTGAGCGCCTTGAGTTGCGCTTTTGTTACCTCGGGGTCATAGGCGATGCGGCCGGCCAGGCTGGCGCCCATGGCCGCGGCCTTGTTCTCGATGGCCACGGTGCCCTCGGGACTCAAGTCCCATTTGTTGACGCATACGGCGGCCTTCAGGCCGAAGTGCCGCGCCAGAGCGAGCACGCGCTCCAGGTCGTGCGCGCCCGAGACCGTTGGCTCGGCCACGGCCAGGACCAATGTAGCGCCGGCTAAAGATGCGATGACCGGGCAGCCGGTGCCGGGAGGTCCGTCAACCAGCACCAGGTCGCGTCCTTCTTCCTGGGCGATCCGCCTGGCCTCGTTCCTGACCAAAGTCACCAGCCGGCCCGAGTTCTCGGCCCCGGGATCAAGCCGGGCATGCACCATGGTCCCGGCGCGGGTTGAGGATATATACCACCGACCGCAGGTACGCGCCGGGAAATCGATGGCGGCCATGGGACAGGCCAGCACGCACAGCCCGCAGCCCTCGCAGGCCGAGGGATCGATCCGGTAGATGCTTTTGCCGGCGTCCTCATGCACGCTCACGGCGTCGTAGCGGCAGAGTTTCGCGCACTCGCCGCAGGCGATGCAGTCCTCCGGCACGATTACGGCCGTCTGTCCGCTGATGAAAACCTCCTGCCGGCGCACATCGGGTGAGAGCAGCAGGTGCAGGTCGGCGGCATCCACGTCGCAATCCGCCAGCACGGCGCCATGAGCCAGAACGGCCATGGAGCCCGACAGGCTGGTCTTGCCCGTCCCGCCCTTGCCGCTGATGACCACCACTTCGCGCATTATTTCTCGCACCCCGGCGTGGCGCAGCGTTGCCGGCTGCCGCAACAGGTGACACCGGTGGTCTCGAAGGAACACCCGCCCGGATTGTGGCCGCGCGCCCCGCCCGTAGCGGTGATCACGCCCGCGCCGGCGACAATCCGGCGTTGAGCCGCCCCACCGCACTCAGGACAGGCCGGATCGGGCGCCGACATGGCCTGGAACTGTTCGAAATGCTGTCCGCATACGGTGCAGGCGTACTCATAGGTCGGCATACTTCCTCCTTTGATTCTTCAAGGTATATAGCACCCCCTGATAGAGCTTTTCAATATGTCCGCGCATACCGGGCACGCTTTCCCAGGGCAGACCGCCGCGCGCAATCACCTCGGCCACGCGCCGATCATCCGGGATCTCGGCCAGGATGGCGATATCTTCCGCCCGGCAGAAGTCGGCCACGCGCGCATCGCCGATCCCCACCCGGTTGATGGCCACGCCGAAGGGGATGGCAAGCGCGCGCACGGTGGCCACCGCCAGAATAAGGTCATTGAGTCCGAAGGGCGTGGGCTCGGTCACGAGCACCGCGCAATCGCTGCCGCGCACGGCCGTGACCATGGGGCAGGAGGTGCCGGGCGGGCAGTCGATGATCGTGTGCGCCGCGTCCGCGGCATGGTGCTTGACGGCCCGTATGACGGGCGGGGCCATGGGTTCGCCGATATTCAGACGCCCCTGCACCAGGCGGATATCGCCCTTTACTCCGCTTTCCACCACGCCGATGGGGCGCGCTCTCTCACTGATGGCGTGCCGGGGACAGATATACAGGCAAGCCCCGCAGCCGTGACAGAGCTCGGGAAAGACCATGGGTTTCTCCCCGATCACGGCGATGGCCCGGAATTGGCAGGCCCGCTGGCACTCGCCGCAGCCGTCGCAGAGGCCCTCGTCCACTACCGGCACCGGGATACCGACCTCCTCGCTATCCTCTATGCGGGGTTCAAGAAAGAGATGACAGTTAGGGGCCTCGACGTCGCAGTCCAGGATCTGCACTTCTCCGGGCATCACGGAGGCCAAGCCGAGCGATAGCGTGGTCTTGCCCGTGCCGCCCTTGCCGGAAGCTACGGCTATGATCACGACCGCCTCCCGTGCCCGCGCCGTCCGCGCGCCTGGGCCAGTTTGGGATCGACGGCCTCGGTCCAGCCGCCGCACGGATGATCGGGTATGTCGAAGCGCGGCACAAAGGGCTTGATGTCGATCAGCGGCGTGGCGTCAAGGATGTCGACGTCCATGAGAGAGAGCACCGTGCCCTCGCGGCCAATCAGGCGCACCACGGAGAGCCCGATGCGGTTGGGACGTCCGGGATGGCGCGTGGCGAACATCCCGCGCGGGACGTCGTCCATGAAGGGAGTGATGGTCAGCGGCGCTGCGGCGGCCCGGTCAAAGATATACAGGAGGATGAGGTGCGAAAAACCCTCAATGTCTTTGAGTCCCTCGGCAAACTCGGGGAACAGCTCGACCCGTCCGGGGCAATCGCGTGCAAACACCGGCTGGATGGGCGTTTCCTCGGGGCGTTGGTGGTCGCTGTAAATCATGCCGATCGCGTGGCAGATAACAGGCTCCGGTCGGAGCGTCGTCATAGCTCTTCCCTCCCCCGGCCCGACTTTGCCGCCGGCACCTTGCGGCGCACGATCCACTGACCGAGCGGAGCATCGAGGTCATGCGCGATGGTCGCGCATTTCACCTGGGTGAGGAAAAACACCTCGCGCGATGCATCACTGAGGGTCTCGTAATTGGCCTGACCTTTGGCGATCACCACCTCGGCCGTCTCGAACAACTCCAGAAAGGCCGGGGAACATTCTTCCAGCATGGTTCCGGGCATGTCGGAACCCGTTTCCACGATGCGCGCCACTTCCTGGATTCCGGCGGCCAGGGCATCCGCCCTCGTGGCGTCGTTGATGATCGGACCGGCCTTGACGGCGTAGGTCACGACACCGGCAGGCAGGCGTTCGATGAAGAGCCGGTCAAAGACCGTTTCGCCGGCGTTGTCGCCGAGGTACAGGATCGAACGGGCCCTAAGAACGGCCGCTTTGAGGCTTTCGATCTCGCTCTCCGGCAGGGGCTTGGCAAAGGCCTCGTCGAAGGACTGCTTGAGCTGCTTATCATCGATCTGGGTGAAGGCCGCGAAATCGAGGATATTGCCGGCAATGGCCAGTCGGAGGGCGGCCTCGAAAGGGTCCGGGTCGGCCTCGACCCGTGAACGCAGCGATGACAACAGACTGAGCGCCATATCCGTGGCGCGCGCCTTGATCCGTGCATACGGATCGAGAGCGCCGGTCTGCTCGCGGATAAGACGGTGGATCCGACCCGCCATGGATGGCGGCGGCTGATCCATGGGCAGACCGGCAATGACATCGACCACCTTCAACATGATCTCGACTCTGAGACCCGCATCCGCGGTGGCCAGCGCGATCGCATCCCCGGCCTGCCGTCTCAGGCATGGTATACATGCGAGGTGGGTATGCATGTCTTTCTTACCAGTGTCCTTCCACATCGGCGGCGTCCGCCGACTTGAGCTTGCCTGCCTTGAACTGGGCCACGGCTTCGGAAACACTGCCCGTCGCACCGGTATAGATCTTGATGCCGGCGGCAGCCAGCGCCTGGAAGGCCTTCGGCCCGCAATGCCCGGTGATAAGCACCGTAGCCCCCAGGCGCGACACTGCCGCGGCGGCCTGAATCCCGGCGCCCTGAGGCGCGTTCAGGTTCTGCGAATTGTCGACGGTGGCGGTTTCTCCCGTCTCGGTGTTGAACACCATGAAATGCTTGGCCCGGCCGAAGCGTGGGTCGATGGGGGCCTCCAAACCTTCTCCGCTGGTGGTTATCACTATTTTCATCGTCACATTCTCCTCTTTCTCGGTTACGGCAGGGTCATCCCTTGCCGCCGGCCTGTCTCCACACGGCAGGCGCTAATCCTCCTTGACGGTATCACTAGGAACGACCTGGTCGCCATCTTGAGATGAATCGTTCGAAACCTTCTCTTTCCCGTCCGCTTCATAACCGATCACCTGCACGGATGAACGCGCCCCGATGAGCCGTCGCCAGGTTCCACGCAGATAGCCGTCGGGCTTGGCCAAGTCGTTCAAGGCCAGGCTTGCCACGATGCTGGCGGCCGTGCCGATGAGACCCCGGCCGAACGACATCCGGCGGGGGCAACCCATGGGGCCGCCGCCCATACCACGCCTTAAGCGCAACATCCTTCCCCATCCGTATGGCATCATCCCTTCCCTTTCGTTCTGGAGCAGCCAATGCCTCGACGCGCCCGGCAGGAGCACCCGGGCATGCGGTAATCCCTCAGGTGCAGGCGCCCGTCCAAATAAGCATTGATGATCTCCTCTATCTCGCCCGCCACAAAGGCCACGGTCTTGACCGCATCGGTCTCAAGCGTGACTCCGTAATAATGCGAAATGGCGCCGCAGACCAATGTCTGCACCCCCCAAGACTTAAGCCGCTCCGCTTTGTGCCGGGGATCGTCGTTCTCGAACATGCCCTGAAACCGGGCTATCTCACGACCCGCATCGATCTCCACGATGATCACCCGTCGCGAGACATCAAATACCGGGGCGATGCGCCCATTCCACACGGCAAAAGCGGCTTTCACAAGTCCAACTCCTTCAACCCTTAGGAAGAGCAGGAACCATGCCATACCATCGCGAAAACCCGGTCAATATAATAACATCTTTAAATCAAGTGTGTTGCAGAAGCAATGGCTTTCCGACGAACCGTTCTTGATGAGCGGTAATGCGACCATTGTCCACAAAATAGGTCGCAATTATGCGACTCAGGCGGTTATTTTCTCGCCCGGCAAGGCACTTAAAACCGCATTTTTCGAAGGCGATCGGGTCATTTCACATCCGATGAGATGTATGGAACGCACTCAACCGGATTGACTCTCTCCGGGGGTGTTTTTCCCGCGCGGCTTCTTCCGGTTGCGGGTGAGCGTGGAAGGCGAGGCGGGCAGACGCCTGACCTTGGGCAGCTTGAAGCCCGCATACATGGCGATGACCCGTAAAGATACGGTGAAGAGCAGGCTCACGGCAAAGGCCTGCAGGTCAGATAGGCCGCACCAGGCGGCAAAATAGAACACGGCCCCGCCGGCAATCGCCGCGGTGGCATAGAAATCCTCGTGGATAACGTCCGGTATCCGCCGCACCAGGATATCACGGATGATGCCGCCGCCCGTGGCCGTGACCGCGCCGGAAAACATCACCCCCAGCGGTCCCAGCCCTAAGGACATGGCCTTCTGCGCCCCGATGGCGGAGAACAGCCCCAGCCCGATGGCGTCGGCGATCATGACCACATTCCAACGGCGCGCGATCCAGGGGGCGATCAGGAACACCAGGAAACCGGCCAGGAAGCAGACCAGCAGATAGGTTTCATTTTTAAAGGCCATGGGCGGGGTATCGCCGCAGACAATATCCCGGATGATGCCGCCGCCGACCCCGGTGGCGGTTGCGAGCACCAGCAGGCCCAGGAGATCGAGCTCGTGCTTCACGGCGCGAAACGCGCCTGAAAGCGCGAAAACGAAGGTGGCCAGGATATCCATGCAATAGATGATCATGGGGTTATCTTATGCCGAGGGATTTGAGCTTGCGGAACAGGGTGCTCTTGTGGATGCCCAGCTCGCGCGCCGCGGCCCGGCGGTTGCCGTGACTGCGCTGAAGGGCCTCCCGGATGGCATGGGCCTCGACCGAGCGCCGGGTGTCCGACATGCCGCCGCGGGTCGACGTTAGCGGCGCATGCGCGATGATGTCCTCGGGCAGACTTTTAAGCTCGATGCGACCCTTGTCGCACAGCACGAAGGCGTGTTCGATCAGGTTTTCCAGCTCGCGTACGTTGCCGGGCCAGTCATGGGCCATGAGAAAAGCCATGACCTCGGTGCTTACCCCGGTGATGCGCTTGCCCTGGGTGCGGTTGAAGCGCTCGATGAAGTGCTCGACCAACAGCGGGATGTCCTCGCGCCGTTTCCTCAACGGCGGCAGAACCAGCTTGACCACGTTGATGCGGTAAAAGAGGTCTTCGCGGAAAGCCCCTTTCTTCACCAGCTGGGCCAGATCTCGGTTGGAGGCCACGATCACCCGCGCATCGGCCTTGAGCGGTTTCGTGGCTCCCAGCGGCTCGTACGTACGCTCCTGCAGCACGCGCAGGAGGCGCACCTGCAGGGCCGGACTCACCTCGCCGATCTCGTCTAAGAATATGGTGCCGCCCTCCGCCAGGGCGAAACGGCCGGGTTTGTCCTTGTTCGCGCCGGTAAAGGCCCCGGCCTTGTACCCGAAGAGCTCGGACTCCAGCAGGGTATCGGGCAGCGCCCCGCAGTTGACGGCGATAAAGGGCTGCTCGGCACGGTGGCTCATGCCATGGATGGCGCGCGCCAGGAGTTCCTTGCCCGTGCCGGTCTCGCCCAGGAGCAACACGGTGCTGCCGCTGGAGGCCACCTGGGGCAGGATATCGAAAATGCGCCGCATCAAGGGGCTGCGGCTTAACAGGTCGCCCATCTGGAAGCGGCCCTCAAGCTCGCGTTTGAGCTCCTCCACCACGCTCAAGTCGCGGAAGGTCTCGGCCCCGCCCATGACGCGGCCGCTCTCATCCTTGAGCAGGGCCGTGGAGACGCTGACCGGGATACGGTGTCCCTGTCCGTCCACGATGAAGGCCGAATGGTTGATGACGGGCGCGCCCGTCTCCATGGTGCGCCTCAGCGCGCACTCGGTCTCGCACATGCTGGCGCGGAAGACCTCCGAGCACGGCCGGCCGATGGCCTCGCGGCGGGGGATGCCCGTGATCTCTTCGGCCGCGCGGTTGAACGAGGTGATGCGCCAGGCGGCGTCCACGGTGAACACCCCGTCCGAGATGCTCTCCAGGATTGCGGCCGTCGGGGCCTCGATCTCTGGTATTGTGGCCGGTCTCTTTCTCATGGCGTTCTAATCCACTGTGTATACCCCGCTTACGCGGGTCAATGCAAGTCGGTTGATTCCGACAACTCTTTACGGGTGAGACACAGCCGCCGTTCCTTACCGATTAACGGCTTGAAAGTGCGCACAACTTTCGGCCATTGAAAATTTCGCGGTCCTGTTCTAGAGTGGGTCGAAAAGAAAGGATCGGCATGGATCACCAGAAGCGCAAAACCCGCGTGGCACTGCTTTCCGTGATCTCCAACACCACCTTGGTCGTCATGAAGCTTTTCATCGGCCTGACGATCGGCTCGGTATCCATCATCTCCGAGGGTATCCATTCCGGGGTCGATCTCCTGGCCGCCGTCATCGCCCTGTTCTCGGTCAAGACCTCAGGTCTACCGCCCGACAAGCACCACCCCTTCGGACACGGCAAGGTCGAAAACATCTCCGGCACCATCGAGGCGCTCCTGATCTTCGGCGCTGCGGGCTGGATCATCTACGAGGCCATCGACAAGCTCAGGCATCCGGGCATGATCGAGGCCGCCGGCTGGGGCGTGGCCGTGATGCTGATCTCGGCCGGAGCCAATATCCTGGTTTCCCACATGCTCTTCAAGGTCGGTAGGCAGACCGACTCCGTGGCCCTGATGGCCGACGGCTGGCACCTGCGCACCGATGTCTACACCTCGGCCGGTGTCATGCTGGGCATGTTGACCCTCTGGATCGGACCCCGTTTCCTGCCGGGTGTTGACCTGCGCTGGGTGGATCCGGTGGCGGCCATGCTCGTGGCGCTCTTGATCATCAAGGCCGCCTATGATTTGACCCTGGCCTCGGCCAAGGACCTCATGGACGTGGGTCTGCCACCCGAAGAAGTGGGCTGGATCAAGGATCTGATCGAGAATCATCGACCCCAGATCCACGGCTTCCATCAACTGCGCACGCGCAAGGCCGGACACTTCCGCTTCATCGAGTTTCACCTCAAGGTCGATCCTCAGATGACGGTAGCCACCTCGCATGCCATCGCCGAGGACCTTACGGAACACATCGAGGATCACCTCCCCAACTCGAGCGTCATGATCCATATCGAACCCTGCGACGGAAAGTGCAGCCGGAAATGCCTGGAAGGCTGTTTCCTAAGCGAAACCCAGCGCCAGGCGTTCAAAGGCTGATAAGAAAGCACTCCTGAGCGGGTCTTCAGGTTTCGATGATCACTCGGTTGCGCCCGGCGGCCTTGCCCTGATAGAGCAGGGCATCGTCACGCCCGATTAAGGCACCCCCGTCTTCACCCCTATGAGCCAGCGCGGCCCCCATGGTGATGGTGGCTCGGATGAAGCCCTGGCCGTGGTGCAGCCCGGAATTTTGCACCAGCATGCGCAGCTTATCGGCGACTTGTGCCAGGATGGGCGGCGTGACCAGTTGAATGATGAGCAGAAACTCCTCCCCGCCCCAGCGGCCGGCGAGGTCGGAGGCGCGAATATTGGCGGCCAAGGTCCGTGAGACCATGAGCAGGACCTCGTCACCGACGGCATGCCCGTAGGTATCGTTGATGCGCTTGAAATGGTCGACATCCGCGAAGATGATGCCGAAGTTCAGGCCGTAGCGTTCGAGCTGGTCACAGCTCTCGGCCAGACGCATCTCGATGAGCCTCCGGTTGGGCAGCTCGGTGAGCTGGTCAATGAGAGCGACGCGGGAGAGCTCCGCGATGATCTCCTGTTCCGCCTGGCAGGTGACGTTGTCGTGGAAGACCTCGGCGGCCCCGATGGCCAGCCCGTGTTCATCCCTGATGGGCGTGACGCACACGGTCACCGGCACGCGGTGGCCTTGCTTGTGGTGCAGGAACACCTCCGCGCGCCGGGGCTCTCCCTCGGACATGCTCTGTTTCAGCGGACAGGCACTGGTGCACAAGGTCTGACCCTGGGCATCGACATGCTTGAGGATATTGTCCGCGCAGCACGAACCCGTGACCTCGGCTGCCTTATAGCCGGTGATGCGTTCGGCCTCGCTGTTCCAGAACACGATGCGGCGCTCGCTGTCGGTAACATATACTCCATCACAGAGGTTCTCCAGGAAGGTCCACATGAAGGGTTCGTTGAGCCTCACAGAACCTCCTCCCGATCGAGCTCGACGCGGATGGCCAGCCCCAGTTTGTCGATCAGATAGGGTTTCTTGACATACGGGCCGGCGCCCAGTTGCTGGGCCTGCCTGACCCGTTCGGTCTCGGCGTAGCCGCTCACGATCACGGCCTTCTGGCAGGGATGACTCTTCAGGATACGGATGTAGGTTTCGAGGCCGTCGATGCCGGGGTCCATGATCATGTCCAGGAGGACCAGATCGACGTGACGGGTTTCGAGATAGGCCACGGCCTCTTCCCCGCCGGCCACGGCCATGACGACATAGCCCAGCTTCAAGAGCATGTGGGTGGCCAGCTCGCGCTGCTCGGGCACGTCGTCGACGATCAGGATCGATTCCCCGCGCCCCTGGAAATCCGAGCGGGAAACTGAGGTTTTCCGCTCCGTCACCGCCTCGCGCGTGGCCGGAAAATATAGGCTGAAGCACGTACCCCTGCCATGGTCGGTTTCAATATCGATGTAGCCCTGGTGGTCCTTGACCGTGCCCCAGACCACGGCCAGTCCCAGACCGGTGCCGCTGCGGCCCATGACCTTCTTGGTATAGAAGGGTTCAAAGATGCGCTGCAGATCATCCCGGGAGATCCCCTTGCCGGTGTCCGCTATCTTGAGCACGACATAATCGCCCGGCCGCAGGTCTTCATAGGCATTGAGCGGACGGTCGAGGTACTGGTTCTGGGTTAAGATGGTGATGATCCCGTCTCCGGTTATGGCCTCGGCGGCATTGGAGGTCAGGTTCATGATGGTCTTGCTCAGGTGGACCTCCGAGCCCATCAGCGGCAGGAGATCCTTGTCCAGACTCTTTTCCACGCGCACCCGCGGATGGAAATCCATCAGGCGGGAATGCTCGGGTGTGGCCAGGTAGTCTTCAATAATGCGGTTGAGGTCAAGGACCTCCGTGGCGTTTACCCCCCGGCGCGCCAGGGTCAGGAGGTCCTGCACGATCGCGGCGGCCTTTTCCCCGGAACGCCGGATGGTCTCAAGCGGTTTGGCGAATGGGTTTTCGGCCGGAATCTGCATGAGCATCAAGTCCGGGTAGCTCATGATGCCGGAAAGGATGTTGTTCAGGTCATGGGCCACGCCGCCCGCCAGAAGCCCTAAGGCCTCCATCTTCTGGGCCCGCTGGAGCCGTTCCTCCAGACCGCGGCGATCCGAGATGTCGCGGGCGATGACAAAGATGTAGGATTGGCCGCCGAACTCGCGGTAATTGATCATGAGCTCGACCGGGATGCCTCTACCGCTCTTGGTCAGATGCCACCCCTCAAGGGAAAACGTGGTCCGGGCCTTGGCCTCTTCCCAGTGCTGCGGCCACAATTCCGGATCGAGGCATTGATCGATATCGTGGATATGCATGGCAAGAAGCTCTTCACGCCTGTAGCCCCACATCTTACAGCACCCTTCATTGACGTACACAAAACGCGCCGAAGCGTTGATCCAGTAGATGGCGTCATCGGAATGCTCGATGGAAAACTGCATAAGCTTAAGCTGCTCCTCGGCGCGCAGGCGCTCCGTGATGTCGCGTCCGATGATCACCACGGCCTTGATGGCCGGGTCATCGAGGTGGTTGGTGGCCGAACAGTCAAGGACCCTCACCGACCCGTCGGCATGCTTGCAACATACCTTGGCCGAACGGTTGTCACCTTGGGTAGGCGTGGTTTCGTTCAGGAGCTTGCGCATCCTTTCGCGGTCGTCGGGCGCCAGAAAATCGAGCACCGTTCTGCCGATCATCTGCTCCGGGAGATATCCCAGCGCGGCCTGAATGGAAGGCGTGACATAGCGGATAATCCCGCCCGCGTCGATGACCGTGATGGTCTCCTGACCCTTTTCGATCAAGGCCCGAAAGCGGCTCTCGCTGCGTTTCAGATCATCGTTCACCCGGCGGCTGGTAGCGAGCATATGGTTGGCGGAGGCCGCGATGCGCTGGAACTCGGAGAAATACATCTCGACCTCCGGGATCTCATCCGCATCCGATGAGGCCTTCTCGAAGAAGTGGGCAAAAGAATCCAGACCGATATGGGTGTGATAGGCGATAAAGAGGGCAATGGCGTAAATGATGATCACCATGCCGGCCAGGATGGCCAGAATCTTGATGCTGTGGATCCTGACCTTTTGACCGAGCGTGGCGCGCTGTTCGGCGATGATCCCGGCAAGGGGTTCGAGCGAAAAACTGCCGCCCACCACCCAGCGCCATTCCGGTACCCCCCTGACATAGGTGATCAGGCCAGTGTCTCCTTGCGGCGAGGCGGCGCTGGAGGTCACGAATCCACCTTCCGGGTTCGAGGCCGCCTTGAGCTGCTCCTGAAATATCTTCAAATCCCGTGCGGGCTCCTTCCCGGCCGGCAAAGACCCTCCACGCACGATCTGGCCTTCGGAAAAAAGCGGGGCACCCTCATAGTCGGCGCCGAAGAGAAAGGTGCCCTGCGGCAGGCGCATGCGGCTCAAGTCCTTGATTACCTCGGCCTGGATATCCTGCTCGACATCATCAAGGTATTCACCGGTTCCTATGAACCAGTTGAAGGGTTCGAAGGCGCGGATAAAGGCGATCTTGGGGAAATCGCGACCGGAAAGGCCGGGCTTGGTCCAGTGGTACAGGATGAAGCCCTGCCGATGCTCCCTGGCCAGGGCGATCATATCCCGTATGACATAGCGTCCGCGGGTGTCCTGCTGGTCCAGGAGAATCTTACCCTCCATCTCCGGACGGTCGGCAAAGAGTTCTTCCCGGCCGTCCAAGGCCGTGGCGAAATAATAGCCCCGGCCGTTGTTGAAGCGGATGGGCCTGAGCGCGTCTTTGACCATCCTTTGCAGCTCAGGGGTGGTCTTGTCGGCGCGGTTCTCGCGGTAGATGTTCAGCGCGACGGCATGGGCCTCGTTGGTGCGCGTCTCGATTGCTTGTTTGAGGCGCGCCTCGGTCTTGGAACGTTGGAACTGGATATAAAGCACGGCCTTGTCGATGTTCATCTTGAGCAGGGTCTGCTGCTGCGCCAGGTAATTCTGCCTGAGCTTGGCGGTCTCCTCCTGAAAACGGGCATATTCGGAGCTGATCCAGTAATAACCGATCAGTCCGCAGGCCGTGAGTGCAATCATAAGGGTGGAGCGCAGAAACGTGGTGATCAGACTCGGTGGTTTTCGCATCCGACAACCCCCCAGTACCGACAATAGGGACATGATCGGCACCCGGCGCCAAATATATTAACCTTGAGCACCTTAAGCATGGCTTGCCGGGACACACCCGTAAGGAATGAATTATGCTCTTGTATGAATAATCCCTGGACAAACCCGCGTCGAATCATCTATGCTTGCAATCCAGTCTACCATCTTTATTAAAATATAATCGATACAGGAGGTGAACCATGCACAGGTATTGCTTGGGATTGATTTGTTGTTTGCTCCTCGGTTTTACGACGCTCCAGGGGGCTGAGTCGCAGCGTTTCATCTTCATGGCCAGCACCATCGGGCCGGTCGATTCCGGCATCGTGGCCGCACTTGAGGACCAGTTTGAAAAAGAGACCGGCATCCGGGTGCGCCATGTGGGCGCCGGGACCGGGGCGACCTTGAAGATCGCCACCGGATGCAACATCGATCTGGTCATGGTGCACGCCAAGGCCCTGGAGGAAAAGTTCGTCGCCGACGGCTTCGGCACCGAACGCATCCCGCTGATGTACAACGACTTCGTCATCGTCGGTCCACAGGCTGACCCGGCCGGCATCAAAGGCATGAAGACCGCGGCCGAGGCCCTAACCGCCATCTCTACCAAGCAGGCCCCCTTCATCAGCCGCGGCGACAAGTCCGGCACCAACATGGCCGAACTGGATCTGTGGGCCAAGGCCGGCATCAAGCCCGAAGGCGCATGGTACCACGTCTATGAGAAGGGCGCGGAAGGCAATGTCGCCACGCTGCTGTATACCGACCAGCAAAGCGCCTACACCGTGATCGACCGCGCCTCCTATCTGGGCGTCAAGGACAAGGTCAAGCTCGCTGTCCTGGTGCAGGGCGACGAGGCCCTGCTCAACCATATCTCGCTCATCCCGGTCAACCCACAGAAGTGCCCCCGTGTCAACAACAAGGACGCCATGACCTTTGTAAACTGGCTGACCGCGCCCTGCAAAGGGCAGAAGATCATAGCAAGCTTCGGCAAGAACACCTATGGCCAGCCGCTCTTTATCCCGGAGTCCACGGCCTGGAAGGCCAGCGGGGGCGTTTGCAAAGAGGCCAAGGCGCTCAAGGCGGGGCCGAAAGATAAACCGCACAAACCTAACTAAAAAATTTGTAAGGAGGATTACCGTATGAAAAAAACCAGCGTATGGGCGATTGCATTGGCACTGCTGCTGGCCATCATGGCAAGTTTCCCGGCCCAGGCCGCGCCGCAACAGAAAAACATCATCCTGGCCACGACCACCAGCACCCAGGACACCGGGCTGTTGGACACCCTGATCCCGCTCTTCGAGAAGAAGACCGGCTATTTCGTGAAGACCATCGCCGTAGGCAGCGGCCAGGCCATGACCATGGGTTCCAAGGGCGAGGCCGATGTGCTGCTGGTGCATTCCCCGGACGCCGAGAAAAAGTTCATCGCCGAAGGCCTGGGCATAAACCGCCGCATCGTGATGCACAACGACTTCGTCATCATAGGCCCGGCCGATGACCCGGCCAAGATCAAGGGCGAGAAGTCCGCGCTCGAGGCCATGAAAAAGATCGCCGCATCAGGCGCGATTTTCATCTCGCGCGGCGACAACTCGGGCACCAATGCCTTGGAAAAGAAGCTCTGGAAAGCGGCCGCGATCAACCCCGAGGGCCAGAAGTTCTACCAGCAGACCGGCTTAGGCATGGGCCAGACCTTGAACGTGGCGGCCGAGAAAAAGGCCTACACCATCGCCGATAGAGGCACCTGGCTGTCGCTGCAGAAAAATCTTGGCCTGCCCATCCTCTGTGAAGGCGACGCCGCGCTCTTGAACATCTACCACGTCATGGAGGTTAACCCGGCCAAGTTTCCCAAGGTCAACGCCGCCGGCGCCAAGGCCTTCGCGGACTTCATGGTCTCCAAGGAGACCCAGGCGATCGTAGCCACGTTCGGGGTCGATAAGTACGGCAGCCCCTTGTTCTTCCCGGACGCCGGCAAACCGGAGTAAGCCTAGCCGGTTCAGGGGTTGCCATTCTTGCCCCGGACCATCCCTGATTATGTCCTTAAGGACGTGCATGGGATGCAACAATCCGGCTATTAAGCAGGGTCGGGCAAGAAGGGTTTCCCCTCAATCTAATATTCCGGTATTCCGGCAGCAAGCAAGGCGTAAGAGCCATGTCATCCTGAGCGTGAGCGAAGGTTCCATATTTTCATTATGAAAGATCCTTCGTCGCTGGCGCTCCTCAGGATGACAAACACGACTTTTTGTAATATCACGAAGTTTATATGGATCTGATCATTGAAGGTATTGTCAAGGCTTTCCAGCTGCTTTTCGCCCTTGATCCCGAGGTGCTGGGGATCACGACCCTGTCCCTCAAGGTTTCCGGCACTGCCACGTTGGTGAGCCTGTTCATCGGGATATCCTCCGGCACGGCCGTGGCGCTCAATGACTTTCCGGGCAAGCGCCTGGTGATCAGCCTGATCAACACCGGCATGGGCCTGCCGCCCGTGGTGGTGGGTCTCTTAGTCACGATCTTTCTGTGGCGCAATGGGCCCTTGGGGTATTTCGAAATCCTGTACACGCCCATGGCCATCATTATCGCCCAGACCGTCATTGCCACGCCCATCATCACGGGCATCTCTCTGGCGGCCATGCAAAACCTGCCCGCCAATCTCAGGTTGCAGATCATGGCCTTGGGCGCCACGCGCCTCCAGATGGTCTGGATCCTGGTCAAGGAGGCCAGGCTGCCGCTCTTAGCCGCGGTTATGGCCGGCTTCGGCGGGGTTATCTCCGAGGTGGGGGCCTCCATCATGGTGGGCGGCAACATCAAAGGTTATACACGCGTGCTTACCACGGCCACGGTCATGGAAACCAGCAAGGGCAACTTCGACATCGCCATTGCCTTGAGCGTCATCCTCCTGCTGCTGGCCTTCCTGATCAATGCCGTGCTCACCCATATCCAGCAGAGGCAGCGGCCGCGATGAGCTCTTCCATCCTGGAGGTCAGCGGCCTGATCGTCAAGCGCGGCGGAGTGGATGTGCTGGATATCCCGGCCTTCAAGCTTCAAGCAGGTGCTCGTCTGGCCCTGATCGGACCCAACGGGGCCGGCAAATCGACCCTGCTCCTGACCCTGGCCGGGCTGATCAAACCCGCGGCCGGCGAGATCACCTTTCAGGGTCAGCCTCTGTCCGACCTGTTCGCTTATCGCAAGCGCATCGCCTGTGTGTTCCAGGAGCCGCTGCTCTTCGATACCACGGTGCACGCCAATATCGCCGCGGGTTTGAAGCTGAGGCACATGCGTTCTCAGGATATTCGACAGCAGGTGCGACGCTGCGCCGAGCGCTTCGGCATCCCGCATCTTCTTGAGCGCTCGGCCCGCAAGATCTCCGGCGGCGAGGCGCAGCGCACCAGCCTGGCGCGGGCCTTTGCCCTGGAGCCCGAGATCGTCTTCTTAGACGAACCCTTTGCCTCGCTCGATCCGCCCACGCGCGAAGCCCTACTCGAAGACCTGCACCGCATCCTCAATGAGACTTCGACCACGGCCGTGCTATCCACCCACGACCAGGAGGAGGCCCTCCGGCTGGCCGATGAGATGGCGGTCATGAACGCCGGGGGCATCGTGCAGGTGGGCCGGCCGGAGGAGGTCATGAACCACCCGGCCGATGAGTTCGTGGCCGGTTTCGTGGGCACCGAGACCGTAATCCCCGGCACCGTCACCTCCTCCCGTCAGGGGACCCTGTCCATTGACATCGGATGCCGGGTGATCGAGGCCGTGGGAGATGCCGCCCCGGATGCCAAGGTGATCCTGTGCATCCGTCCGGAAAACGTGACCCTGGCCACCCCCGACGGACATGCCTCCAGCGCCCGCAATGTCTTGACCGCCACGGTAGTGCACATCATCCCGCGCGGATTCTACTACAAGGTCGAGCTCGACGCCGGTTGCCCGCTCACCGCCTATGTCACGCGCCAGTCGATCGAGGAACTGGGTTTGATGGAAGGCTTGACCATCATCGCCAGCTTCAAGGCCACGGCCGTACATGTAATTATGAAGTAATCCCCCATGTGGATATCTTATACTCATCAGGAGAACCCATGCAGAAACGTTCCCATCCATCCCTCACGATTCTTGGTCTGATCATCGCCCTGCTCGCGGTCCTGACGATCGCGGCCGGTCCACAGGCCCAGCGCGCCATCACGGATATGTTGGGCAGGCGCGTCATGGTATCCGATCCCTTGCAGCGCGTGGCCCTGCTGGGCGGACCGACCGGCCAGGTGGCCTATATCCTGGGCGTCCAGGACCGTTTGTGCGCGGTCACGGCCAGCCTCAAAAGCTCGCCCCTGGTGCGCGGCATGGACCCGCGCATCCGGACCATGCCCGGACCGCGCACCACGGCCGGCAATATCAATATCGAGGCCCTGATCGCCTCCGACCCCCAGCTGGTCATCGCGGGCGGTATCGACGGCGAGATCGTCCTGCGCAAGACCAGGATCCCGGTGGCCTTCCTGGATGACAACATGGGCCAGAGCTTCGAGAACCTGAAAAAAGAGATCCGCTTCTACGCCCATGTCTTCCAAACCCCGGCACGCGCCGAGCAGTATATCGCCTACCTTGACATGACGTTGGCCCTCGTACGCAGCCGCTTGTCCGCTATACCTCCCGAGCGCCGTGCCCTGGTCTTCAACGGCTACGGTCCGGCACATCTCGTCACCCTGGGCGGGGATACCTTCATGCAGGAACGCCTGGCCGCGGCCGGTTGCCGCAACGCCGCGGAAAAAATCGGCACCACGGGCAAACGCGAAGGCCTGCATACCGGACTGGGCGAGGTATCCATGGAACAGGTCCTGGGCTGGGACCCGGACGTGCTCGTGATCGACTCCGGCACGCCGCAAGCGATCTATGCCGATCCGCGCTGGAAGGCCCTACGGGCCGTCAGGCTGCGGCGGGTCTTCCGCCAGCCCAGCGGGGTCTTCATCTGGGACCGGCCCACGGCCGAATCCGCCGTGCTCTATCCGCTGTGGATCGCCTGCACGGCCTATCCCGAGCGCTTCAAGGATATCAACCTGGTCGCCGAGGTACAGCGCTTTTACCGCGAAATCTTCGGCTTTGCCTTAAGCGACGCACAGGCCCGCAAGGTCTTGAGCGGGGGCTACGCCGACATGGCCTATAACGGCTAACGGCATGCCACATCGGCGCTTACCTGCCCTGCCGCTCTACCTTGTCCTGTTGGGGGCGCTCTTCGTCTTGGGCCTGTTGTCCCTGGGCCTGGGCCGCCTGAATATCCCGCCGGCAACGGTTATGCGCATCGTGGCCGGCCGCTTCATCCCGCTGGCATCCAACTGGTCGGCCACCTGGGAGAGCGTGATCTGGGACGTACGCTTCCCGCGCCTGATGGCCGGCATGCTGGTGGGCGGCGGCCTGGCTATGTCAGGGGCTTCTTTTCAGGGTATCTTCCGTAATCCCTTGGTTTCGCCACATATCCTGGGGGTCTCGGCCGGGGCCGGTTTCGGTGCCGCCTTGGGGCTGCTCTTCTCGGGCCATATCATTGTCGTCCAGGCCCTGGCCTTTTTCTTCGGCGTGGTGACCGTGGCCATCACCTATGCCTTAAGCCGGACCTACCGCTCCTCCCAGATGCTCATGCTGGTGCTCTCCGGGATCATCGTGGGCGGATTTTTCTCGGCCCTGCTCTCGCTGGTCAAATATATCGCCGACCCCTTGAACAAGATGCCGGCCATCGTGTTCTGGCTTTTAGGCTCGCTCAACAATGTCTCCAACGCCGATCTGGCCACCACGGCCCCCATTTTCTTAAGCGGCATGCTGGCTATTATCCTCGTGCGCTGGCGCATCAACCTCCTGGCCATGGGCGACGACGACGCCCGCGCCCTGGGCGTACATACCGCGCGTTTCAGGGGTTTGATCATCTTCTGCGCCACCATCATCACCTCGGCCGCCGTTTGCATCAGCGGCGTCATCGGTTGGATCGGCCTGGTCATCCCGCACATGGGCCGCATCCTGGTCGGGCCGGACCACAAGCTCCTGGTGCCGGCTTCCACTCTCCTGGGCGCCATCTTCCTGGTTCTGGTGGACCTGTGCAGCCGCAACCTTTTGGCCGTGGAGATCCCTATCGGCATCCTGACCGGCCTGATCGGCGCACCGATCTTCGCCTGGCTGCTCCATAAAAATCGCAGCGGATGGTAACGATGCAAACACGTATCGCGGTAGACAACTTAAGCTTTCACTACCTGCCGGGCAAGCCGGTCTTCGAGCGCTTGAACCTCCACGTCACCACCGGCGAGGTGCTCTGTCTGCTGGGCCCCAACGGCACGGGCAAGTCCACGCTCATCAAGTGCCTGGGTGGCCTTTTGCACCCTCAAAGCGGGAGCGTGCTGTTGGACGCTAAACCGCTCTCCGTGCTCAGCCCCTCGGCCATTGCCCGTTTGGTCGGCTATGTGCCCCAGGGCCAGCCGTCGATCTTTCCCTTCCTGGTGCGGGACGTGGTGGTCATGGGCCGCGCCGCGCACCTGAATGCCGTGTCATCGCCATCCAGGGCCGACTATGCCATCGCCCGGGATGCCATGGCCTTAGTCGGCATCGAACACATCTCAACCAGCCCCTGTAACGCCATCAGCAGCGGCGAATGGCAGCTGGTCCTGATCGCTCGCGCCTTGACCCAAAACCCCAAGATCCTGCTCCTGGACGAACCCACCAGCCACCTTGACCTGGGCAAGCAGATGCGGATTCTCAAGGTCATCATGGATCTGGCCTCTACCGGGCTCACCATTGTCATGGCCACGCACTTTCCTGACCATGCCCTGCTGGCCGCGCAACGCGTGGTTATCCTGAAAAATAAGCGCCTGATCGCCATGGGCACGCCGATTGAGGTCGTCACTTCCGCCAATCTGCAAGACGCCTACGGCATCGCGGTCAAGATCCTGCGCGTAGATGGCGAGGTAGGCCGCACCATCTGCGTGCCGATGGTGGGCCACGATTTCGTGAAAGAAGGCCTTGGGGAGCCCCTTTTGTAAAAAGGCCCCCGCTCCTTCATCATAGCTCTTCCGGCTCAAGACCGTATTACCCCGTCAGGTGCTATCAGAGCCTACCCCCCAGGTCCGTGAAGGTATATCCCCGGTACTTGGCATAGAACTCGTCGGCGATTCCTTGCATATCCACGTCCCTGAAGCGATCCGGATACAAGGTCTTGGCCGCCCAAAGAACTCCCAGGACGCAATGCGGCGCGGGGTAGTCCCACCACCCGATGTTGGAGGGAAAGGCATACACCCGTTTACGCCTCACGGCCGTGACGGTCTTGAACTGCGCGCTGCGGTATACCATGTCGATCCCATAGGTGGCTTTGGATGAACCGAGAAAGATGACATCCGGGTTCCACACGGCCACCTGTTCGGGCGAGACATCGCACCAGAAACCTTTCAAGCCCGCGGCGACATTCTCGGCCCCGGCCAGGGAGATTATCTCGGTCTGGAGCATCTCGCCCGTGGCCACCGTATACACGCCCTTGGGTCCGGCGAACATCACCTTCAGGCGTTTATCCGGCGGGATATCTCGGGTGCGGGCGCTCACGAGGTTTAAGAGCCGCCGGCAGTCATCGAGGTAGACACGGGCCTTGTCCTCGCACCCCAGCACTTGTCCCATCAGTCTGACCGCCTCGAAGCTCTCAGCCATGGTCTCACCCTTAACGGCAAAGACCTTCAACCCCGCCCGCTCCATCTGCTCCTTGTCGGCCCGGTGATACGCGGCATTGGCGAATATGACTTGGGGCCGCAAAGCCACCAGAGCCTCGCAGTCGGTATATTTGTCTTGCATGACACTTGGCCGGGCCGCGAACCGGGGATCCAGGCGCGCCATGGCCTCGGCTTCCGGGGTATAGTAGATGCCGCGATCGACCAGCTTGCCCTGCTGCCGCAGGGCGTAAACAATGCCGCCCTCGCCGGAGATGCGGGTGATATGCCGGGGAAGGCGCACGACATGTCCCTCCTGATCGCGAAAGGTCACGGACTGATCACCCAGCACCGATATGTTGTTACAGCCGCAAAAACCCACGATACCCAGCAAGAGAATCAGAAGAACGCCGCGCTGCATGAAATACCCCTCATTACATGGATGGATTCGGCGGAGAATACCGTCACAGAGCGCATTTCAGGACAATCCGGATCATGCATGCCGTGCCGATGAATCTTTGCTTCTCCACGGTTTATTATGTTTTGTATAACAGAATTAAATGGATTGCAAGCGTGCACCGCTACAGCCTGATCCGCTCAGCGGCAATACATAAGACAGAGAAGTAATTTTATTGCTTCGTGGAACTGCGCATCGAGAAGCCGAACAGATCGGCGGCCATGGCACGCATTGCGGGCGAGCAACGCGCCTCCTTGAACTCACGCCCTTGGGCGAAGCGGCGCCAGAAGGGCGGCAAATCCTGCATGCGTGATACCATCCCGCCTTCGGGGTCGGGCGCCACGTAGTACAGCTTCTTGATGCCGGAATTGATGATGCGCGTCAGGCACATGGGACACGGTTCCAGCGAGCTGTAAAGCACGAGGCCCTCACATGCGCGCGGGTTGCCGCCCGCGCTTGTCAAAGGCTTTCTCACACGGTCCTCGTAGCGATTGAGCAGGTCCATCTCGGCGTGCAGGTCGGAGCGGAAATACCCGCTGTACTGCCGGTTGCGTCCACGCGCGATCACCGCGCCGCTACGTTCGTCCACCAGGCAGGCCCCGATGCCGCCCGACTTGGAGCGCAAGGCGGCGTAGGCCTCTTTGATCGTCTCCAGGGCATACAGGTCATCGGGATAGGCCGGATCAACCTTAAGGGCCTCGATACGCGCCTTGAGCGCGGCCAAGTTTGTCTCATCCGGCGAACCGCCGGCTGAGACAAGGTCAGAAGCCGCCAACAGTGATCCGGCAAGACAGATCGCCAACGCCCAGGTGATGTTTCTGCTCATTGCTCCGCTCCTGTATCAGGCCCTTGAGAGGACCTGGATTTCCTGATTCTGTCCAGCAGATAATGCACGCCCATGCCGCATAAGAAACCGATCGCCATGTTCGAGATCAAGGCGAGCGCCACCGTGGCGGTTAACGTAATAAGTTCCTGATCAAGCTTGAGCTCAGCGGCAAAGCCTACCAGCTCAAGGCCTACCAGCAGCATCATGGCGCCTATGATGGCGCTGGGGAAGGCCAGGAACAGGCCCGCGATCGAACCGGCCAGGAATAGGCCTAAGCCTATTTCGATCGCACCCTCGATGATATTGGTCCCGCCGGTGCGGGCGCCGAAATAGTACTGCCCCGCCAGGCCGCCGGCGCCGTGGCACATGGGCATGCCTCCCCAAAAGGGGCTTACAAGGTTCATGATCCCCATGGACAGGCTCAGCCTCTGCTCGCTTAACGCCTTGTCCGGCCAGTACCGCATGATCAGGGCCGCGGTGGCGATCACGGCATTGGTCGCGGTCAGGGGTATCTGGGCGAAACCGCCTAGCACCAGGGAATCCCACACCTCGTACGGATGAAAGAAGGTCAGGGAGGGCCAGGTCAAACCGGTGAATGCAACCTGGGAGAACCGCCCCTGAACGAGCATGATGCCGACGCCCAGCGCCATGAGCACTATGGCGGCCGGGGCGTAGCGGCTGCGGCGCAGCGCCACCACCAGGGCGATCGAAACCGCGGCCAGTACCCAGGAGGATTTCAGCATGGGCAGGGCCTGCAGGGCCAGCAGCACGCCTAAGGCCACCTGGACGCCCCTGACGACCGACAGCGGCGTTATGCGGGCCATGAAGCCCATGATATTCGTGAGGGAAAAAAATATCCAGACCAGACCCATGGCAAAGGCCGAGGCGTAGACCAGAGACGGCGTCCAGGCCTGCGCGATGGCCATCACGGCCAGGACCTTCATGGGCTGGATGGGCATGGGCAGCCGATAGACCAGCCCGGTGACGATATTGGCCAGGCCCATCATGACCAGCAACCCGGAGGGGTTAACCTTGCAGATCGAGATATAGCCCACCGCCAGCGGGATGAAGGTCCCCAGGTCGCCCAGCGACCCGGACAGCTCCCGCATGTTGAACTCAAAATCTTTGATCTTCAATGCGTCATTTCTGCGGGCGCAAGGTAGTCATACACCCGCCTCTCCAGACCCTCGTCCCCCGACTCCAGGTCCAGCACCACCGTGTCGCTGCTAGCGGCATAGCGTTCCAGAAATTGGTCCAGCAAGTCCCTGCGCACCACGACCAGCAATTTCAGACCCGCTGCCACCAGCTTTTGAAAGAGGTTGAAATGGCCCAAGCCCTTCATCTCCAGGCGGCCGAACTCATCCAGGACAAACGGCAGGCCCGCATCAAAGCTTTTAAAGCGCTCGTCGACGCGGTCAAAGGCCTCGGACTCGAAGGCATAGTGGCCCGTGGAAAGCGGTTTGGTCCTATCCGGGGTGGCCACCCCCATGAAGATCTCCTCACGCCAGGGCAGGGTCAAAAGCCGGATGCCCACCGGCACGCCGTTCTCGACGATCTTGAGGCTCAAAAAACCCTGGACCGCCAGGTCGCCCTCCAGGATGAGACGCTGCAAAAACGTGGTCTTGCCGCAGCCCCGTTCACCGGTCAGGATCAGCATAGGCGATCCCCCTGCCCCATCAGAGCTTGCCTCCCAAGGCCGTAAAGCTATGCCCCAGATATCTGGCATAGAAGTCGTCCGCGACTTTCTTCATGTCGATATCTTCAAAGCGCTCCGGATACAAGGTCTTGGCCGACCAGAGAACGCCCAGGACGCAGTGCGGCGCGGGCCAGTCCCACCAGCCGATGTTCGAGGGAAAGGCATACACGCGTCGCTGCCGCACGGCCTTGACGGTCTTGAACTGCGAGCTCTTGAGCACCTTGTCCACGCTATAGCTATCCTTGGACGAGCCCAGGAAAATGACGTCCGGGTCCCACAAGGCCACCTGCTCGGGCGAGACATCGCACCAGAAGCCGTTCAACCCCGCGGCCACGTTCTCTGCCCCGGCCAGGCGCAGACACTCGGTCTGCAGCATCTCGCCCGTGGCCACCATGTAGACGCTCTTGGGACCGGCGAACATCACCTTCAGGCGCTTATCCGGCGGGATATCCCGGGTGCGCGCGCTCACGAGGTCTAAGAGCCGCCGGCAATCATTCAGGTAGGCTTGGGCCTTCTCCTCGCATCCCAGCACCTTGCCCACCAGTTCCACGGCGCGAAAGCTCTCTACAAAAGTCTCACCGGTCAGGGCCACCACCGTGAGCCCGGCGCTCTCCATGGCCCCGATCTCGGACTTGTTGAACGAGGCATAGGCGAAGACCACCTGCGGCCTCAATCCCGCCAGGGCCTCGATATTGGTCTGGTTGACCTCCAGGATGATGGGCCGGGCCGCAAAGGCCGGGTCGGTCCTGGCCAGGGCCTCGGCGTCCTTGCCGTAGATGCCGCGCTCGACGAGCTTGGTCTGCTGCTGAAGGGCATAGATGATGCCGCCGCCGCCGGCGATGCGTGTGACCTTCTCCGGCACCTCAACCCTGCGCCCCTTCATATCCGTGATGGTCACCATCTTCTCGTGCCGCCCCGCCGCATTGCAGCCGTACAGCATCAGCACGATGAGAAAGTATTTTATAAGATTTTTTGCATGTACCATAATTTATCCATACCAATCTTTTGATAGAATTTCCCGCCATTCAAGATACTACCGGGGAGTCGAGGAGGATTGCCCTCAGGTATATAAAGAGGTATTCCGAGGAGCAATCCGCCACAATTCGGCAGGACAGCCGAATTGGACGCGCCGTGCGTGCGCCCGAAGGGTGCGGGGCATGGATGCCCCGAATCACAGATGCCGCTTGAATGCAGCCTGGAATCAATCATGGATGACCCCCATGCACCCCTGGTTGTATAAATTTCTCGCGAAGCATTCGATTGAAATTCTGGCGCCGAAGACCATGTGCGTCAGCATGCTGCGGTTGCCCACCGCGATGCTCTTATCCCGAAAATCGCGGCCCAGGGTATGCTGCGGGATGGTCTTGAGATAGCCTGAAAAAGGATACTCCGGGTTGGCGTCGTTCTCATCATGGTAGCGATACCCGGCCGGATAGGCGAAGACCTGGTGGGTGCCGGTCATGATGGTGAGGTACTGGGCCTCGCCGGGCTCATAGGAGAACCAACCCGCATGATTGTTGCAGGTTTGGTGGGGCAGCGCAAAGTCCCTGCCCCCGATACCTTCCAGGATGATAAGCGCGATGCGCTCATCACTCAGGTTGGCTTCGATCAGTCCCCGGATGGCGGTGATGGTCCCTGGAGCGCCCAAGGGCGTCGACACGGGGATGTTCAAGCTCGTGGCCGGGATCATGACGGTCTTGCGCAGCGGCATGCCGGTGGTGCGGAAGGTCCAGCCTTCGCGGGCGATCAGGAGGTATTCGGGAATACGCTCCGGGTCATGCTCCACCCCGGGAAACAGGCTGATCCATTCCAGGCGGCTGACCACCCGTTCGATGTTCTGTGAGCCCCGCACATAGGCGAGATCGGCGCTGCTGGGCCGGTGCAGCCCGGCGTAGCGCGCCGACCAGTGGCTCGCTATACTCAGGCCGTCGAGTCGGCTCAAGTCGATCTCGCCCACCACGCGGTCCATGTCGCCCGTGCCGATGATCAGCGGGGTATAGCCCGAGGCGTCCAGGAAACGCTGCACCTCCTGGAAAACATCGGCAATCATGCCCCGACGCTGTGTTTCGCTTAAGGGGGTGTAGCGACTGACGAAATACTGGTGGGCATAGCACAGGCAGGCCAGTTGGGGTTGATACTGTTCAATCAGGTCCAGGGCCGTATCGCTGACCCAGGCGTTGCTGGCGTTTTCGACATCGCCCGGATAGGGGTGCCGCGCCAATACGCCCTTGACCAGGAGGGTTTCAGCGTTTTCAACGTCGACCTTGACGCCGGTGCGCAGGTCGAAGATGTTCTGCCACTGTCGGGCATCGATGATCGCCAGGCTCATAAGGCCACCTCCCGATGGAAGCGGGGGATCAAGGTCCCGTGCATACGAATGGCATGCCCGCATTCAGGACAACGGTTGTCGGCGCACAGAAAGCGTGAGAGCTTATCGCCGCCGCAGCCCAGGCTGATACGTTCGATCACGGTTTGGCCGCAGTCGGGGCAGGCGCTGTTGACCCACTGGGAGCCCACGAAATTATGGAAATACACATAGGCCAGCTCGGCGCGCGCGCCGCTTAAGGCCTTGTCGATAGCCGCGATGCTGGGATAGTCGCTGTCCTTCATCTCATGTTCGGGCAGCAACCGAAAGACGTGCCAGGGGATCTCGCGGTCGATGCCGGCGATAAAAGAGGCCATGGCCTCGATGTCGCCTTCATTGACGCCTTGAATGATGGGGGTCGTGATCTCCACATGGCGCATGCCTGCCAGGGCCCGAATATTACGCAGGATCGGCGCCACGTCGGGCACGCCGATATACTCCCGGTGGAATGCGGCGGTGAAGCCCTTCAAACCGATATTAATGAAGTCAAAGATATCGGCGAGCATTTGCGTGGCTTCAGGCGTGGTATAGGCATTGGTCAGGCAGCCCAGGGGCAGACCGGCCTTACCGGCCTGGATCTTCAGGTCTAAGAGGCTGGGTAGCGATACCGTAGGCTCGTTGACATTGAAGATGATCGAGTGGCACTCAAGTTTCAAGGCCATGCGCACCAGCTCCTCGGTACTCAGGTCGTACATGCCCTCGGTCAGCTCGGACGGGTCGCGCCGCGCGATATAGCCGTTGGAGCAGTAGCGGCAGGAAAAGTTGCAGCCGAAGGTGCCGATGGTCAGCACGCGGCTGCCCGGATAGGCATGGTAGAACGGCAGCGACTCGACGCGGCTCATGGCATAGGTGCTCCAGCGGCCCGGAAAGCGCTCGCGGATCACGCCGTCATCCGCGTAGTACATCCGACAGACGCCGTAGCGCTCCCGGTCCAGTTCGCACCGCCATTCACAATAGTTGCACCGCATAGTTTTCACCTCCGGGAAAGGATCTTGAGCTTATGCACCGCCACGCTCGGTCCCCTGGGCGTCACCACGGTATGACCGCCCAGCGTCGTCTCGGTGCGGATGTTTTCTCCCAGGACCTCGCGCAGGGTCTTCTCTTCCATGACCGCCCCCGTCGGGCCGTGGGCGACAAGACGCCCCTTCTTGAGCATGGCGACATGATCGCAGTAATGCAGGGTAAGGTTGGGATCGTGCAGAGAGATCAGGGCCGTGGCCCCGCGACGCTTCACCACCGCGCGCATGATCTCCATCATGCGGTGCTGGTTGGAGAAATCGAGATGGGCGTTGGGTTCGTCCAGGAGCATGATGGGGGTGTTCTGGAACAGGGCGCGCGCAAGCATCACGAGCTGCCTTTCGCCCCCGGAGAGCTGATTGAAGGGCCGGTTGGCCAGCCCCTCGATGCCCACCTCGTGCAAGACCTCCAAGGCCGTAGCCACCTCTTTGCGGCTCGGGGCCGACCAGGCCCTGACCCGCGCGGCGGCGCCCATCAGGATCATTTCCCGGCAGGTAAAGGGAAAGGCCGTAGAGGAGCTCTGCGGCACCAGACTGATCAGACGCGCGATCTCCACGCGCTTCAGACGGGAAACTTCCTGCCCGAAGGCCTTGACGCCGCCGTGCTTTGGTTTCAGGATGGCGTTGATGCACCTGAGCAGCGTGGTCTTACCCGAACCGTTGCGGCCCATGAGGGCGCAGATGCCGCCTTCTTCGACCTTGAGCGTAATGTCGTGGAGTACGGGCGTCGCGCCGTACCCGGCGCTTAAGGTCTCAATTGCCAAGCTCACGTTCCACTCCCAGGTATCTCCGGTTCATGACCAGGTAGCCCAGAAAGGGCGCGCCGATGATCGAGGTGATAATGCTGATGGGTATCTCCGAGGCCAGCACGCTGCGGGCGATGGTATCCATCAGCAGGAGGAAGGTCCCGCCCAAGAAGGCGGTGGCCGGAATCAGGCGGCGATGGTCGGTGCCTGCCAGGTAGCGCGCGATATGCGGCATGATCAGGCCCACCCAGGCGATCGTCCCCACCGCGGCCACGGAAGCGGCCACGATCAAGGTGCTCACCGTGACGTAAAAGCAGCGCCAGCGGAAGATATCGATCCCCAGCGACAGGGCGTCCTCCTCGTGCTGGGTCATGACATTGAGCCGCCAGCTGAAGATCATCAGCAGTACGGAGCCGGCCACCACGAGCGGCAAGGTGGTCTGGGCCTTGGCCCAGGAGGCCGTATGGAAGCTGCCCATGATCCAGAACACGATCTGCGCCAACTGATCGTAGGGGTTGGCGATGTACATGAGAATGGAGAGCCCGGCCTGGAAAAAGGCCGAGACCACGATCCCGGAGATCACCAGCACGGCCGCGGAGCGGTCCCAGCTACGCGAGGCCAGGAGATAGGCCAGCGTAACGGCCAGGGTGCCGAAGACAAAGGCGCTGCCCTGCACGGCCAGGGCGGCGGTGGTGAAATACATGATGGCCAGGGCGGCCCCGAAACACGACCCGGCCGTCACCCCCAGGATATCGGGCGCGGCCAAGGGATTTCGGAACAGGGCCTGGAAGACCGCGCCGGCAATGGATATCCCGCACCCCACCACAAAGCTCATGATGATACGCGGCAGCCGTATGTTCCAGAAGATGAGCCGGGTCTCCTCACTTGGCGGCGCAACCCCCGTCCACGCGAAGAGGAGCCTCGCCACACCCTGGATGCCGATTGGATAGCGTCCCGCGCACAGCGCGATGCCGAGACTCGCGGCAAAGAAGAGGCAGAGCAGCGCCACGCCGCTTTTCTTCATCGGTAGGCATCCTCAGGGTAAGTGCACGCGGCCTGATTCACAAACGGCCTCCCATGGCCGTGAAGGCATGCCCGGTGTATTTGGTATAAAAGTCGTCCGCCACGGTGCGCATGTCGATGTCCTTGAAACGTTCCGGGTAAAGCGTCTTGGCCGTCCAGACCACGCCCAGCGCGCAATGGGGGGCCGGGAAGTCCCACCAGCCGATATTGGAAGGGAAGACATACACCCGGCGCTCACGGATGGCCTTCAAGGACGTGAACTGCGAGTTCTGATAGATCTCGGCCACGCCATAGGTCCCCAGCTTCGATCCCAGAAAGATCACATCCGGGTTCCAGGAGGCCACCTGTTCGGGCGAGACGTCGGCCCAATTGCCCCGTAAGGAGCCCGCCACGTTCAAGGCCGCGGCGCGCCTGAGAATCTCGCTCTGCAGCATCTGCCCGGTGGCTACGGTATAGATGCTCTTGGGTCCGGTAAAGAGGACCCGGCGGCGCTGCTCGGGGGGGATGTCCTTGAGCCGGTCATGGACCAGGTCCAGCAGCCGGCGGCAGTCCGCGATATAGGCCTGCCCCTTTTCGGGGCAGTTCAGAACCCGGGCCATGAGATCAACGGCCGCGAAGCTCTCCTCCAGGGTCTCGCCCTTGACAGCGATCACCGGGATACCGGCGTTCTGCAGCAGCTCCATGTCGGACGTGTCCGAGGCATACACGAACACGCACTGGGGACTAAGCGCCACCAGGTGCTCGATATTCATGGCATGGCCCTCCAGGGTCATGGGCAAGGCGGCAAAGCGCGGGTCCACGCGCGCCATGGCCTGCGCCTCAATGCCGTAGAGGACCTGCTCCACGAGCCGGTGCTGCTGGCCCAGGGCATAGACGATCTTGCCGCCGAAGTGGTGCATGGCCGAGATGCGCGTGAGTTCGCGCGGCACTTCCACCCGGCGGCCCAACTGGTCGATGACGACCATGGTCCGGGATTTGCTGTCCGACGTACCGGGGCAGCCCGTAAGCATACAGGCTGTCCCGAGCAGCATTATAATCATCATAATGACGGATCTCATCCGCATGTATCGCCCCCTCACGGGACATGGCCGCCCACACCCTTTCATCAGGCGTCTTCTTCCAGGCGGTAGACGATGGTAACCGGTATCTGCATGGCGCGTCTGGGAGGCCGCGGCAGCGGTATCTTCTGAATGGTCTGAACCGCGGCGCGGTCCAGCAGGCTGAATCCCGATGAGCCCACCACCTGGATATCCTGGGCCCGGCCGTTGTCGCCCACGGTAAAGCTCACCTGCACCCGGCCTTCCTGGCCACGCCGCCTGGCCAGCGCGGGGTAGACAAAATATTTCCTGATGATGTGGTAGAGCTCCGCCGTATAGGCATCGCGTGCATTCGCCAAAGCCCGATCGGCGCTCACGACGCCATCCGTTGGGCCGGTTCCGGACGCGGACGGCGCGCCGGAAATGCCTGAGGCCGCGCCATCGGTAGAACCGGAGGAAGCATCCTGGGCATCGTCCGGAACTGGCTGCTCCGCCTCCTGGGCCGGTTCAGGGGCCTTCTTCTCCTGGTTCAGGATCTCGGGCAGCGGCAAAGGTTTGGCTAAACTGAGGGTCTTGGGCCGAGGCCTGGCCTTGGGCGCCGCGGCCGCCGGGGCGCGCATTGCAGGCGGGGCCTGTATGATGCTGACCCTGATAATGTCATGGCTCGGCCGCGCCTCGGCCATGGAGCTAAACCACCCCCACAGCGTGAAGGCAAACAGGGAGTGCAGGATCAAGGAAACCGCCAGGCAGACCGAAAGATCATTTTTCCTCACCATCGCCAGCCCCGCATATCTTCCCACTAGCATGTTTTGCATATCTTTAAAAAGTTCGTTCTACGCGCCACAAACAGCAAACCGACCGGCCTGGCGCTCCAGACCGGTCAGCTCGGTTGTTTCATCGCTTATCTGTCCGGAATCATGGAACTCCCGGACATTCATGCCCTAAAACGATAGGCTGGTCTTTGCCATAAAGGTCCGGCCGGGGTTCCGGTCCGTGCCTTCCCAGTATTTCACGTCCGAGGCGTTCAGAACGCTTAAGGACGCCGAGCAGTTCTTCAAGAACTTGTAACCCACCGTGATATCAACGGTTGTACGGGGGTCATAGCCGCCGTAGAGTCCGTCGATCGTATCGGAGTTATCCTCTTCGTAATACTGGTCACCCACATATTGGACAAGCACATCCGTATAAAAGGCGCCCTGTTTGAGGTTGAGACCAAAATTGTAGATGTCCTCGGGGACGCTGGTGAATTCCTTGTCCTCAATGGCGGCGCCGGAATACAGCACGAATTCACCCGCATCGGTGATCTTGGTCTGGGTATGGGTCCAGTTGGCGTACGTCGAAACAGCGTCCGAGGCTTTGTAGTTCACCGTGACTTCATAGCCCTTGGAATAGGCCTCGGCGACATTCTGGTTCTGCGAGTCTTCCGGGTCCGTGTCGGGGATCGTCACGCGATAGATCATATCCTTGATATGATTTGAGAAGTATGTGCCGCTGACCGAAAGTCGGTCGGTGAGGGCACGCTCGATGCCGGCCTCGTAGCAGCGCGCGGTTTCCGGGTCAAGGTCCGGATTGGGCAGGCGGCTACCACGGCCGGGGACATAGCGATAGGCGTAAATATCCCAGATGGCCGGACTGCGGAAGGCATCCCCGGCTGAGGCGCGGATGGTGGTCTTGGCATCCGGCAGGACTACGACGCTCACTTTGGGCGAGACATGATGCTTGGTGCGATTGTCGATATCGTCGCCGGTGGGGCTGTTGTTTTTGCCTTCATAGGCCTTCCAGTAGTCATAGCGCGCCCCGGCATACAAGATCAGAAAATCGGTGGCATTCCACTGGTCTTGGAGGAAAAGGCCGGCGTTGAGCATCTTGCCTTTGGAATTCTGTATCGGCGTCTGACTCAAGTCCTCGGACACGACCTGAGATTTGCTGGCGTCTAAGCCCACGCTCAGGGTGTTATTCAAGGGCAGGGTGATATTGGCTTGGCCCCCGAGGTTATAGCGTGTATTGGGACACGTGGAATCCGCCGAGCCGGGACTGTAGATGAAAAGATCCTCATAATTATCGGTCAGGCCGATATTGGCGCTGAACTCCACGTTTTTGAGCATTTTGTTATAATAGCTCAGATTATAAATCTTGGTGCTATGCGCGCGCTCTGAACCGGTAATATCATACGTGCTGTCGTAGAGACTGGTGCTGGTCTCCGGCACCCAGCTGAAGGTCGAGTTGATAAATTTGAATCCGAGCGATGAATCCGTGGTTATATCCCAATTGGCTCCGAGTTCGAGGTTGTTGATCTCGGTCGTCCAGCTGCGATAGCCCAGGAAGCGCGTGGTCTCCCCCGTGGCGGTATCGATCACTTCGCCGACACTGCCCCTCGTCGAGGTATAATACTGATCGATGGGGCCAATGTCTTTATTGTCATATGCTACGTGATAGGTGACATCCTTGACGCGAAAGCCCGAGGCGATCGAGATCCCGGTGAAGTCATAACTGCCCTTGGTCAGAGAGAAGGACAACGGGGCATAGTCGGTCTTGGAGATAATGTTGATCACGCCGCCCATGGCGCCGCCGCCATAGAGCGAGGAGAGCGGGCCTTTGACCACCTCGACGCGATCGATCGACTCTACCGGCATACTCCACCACTGTGTGTTGCCCTCATAGTTATTGAGCGGCTGGCCGTCCAAGAGCACCAGGGTCTCAGAGGCACGCGGGAAACCCCGCAGCTGGATGCCGGCAAATGGGTACGTCAATCCTACGGCCCCTTCCCGGCGGGTGCTGACGGCACCCGGCAAAGAGGCTAAGCTCTGGTCAACCGTCGTGACATTCGTCTCCTCCAGCTGCTCGGCCTTGACGACCTCCACCTTGGCGGGCGTCTTGCGCGCCTCCTGCCTGGTCTTGGTGGCCGTGACCACGATCTCGGGCATGACGTCGGGCTTGGCCTGGACCGGTTTGGCCTCGCCTAGGGCGGCCTTTTCTTGTTCCGGTGCCCCCTGAACAGGGGCCTGCTGCGCCTGCACCACCGGCTGCGGCTGTGCATTCTGGACATTCTGCCCTTCCTCGGCATAGGCGATGCCGCTGAAAGACAGGCAAAGCACATACATGACAACAAGTAATCTTTTCACGTGCAAAACCTCCTCGCTAATTATTATATATGCTAGAGCACAATAGATTTTTATATTGAATGATCATTCCTTTGTCAACGAGATAATAACCCGCCAAAACCAGCCCCTACACTCTTCCCTGGTTAACCAGACCTGGCGCTCAATATCCTTTTTCCCAGTACACCAGGGCCGAACGCACCCCGAGCGGCCAGGCGTATTTGCCGTCCTTGAAGGTAAGTTTGCGTCCGAGCAGGTCAAGGAGATAGGTGTCGTCACTCTTCGAGCCCGCCATGCCCATCTTGCTTTTGACCTCTTCCACTGCTTCTTCGAGCGTGTCATTGGTCCATGGTTCCCACAGGCCCGTGTCCTCCATGAGCACGTCGGCGTAGATGCCCATCTGCAGGAGCGTGTTGTACCCTATATGGAAATTGGGGCTGTCGTGCGGCTGGCCCCAGATATGGCGGGCGATCTCGGCCATCAGCCCGTCCGGGGTGGTCACGCGCATGAGCAGGATGCAGCACCGGCGCGTGACCTCATGCATGCGCCGGAAGAAGGCCTGGATATCGGGGCAGCCGTACATGGCGTGCGAGCACAGACTGAAATCATGATCCTCGACCTGGGCCTCGGGCCAGGCCCCCTGCACGATCTCCACGTTGGTGATCCCCAGCTCTTTCAGGTTCTCCCGCATGACCTCGATCATGGCCGCGGAGGGCTCCAGGGCCGTGACCTTCTTCGCAAACGGCGCCAGCAGGCAAGCCCAGGCCCCGGTCCCGGCCCCGATGTCCAGCACCGTGGAGCCGGGGTCGGCCTGCAGGCGCTCTATGATGAAGCTGCGGCTGGAGTCCTGCCGGTCCCAGCGTTTCTTGACGCTCGCGTTGAACCCACGGGCCTTCTTGGCCCACATATCGCCCCCTGCCTCGGGTTCCCGCTTCCGTCCGGCCGCGTGCGTCTCCACGATCTGCCGCCAAAGCAGCGCCCAATCCGGTATCTGTTCCATGGTGATCTCCTTGTCGATCATTACTACCGCCTATTGTTTCTTGACAGATACAAGAAACCGGTACGGATTTTCAACGACTTCGAGCTGCGTGATCTCTTCGGCCGAAAGGGCATGCTCCCAAGGACAGGAAACATATGTTTCCGGCGCGTCGTTCCAAGACAGCGGATTCTTCTTCATACCGCCCGAGTTCTTAATCCCACGATTGGCCGCCTCCCAGTCGAAGCTCAGCACATGGGCGATTCCAGGACCATTGCGGCCTTCCCGCACGATGAGAATGCCGGCCGGTTGCGTAAAGGGCAGGCCTTTCAGCTGGTCCTTGGCGAGCGGCTTAGTGATGATACCATGCTTACCGGCCGTCAGGTCCAGCAACACCTGGATGCCGTCCTCCTTGCACCACATCGGCGCGGCGATATAGAGATAGGCCTGTTGCCCGGAGAGCGGCCAGCGCGCCTGGATATACTTGGCCAGGAGATAGCCCGAGGTCACCCCGGGGCAGAAGTGGTTGTGAAACTCCACACATTTGAGCAGATCGTAGGGCGCGCCGTCGGCCCAGGCGTTCAAGATCCCCACCATCGCGGCATCAGTGCCCAGCTTGGCGCTGATTTCCTTCCATGTATCCGGCCGCGAGGTCTGCTCCGGGCCTATGATCAGCTGCACACGCTCGATCTTTCCATCATTCAATGCGGTCAGCACGCAGGCCGCGCGCGTGTCGCGCCGGAACAGGGCCACCTTGAGCGGGCGCCCTGCCGGGCAGTGATAAAACAGCAGATTGCCCTTGCCCAGAGAGCAGCCCGTGAGCCCCTGCAGCATATCGATCGCGCCGTGGTCCACACACTCGGCATTGCTGAGCACACAGAGGGAAGGATCGCCCTTTTTCAGCGACAAGGATTGCAAACCCGCGGCAACCGCGTCCGCCATCCCGGCGGCACGCAGCGGCAGCGGCGACAGCAGGACGGACAAAACCAAAAAAAGAATCCATTTCCTTTGCATTGAAGCTCCTTCTCATCTACCGTCCCCGGCGGGACGCATCTATAGCCTGATACCTGACTTAATTATGTATCATAAGATCCATTATAATAGCACGTTTATTTATTACATGCCACGCTAATGCTCCGGCATATTCTTAAAAAACAGTCCATATATCGCCTGCCCATAGATGCGTCCCTCATCGTTGGCTGTGATCCGGTATGCGCACGGACGGCTGTCACGTCTTTCAGTCCACCATAACCCAGGGCCGCCCATCCACGGTAAGCACTTCGACCGGAACCCCGTACACGGCGCTCAATGTATGATCGTTCAAGACATCCTTTGGCCGGCCTACGGACATCAGCGAACCCTGGTGCAGCAGCACCACCTGGTCGGCCACGGCCGTGGCGGCATTGGGGTCGTGCGTGCTGAATACCACGGTCTTACCCGAACTTTTCAGAAGGCGCATCATGGCCAGGATGCGCCGCGTATTGGCCAGGTCGAGGTGGCTGGTGGGCTCGTCCATCAAGAGGATGCGCGGGTCCTGGACGATCACGCGCGCCACCATGCAGAGCTGGCGCTCCCCGCCCGAGAGCGCGGTCACCGGCCGGTGCTTCAGGTGCGCGATGCCGACCTGCTCCAGGGCCGCCATGGCCACGGCGCGGTCTTCGCTTCCCGGCTGCTGCAAGAGCCCCAAGTGCGGGGCGCGGCCCAGGAGCACGTATTCGAAGACGCTTAGGGCGAACGGGATGCTCTCATCCTGCGGCACCAGCCCAATGTACCTCTTCAAGCGTTCCCGGCCCGCGGTTGTATCGATGCCCGCCACGGTCACACTGCCGGATTTCGGCATGAGCAGCCCCAAAAAAAGCAGCAGCAGCGTGGTCTTGCCCGAGCCGTTAGGCCCGAGCACGGCGCAGATGGAGCCTGCGGGTATGCCCAGGGACAATCCCTGCATGAAGGGCTCGCGGCCGTAGCCGAAGCCGAGGCTGTCGGCTGAAATGATCATGGCGCGCTCCGCACCGTGGGCTCAACACATGGCACCGTGTTCACGCTCGGCATCATACGCCGCTCCGCACGGACCGGGACATGAACAGGGCCAGGAACAAGGCCGCGCCCACAAACGAAGTCAGGATCCCCAAGGGGATCTCGCCTGAGAGCACGGTGCGGCCCACATCATCGCAGACCAGCACGAAGAAACCGCCCAGGAGCAATGAGCCGGGCAAGGCCCGCTGGGCGTCGGCGCCGAAAAGCCGCCGGCTGATATGCGGCACGATCAGGCCCACCCAGCTGATCTGCCCGGCCTTGGCCACCACCACGGCCGTGGAGAGCACGGCCGCGGCCAGCAGCACCAGGCGCTCACGCCCCGGACGCGCGGCCAGGGAAAAGGCGGTCTCGTCGCGCAGCGCCAGGAGGTTCAAGCGCCAGCGCATCAGGTAGATGATGAGCAGGCCGGGCACGACCACCGGCAGCATGTTGGCCAGATCGCCCCAGGTGATGCCCCACAAACCGCCCAGCATCCAGAAGGTGATGTCCGGCAGCTGCTTGAGCGGGTCGGCCAGGTACTTGAACACGCCCGTGCCCGAGGTATACAGGGCCGAGACCGCGATGCCGGCCAGCACCAGCCTGAGCACCCAGCCGCCCATGCGGATACGGCGCGCCAGGACATAGCTCATGCCGAGCCCCAGGCAGGCGAAGAACGCCGCGCAGCCCTGCACCACAAGGACCGTCCCGCCCAGGATCACGATGCCGAGCGAGGCCCCGAAGGCCGCCCCGGCCGATACCCCCAGGAAGCCCGAGTCGACCAGCGGATTGCGGAAGATCATCTGGAACACGAGCCCGGAGGCCGAAAGGACCATGCCCAGCACAAAGGCGGCAATGATGCGGGGCAGACGCAGGTTGATGAGGATATCACGCCACAGGGCGTCATTGAAATCGGCGGGCAGACTCACATAGGGTCCGGGATAACGGCCCAGCAGGGCCGAAGCGCACAGGCTTACGACTACCAGCAGCGTCAGCAGAACAAACGGATGCGCCAAGCGCCGGGGATGAGTGCCGCCCTGTCCCGCATCAGCGCCGTGCGTCTTGGCCGCCCCCTGAGCGGGGGAGATGGGGCCGGAGGATGGGGGGGCGCTCTTCATCTCTGCGTGTCTTTCCCGATTGATATGCCATGGCTAGCATAAAGAGGCCGCAGGGGCAAGCACGGGAAGACCCAATGCTGTCGCGGCGGCCCGTTCTTTTCTCGCACCGTCGGCAAACGGGTGTATCGTCGCCCCGGCAAACGCCGGGGGCCAGGGATTTCTTCGCGCCCTTCGTGGTGCACAAGCCTTTTCTCACCACGAAGCAAGAGCACGAAGATGGGAGCACAGATTTCCCCACAGTCTCCCCGTGGGGAAGAAATCCCATTTCTTCCCCACCTATTCTCTTTCGCCTTCCATCGCGTTCTTCGTGATCTTCGTGGTGAACAACGCTCTACGCCTCCCAGGCCAGACTATGCCACGTGTGGGCGGATGACGGTCCGGCGCGCCGAAGAGCCGGTGAAATGGTAGCCCGAGCCGCCCTCGCTTAGAATTTCGAGCAGCCGGTCCGCATCGGTGCAGACCAGGCCGCCGATCGAGGTGACCCCGCGCCGGAACAGGGCCTGGGGCAGCATGCTCACACTGGGGCCCACCACCACGATCTCGGACCCCGGCTTGGCGTCTGCCACGATGCCCTCGAGCGTGCCGCCTATCAGCGTGGTCCCGGTAACGATCAACAGATCGGCCTGGCTGATCTTTTCCGATGCCCACTCCGGTTGGGCGAAAAAGGGCAGCTCGTCCTCCTTGAGGGTGCGCACGTCCTTTTCCAGGATGGCAAACGGCTTGCCCCGTTTCTTGAGCATCCGCAGGTACGGCACCAGGGCGCCCACCACGACCACGAAGGCCTCATCCGGGATGCTGATATCATCCAGCGGGTCCTTGTCGTATTCGATTGCGTAGTCCCGGGGTGGATACGCTTTCCAGCAGGCCTGGGACAGGGCATTGAGAACGGCGATACCCAGCGCGCGCTTGAGGGGTCGCCCGTCGTTCATCTCCTCCAGATAGGCGCCGGCCGGTTTGCCCTTGAGCCTGCCCGCCTGCGGCAGGGCCGCGGCCGAGGTCGGGCAGCATACCGACTCCGGGATCTCCTTGACCGGCGTGAAGCAGATGCCGCAGGCGCCGTTCGAGAGCTTGACCCCGGAGAAAAAGAGCCCGATCACGGCGCGCTCGACCATGATCTCATCCATCTTGCTCCCAAGCTGGGAGCGTATCTCGGCTATGGTCTCGTTCAAGATCGGTGAGCTTTCCTGATGGCTGGTCATGTGAGCACCCTCCTCGGTGGCATGAAATCTTTTAACCTGGCTTGCCCTACCATTTTTTCACTGCTCGCAAAAGCAGTTTCCGCCAGCCCTTAGCATGGACGGCAGGATATCGACCTCACTCATATATCTGGAGCATGTCATATCTTCTTACGTCGGTTTCTTTTTGCTGAAAAGCTGTTCCGCCGGGCACCCGAGCTCACGCTGCTTGCAGTATTTGCAAGCCAGCTGCCCTCGCACAAGACCGATGCCCACGGAACCGAGGGCCGCCAGCGCGGCGACGAGGAATGACACAAGCCAGGTGAATCTGCGGATGAGCATGCTGATCCCGACCCCGAGCGGAATGAGCGTGACCAGGAAATCGGGCACGATGTCCAGCCACGAGATGTGTCTGGCAGACAAGCCCTTTGACTCATGTTTGATGAAGATCAGCGCACACAGCCGACCCTTGCCGAAAGCGCAGCGCTTCCCGTAGTAGGAACAGGAGCGGCAGCTCCCTGCGACGACGCGCCATCCCACCCAGAGACAGTACGAGGCGTACAGCACGGCCCACACGGTTCCCAGGCCGGCCATCAGGAAGAGGCCGATGGCATAGATGACTACACCGAACGCATTGCAGATCAGGACCATCCACCAGGGGTAGCTCTCGAAGGTTGGTGTCTCCATGTGCTTGCCCTCCTGTTTGCTGGGAATCTGTACCCCGGTCAAAACGCTCCGGCTCAGGATTGGATGAAAGCTCTCCGGTGCATGCCCTTCTTCGGCCTTGAACAATTTTATCCTATTACCTTAAGCGCAAGGATGTCTTTCATGAGACTGAAATGGCTATCCAATGAATAGATTTCACAGCTGTTTTGTTTTGCATTCTGGGCAATGATCAGGTCAGGGATACCGATTCCGTTTAGACTATTTTTCAGGCACTTGCATTGGAACTCGATAATCTGTTTCCAGTTGATTTCCAAACCGAGATTCTTAATGCTGTACAACAAATGAATAATCTTGTTTTGATTCCGAACTTTTAAAAATGGAACGAGCTCCGCAAGAATAAGATCGTTAACAACAATGAGGTTTTCATCTATCAGGTAATCGAGCTTTGCGGAATTTTCACCGCGTCTGAAATATTCTACCCATACGGATGTATCGACTAAGATCGGCATTGACGGTCTCTCAGGGCATTCATGTCAATGTCCAGATCAACCTTTCCTTTATATGCCTTCAATCCGGAGATTTTCGATTTTCTTATCAAGTCCTCCAAGGCGGTTATGATGAGCTGGGTTTTCGTATTGATACGGGTAGCTTTCATGGCTTCGGCAATCAAATCTTCAGGCAAATCGAGCGTGGTTCTCATCATAGTCCTCCATATGCATAAAAATAGCATTTAATGCATACGATGTCAATGTCAACACCGTCCGGTGCATGCCGTGGTCAGGCGTTCTTCATGTTTATACCTGCGATTGAAAATGGACCCAGATATCACCGATTGAATCAGAGGCTGGTGGCCTTGATTAGAAACACAAGCCCAGCTCCATTTCGGGTGCCACGGGCCAAGCGGAGCTTGCCCGTGCCCTTCATGGTATCGAGTCCATGGGGAGCACACATTCTTTTCCCTCATACCATGAAGCACTTGACCACAGCCAATCCACTGCATTTTCAACCAGTCCTCTCCTGACCGGGTTATTATGGATATATTCGATCATCCGAATGAGTGTCGAATGCCTATCAATATTTCTATCATACCCGCCGCCTGCTTGCCAGAAACGAAATGTGCCCTCTACTGGAATGGTCAATCTTTCCAGCCATAGCCGATCATGCTTTGCCAACCATGCATAGGCTCTGCGTGATACCGACTGTTTGATGCTTTTGAGAAACCAGGCCATATCGTGGTCTGCATTATGAGGATAAACAATCATATGCACATGCTCCGGCATAATGACAAACGCAAGCAGGCTATACCGGTGTCTTGCGCGAGCGGTTTGCAGGGCATTAACCATCCACCTACAGGGCAATTCCCGTGAGAGCAACGGCAGTCTGCGATAACAGGAAAATGTCAATTCATGGGCATGCCCTGGCAGATTGATGTGATGAAGCTTTTTTCTATGCATGGTTTCCATGGACATAATGTCTGTAAACAGAGCACGGGCAAGCTGAGCTTGGCCCGTGGCATCCAGTGTTTCAATTTACCTATCCGTATCCCGGCCCCCTGTTGGCATGTCGGGGGCCTGCGTTTGTCGGGCCATTTGGTAGTGGTGTTTCGCCCTTTCGGTCACCTGCCGGATGAAGTCGCCCTTGGCCTTGGTGTAGGCGACCCGGTCGTTCTGATGCGCTTCCGAGAGCCTCATTTTAAGCCGACCGTATTCCTGGGCCACGCCGGGATGCTCGATGAGGTAGTCCCGAAAGAAAAGCCTGTCCCAGTGCTCGCCAAACTGGGGCTCCACCATGTGGATGTGATGCGTCCTGTTTCCCTGACAGTCGCGCTTGATGAACCAGGCATAGAACGGCGGGACATCGTCTCCCCACGTCGGCCGCCAGAAGTAGTCATACCCCTGCGCTTCCAAAACAGGGGTAACCCTTTGCCTGGTCTC
>JBDKSM010000148.1:0-50441 GCA_039680665.1 Syntrophaceae bacterium | reverse complement strand
GAGCAATGATGAAGAACGAGCAGTATGTTATCGACAAGATCAGCCCCGAGGAATCCTGGCGCATCTTCCGCATCATGGCCGAGTTCGTGGACGGCATCGAGGCGCTCTCGAACCTGCCCCCGGCCGTTACCATTTTCGGCTCGGCACGCGCCAAACCGGGCGACAAGTACTATACCCTGGCCGACAAACTGGGAAGAGAGCTGGCGAACCAGGGCCTGGCCGTCATCACCGGGGGTGGCCCCGGTATCATGGAGGCGGCCAACAAGGGCGCGTTCGAGGCCCTGGGCAAATCCGTGGGGCTCAATATCGAGCTGCCCTTTGAACAGAAGCTCAACCCCTACACCAACGTCAACTTGAGCTTCCGCTACTTTTTCATCCGCAAGGTCATGTTCGTCAAGTATGCCATCGGTTATGTGATCTTTCCGGGCGGCTTCGGCACCATGGATGAGCTCTTCGAGGCCCTGACCCTTATCCAGACCGATAAGATCAAACCCTTCCCGGTGGTGCTCTTCGGCTCGGAGTACTGGTCCGGCCTGATCGACTGGATCGAAAACACCATGCTGGCCGGCAGCATGATCAGCCCCGAGGACCGCTCCATTTTCACCGTGACCGATTCCATCCAGGCCGTGGTGGAGATCATGCAAAATACACGGCCGTAAAACGGCGAAAAAGCTTCGGGGAGGACAGGTCTTGTTTTTTACTTCAGACCGCTATCCATTGCTTAATTCCGAAAGGATGCGATGGCTGGACCAAAGCCAAAACAGATCCAGCCACCGCAGATGTTCTAATCTTTAAAATGGCTATCGCGATGCATCGGCGCATCGGTGACCTTGCCGTTATAGGCATCGACCAGCATGCGTTGGAGGGCATCATTCACGATCATGGTGATCTGATAGAAAACAATGCCGCTGTCCCTGTGAATTCTGACATGTACGGTTTTGCCGCCGGCCTCTTTTTCAGCGATTCCAATAGCCTGCACCATGGATAATTTTACCTGTGACAGGGCTTTGGCCTTGTTGTCCGCACTGAAATAGAAGTACCCCCAAAAAGGTTTTTTCTGCAGGAGCACTTTGCCCGATCTTACATCCACATAGTATTCCGTCGCCTTTGAGCACTTAAAAATAGAAGCTATCCACGAACTGGTCCCCTTAGCGGTCAGCAGGTCATAGCACATCGGTCCTTGCGTCAGGCTGAAGGGTTCCGTCTCGACCTTTATCACCTTTACACCCGAGTTGGATTCAAGCGAGTTGATGATCTGGCTTAAGCTGACATCTGTTTTTTCGAGTGCGATTTTCTGGGCCTGGATGCGATCGATGCGCTCGGTGCCCCAGGACGGCACCGCGATGACCATCATGATCAAGATAAACAAACTGATCCGATTCTTCAAATCCATACGAACCTCCACTGTGCGTTTTAAACCGTTATCATCAAATGTCGTGCCAATTACACAATATGATTTATCAGCTAGTTATGGTCAAAACAGTGCGATTTGTTCGACAAAGGAGGTGTCCTTCGACATTAGTGTCGAAGAGGTCTGCGCTGTTCAGCGCAGGCGATCACGGATCAGATCTCTCTTCTCCGGAGGAATCAAAGGCATGATGATAAAATCCTGATGGTGCTCAGATGCGGCTGTAAACCGGCCTATCCGGTATGATCAATGCCTCTTTTAAGGATTGACGAACCGGGCAACGCAGACCATAAGAAACCCATGGCGGGCACATACCAGAAAGATCTCCAATATGCCAAATTCAGCGCTTATGGTTTCTTGAAAAACCTGAAACTCTTTGAACCCTTTCTGATCCTCTTCCTGCTGGAAAAAGGTCTGAGCTTCACGCTGATCGGCACGCTCTATGCTTACCGGGAGATCATGACCAATGTGCTGGAGGTGCCCACCGGCGTCATCGCAGATGCGCTGGGACGACGGAGCACCATGGTGCAGTCATTCCTGTCCTACATCATCTCTTTCCTGATTTTCTACTACGCCGCCGGCTTCTGGCTTCTACTGCTCGGCATGACCTTCTTTGCCTTTGGCGAGGCGTTTAGGGGCGGCACCCACAAGGCCATGATCTTCGAATACCTCAGAATGAAAGGCTGGCAGGATCAGAAGGTGGACTACTACGGACATACGCGCTCCTGGTCGCAGCGAGGTTCGGCCGTCTCGGCTTTGATCGCGGCCGCGATCGTCTTTGTAAGCGGCCGCTACGATGTGATCTTTCTGATCTCGACCCTGCCCTATATCGTCAACCTCTTTCTGATGCTGTCTTACCCTCCTGAGCTCGATGGAGAAGTCCATACCGTAGGCAGTATCCGGCAGAGTTTTATGGTGGTCTGGCAAAGCTTCAAGATGTCGTTGGCCGGTCAGGAAGTTTTCAGGGCCACCACCAATGTCTGCATCTACGATGGTTTCTACAATGCCGTCAAAGACTTCCTGCAGCCCATTGTCAAGAGCCTCGCCCTGAGTTTACCCGTACTGATATTCCTACAGGGAAAACAGCGCTCGGCCGTTCTCTTGGGCCTCGTGTACTTCTGCATCTATCTGATGACGTCCCAGGCCAGCCGACGCGCCGGCGACTTTGCGGCGCGCTTCGCCACCCTGGCCCGGCCTCTGAACCTCACCATGCTCACGGGTTTTATCCTGGGGAGTATCTGCGGTCTGAGCTATCTCTATAGTTTCGATTTGGCGGCCATCATCCTGTTCACGGGTATTTTCATCATCCAGAACCTGCGCTCGCCCATGAGTGTCACCTATGTGAGCGATACGGTCCCCTGCGAGATCCTGGCGACCTCGCTGTCTGTCAGGTCGCTGGTGACCGCGCTCTATACCGCGGTCATGGCCTTCATCATGGGTGTCCTCGCCGATCATCTCGGCCTGGGCCAGGCCTTGATGATCCTGAGCCTCGGGCTGATAGCGCTTGCCCCCCTGTATCTGGTCAAGATTGAACCTCATCCCAAGACATGTACGGATACCCCGCCCATGGATCAATGAGCGCACGCGACGCACAGCAGAATTTACTTAACGGGAGGAAATATTTGCCTGATAGGTGCGTAAGGCATGCGGGCACAAACAGGATGATCCGGCTTGCCTATCACATGGCACACCCTTTGCTGAATCAGCGCGTATAACATGATGGAGGTACGAACATGGGCGCTACCATGGATACGATCAGTGCTTATATCACCAACAGTTTCTGGTACGAAAAGGATTCCAATTCTACGGAGGTATCAGATCCTCTCCTGGAGGAGAACCGTTCAAAACAAAACAGCCTGTTCTCAACACTCGGGACGAACGACTCAACCTCATATTTTGATTCCGTCGATTTGTCCCAGACAGCCGATTTCTTCACCAAACTTAAGGCGCTTGCGCAGGATGACCCTGAAAAATTTCAAGCGCTTTTTCAAAAGCTGGGTGAAACCTTGAAAAACGCCAAGGGCTACGCCGGACAGGTGCTCACCAATCTCGCGCAAGAAGTCGCCGATGGAGCGGATATCACGGATGTGATCATATAGGTATCACCCGACGCCGACCTGTCCCCATCACCAGTGAAACGGGGCAGGTTTTAGCGTCAAACTGATATCGACGCAAGAAACAAGACCTGAATCCTAGAATCCTCTTGCACGCAAGCGTGGGGAACATGTGATTAGGTAAAAAACCTTAGGGAAGCGCCCCCTTAGCGCACCCCAAATCCGTGCTATGGAACAAAGCAGTATTGCTACTTTGTTCACGTTCACCTCGATATTCACCTGCGTTTGTCCTCCTGAATTATGGCCGCCTATTCCTGGGCTTGCCGCGTCCACTCCGCATCCGCGAAACCGCCGTTCTTTTTCGTGGCGACCAATTTGCCGTCGGGTTTAAGCTCCAGGTTCAAGATCCCATTGTTTGCAATCTCCCCCTTGGACACATCAACCCATTTTAAAATTCAGTTTGTTACCGCTTATGGTACCGTAGGCCACGTTGCTCCCTGCGGGGCCATCCGCTTGCGCCTCGCCATATTACCAAGTAGCAATCGCCGTGAGGACTGGAGCAATTCCCTTGGGACACCCGACCCATCTACGAATAGGGCGTCTCATCCACGTGCACCGTTCGGCGGCAACGGTCAAAAAAATTCCAAGGGATCGCTGACGATTCGCTCAGCCAAGCTCCTTGAATTTCGGCGTACGCTTTTCAAAGTTGGCAGCCACGGCCTCCAGTTGATTGGGGGTCCCGATGAGCGTCATCTCCAGTTCGGATTCCATCAATAAACCCCGGGCCGAATCTCCATGCCAGACCTCGTTCAACAGCTTTTTGGCTGCGCGTATGGCGGCCGGGTTTTGTAAGGCGATTTCTCTGGCCAAGGTCATGGCCTCTTCATGGGGCTTTTCGCAGACCCGCGTGACCAGCTTCAACCGTGCGGCCTCTTCACCGCGGATGATCTTTCCCGTAAAGATCAGCTCCTTGGCCACGTCAATGGATACCAGGTCACGGATGGTCTGGCTCGCGCTCATGTCCGGGATAAGGCCCCATTTCATTTCCATGATGGAAAGCTTGGCGTCCGGTGTACAGTAGCGGATATCGGCCCCCAGCGCTATCTGGCAGCCACCGCCTAAGGCCACGCCGTGAATGGCGGCGATCACCGGCATGGGAAGCTGTTTCCAGCCATAGGCGATGTATTGAAAAATGTTGGTGATGCGGTTTCCATAGCGGTCGGTGAGATTGCCGAGCTTGCCGCCTTCCTCGGACTGCAGCGCGGCGAAATTCTCGACATCAAGGCCTGCGCAGAAACCCTTGCCTGCACCGGAGACCACGACGGCCCTTACCGTGGACTCCTCGGCCAGCCTGTCAAGGGCATCGGCCATGGCCGTGATCATGTCAAGGCTCAGGGCATTGTATTTGTCAGGGCGGTTGAAACGGACATCGGCTATATGATTTTCGATTGCTATGGTTACGAGTTCGGACATAGCTCCTCCTCTCAGGCAGGTTCTCTTTATATCACAGAATAGATAGGGCGGTCTTGTCTTTTACGTCAGGCCGAAATCCATACCGGACATAAGCCCCCTCTGGGGTCGTGGCATCTTTTCACCAAGGTCACGATCTCTTCATTCCGGTGTCCCTGAAGACAATACCGATGATGGCGTTGGCGGCACGAGTCCGGAGAGGAGGAAAAACCGGACTCGTGCCGCGCATGGCCTCCCGAAGGGGCGGGTCGGGGGCCTATCCGCCGGGGCTTAGGGGTATGGGCTGGTACAGAGGCCTACAGGGGGGGCCGCAGAACTTGGGGTTGCTCGGAGTTCAGCTTTAGATGCTTAACCATGGCAGCGTTCTCCCGAAAGATAGACATGTTCGATTCGGCAACTTTGCATATGTATGGACAATCCGGCCACGGCATGTCAACGCGGGGACTCTGGGCGAAGGCATGGGATTCGAGGGCGAAGAAAAAGATGATGCCGATCACCACCAGGACAAGATGCCACCGCAAACTCTTATCTCGGTCTCTCAGGTTCTGCATCGTTTCCTCCTAGTTTTTATCTGCCGACAGACTAGCACCGTTCGTGTAAAGCAATTATGTTTAAGGGAGAGAAAAATTGTAAAGTATTCGTAAATGCCGTTGCGCATTATACCGGATCGGCTAGGATGGGAGGTATGGAAGACATGCGGGAGAGTGGACTGCAAATCCTCATGATCGATGATGATCGCGAGCTCTGCGCCCTGGTACGCGATTATCTCTCTCCCTTCGGGTATGTCGTCGAGGGCGCCTACACCGGTCCGGACGGTCTAGCGCTGGCCGAAAACGGGACCTTCGCCGCCGTCATCCTGGACGTCATGCTGCCTGGTATGGATGGGTTCGAGGTCCTTAAAAAGCTGCGACAGTCCTCCAATATCCCGGTCCTCATGCTCACGGCGCGGGGTGAGGACATCGACCGCATCCTGGGGCTGGAGATGGGGGCCGATGATTATCTCCCCAAGACCTTTTCCACGCGCGAGCTCCTGGCCAGGCTGCGCGCCGTTACGCGCAGGTCCTTTCAGGCCCGGAAGCCCGATGCCCCCGTGCCGGCGCCGCCGATCATCGTCGGTGGGCTGCGGATTGAGCCGGCGGCTCGCATGGCATACGTGGACGAAGCGCCGATGAATCTCACGCCCGTTGAGTTCGATCTCATCCTCTGTCTGGCGAAAGCCGCCGGCCATGTCTTGACCCGCGACCAGCTGCTCGACGCCATAGCCGGCCGCGATTACGAGGTCTTCGACCGCTCCATCGACGTACATATCTCATCGCTGCGCCGCAAGCTGAATGATGACCCCCGCAACCCCCGCTTCATCCGTACCGTCCGTACCGCCGGCTATCTGCTGATCGGCAACACGGAGCGTAAGACGTGAGACTGCCGGGAACGCTCTTCATCCGCACCCTATTCTGGTTCTTCATGACCATGGTGATCATCGGCGGATGCCTGGCGATCTTCTTCAACATCCAGATCCGGATCCTGCCGAGTTCCCCGTTGTCAGCCATCTACGGCACCCGCATGCTGGCGCTGGGGAACCGCATTGCCCAGGAACTGAACAGCGCGCCTTCACAACAATGGGACACCATCCTGAACAGCTATGCCAGTTCCTACCATATTAATCTCGAACTCATCACCCTGGATGGACGCCTGGTGGCGGGCAGCCCAACGCTCGTGCCGGCTGAGGTGCATGCGAAGATCAGAGAGCACCGCCGCTTTCTGTTGCCGCATATTGCCTTACAGGGCAGGCTCGTGCCCTTGCCGCCCGCCCACTTCATGCTGCGCACCACCGATCGTTACTGGGTGGGCGTGCCCCTGCTGATCTTCCTGGAGCACACCCGGCAGCCGGTGCCGGTCGTCCTTTTGGCTTCTTCGGCATCCCTGACCGGAGGCGGTTTCTTCTTCAACCCCTGGCCGTGGCTTCTCATAGCCTTCGCGGTCGTGTTCCTGGCAGCCATCCTCTGGCTGCCCTTTGTACGGAGTATCACCAAGCCGGTAGCGCGCATGATGTCCGCGGCGCGTGAGATCACGCGCGGCCGCTTTGATGTCCGCCTCGACACCTCCCGCACGGATGAGATCGGCCGCTTGAGCACGGCCATTAATGACATGACGGCCAAGCTGGAGGTCTTCGTCAACGGGCGCAAGCGCTTCTTGGGAGATATCGCCCATGAATTGGCCTCCCCCCTGGCGCGCATCCAGCTCGGGCTGGGGATCCTCGCGCAGGGGCATGCAGATGACGCAAGGCTCAAAGGGGTGATACGCGAGGCCGAGGAGCTCGCGCGCCTCGTCGATGAGTTGCTCGATTTCTCGCGTGCGGAGGTCGGTCCGATGAGGCGCGCCCTGGTGCTCATACCCATCGCTCCCTGCATCCGGCGCGCCCTGGAACGAGAGGCGATCACAGGCCTTGAAATCGGCCTTTGTATGGATGAGAGCTTGTCGGCCCTGGCCGATTCTGAGCTCTTGACCCGCGCCCTGGCGAACGTACTGCGCAATGCCGTACGCTATGCGGGACAGGAGGGCTCCATCACCGTTACGGCCGAACGACGGGGGGAGGAGGTCTTCATTGAGGTTACGGATGACGGACCGGGCGTGCCGGATGAGGCGCTCTCCCAGCTCTTCGAGCCATTCTACCGGCCGGAGGAGTCCAGGCGGCGCGAGACGGGCGGCCACGGGCTGGGCCTGGCGATCGTCAAGACTTGTCTTGAAGCCTGCCAGGGAAGCGTTCAGGCCCGCAACCTCTCTCCCACCGGCTTCGCCATCACCTTCACCCTGCGCGCGGGATGATCCGCCTCACAAGCACGCGACCCTTGAAGGCGACGATCTCGTTCTTGGCCTTTTCGATCTTCATGATCTTACCGAGGATGGTGTCGGCCTTCATTTCCGCCTTGGCCTCGACCTTTTCGGCAGGTTCAATTTTCGGTGCCTCGGCGGCGAGAGCAAAGGAGGTGAAGACTGCCAGGGACAGTCCTGCCACGAAACAGACCACCAATCTTTTCATTATGAAACCTCCTTATAGGTTCTTATGTAGCTTGCATACATCCATCGATCATCGTTGATCCGCACCGTTTTCCTCCTTGTTTTTTCCGTGCCGCCAGACTAACATTTTTATTGTAAAATAATTGTGTTCCGGTCGGCGAAGCATGGTAAAGAATTCGTAAACGCCGTTACGCATTACGTCTGATCGGCTAGGATAGGAGGTATGGGGGACATGCCGGGAGAACGATCATGAAGAGAAAGCACCTTGGCTCTCTATTCGGTGTAACGCTCCTGGTGGTTGCTTTGGCTGTATTACATCATGAAATCAAGATTTATCATCTAAGGGATCTCCTTGCTATTCTGCATACCTTCCCCTCCGTACGTCTTGTACAGGCCCTGGCCCTGACGCTCCTGAGCTATCTTATCATGACCGGTTATGACTTCCTGGCCTTACGCTATGTAGGCAATCCGTTGGGCTATGCCAAGACCGCCTTGGCCTCGTTCATCGGATACGCCTTCAGCAACAACATCGGGTTATCGATGATCGCCGGGGCATCGGTACGCTTCCGTCTCTATTCCGCCTGGGGGCTGGATGCCATTGAGATCACCAAGGTGATCGCTTTCTGTACCGCCACCCTCTGGTTGGGATTCCTGACCTTAGGCGGGGTCGTTTTTCTCATGCAACCGCCGACCGTACCAGCGGCACTGCATATACCGCTTGCTTCCGCCCAAACATTAGGAATACTCTTCCTGCTCCCGGCCACCGCCTATTTCATCTTAGGATTCTTTCGGATAGGTCCCATGCGGTTCAAGGGAATCGAGATCGAAATGCCGCCACTAAAGCTCATCTTGCCCCAGACAATAATTTCGATCTGCGACTGGATTCTGGCGGGTGCCGTCCTCTATGTGCTCCTGCCCCCGGCCACAATCAGCTTCCCCGGTTTCCTTGGTGTATTCCTCCTGGCGCAAATGGCGGGACTGGCCAGCCAGGTCCCCGGTGGACTGGGCGTTTTCGAGGCCGCGATCATGCTCATGCTCAGTCCCGTTTTCCCGACGCCCACCATCCTGGGATCGTTGCTGGTCTACCGGGCGGTCTATTATCTCCTGCCGCTTATCTGCGCCGCGGCCCTCTTGGGGGCACAGGAGGTTATTCATCGCCGGGAGTACCTCAAGGCCGGGGTACGCGTCATCAGCCAATGGATGCCCTTGGTCGTGCCCAATGTCCTGGCCGTCATGACATTTCTGGGCGGCATCATTTTGCTCTTTTCCGGGGCGCTTCCCGCCGCCGAGCCCCGTATTGTCTGGCTCAGGGATACTCTGCCGCTGCCGGTAATCGAGATATCCCATCTCCTGGGCAGCATCGCCGGGGTCGGACTGCTGCTGATCGCGCGGGGTCTTCAGCGCAGGCTCGATGCCGCCTTCCTCCTGACCGCCGGCCTGCTCGCCTGCGGCATCGTCTTGTCCCTGCTCAAGGGACTTGACTATGAGGAGGCCATCGCCATAACGGTCATGCTGCTCGTGCTGCTCCCGTCCCGTCCGTTCTTCTACCGCAAGGCATCGCTGATGCATGAAATATTCTCCTGGCGCTGGTTCATTGCCGCCATACTGGTCTTCTGCTCATCGGTATGGCTCATCTGGTTTTCCTATAAACACATCGAGTTCTCCAATAACCTCTGGTGGCGATTCTCCTTTGATCACGATGCGCCGCGCTCATTGCGCGCCGGCGCGGGGGTCTTTGCCGTACTCTTCTGGTTCGGTCTGGCGCGCCTGGTACGCCCTGCCCGCGCCCATCACCCGGTGGCCCGTAAGGATGAGCTGGAGCGCGCCTTACCCATCATACGGGAATCCCGGGAAACATATGCCAATCTGGCGCTCTTGGGCGATAAGACCCTGCTCTTCAACGCCGAGACAAGCGCCTTTCTCATGTACCGTATCGAAGGCCACAGCTGGATCGTCATGGGTGACCCCGTTGGTAAAGCCGAGGCCTGGCCGGAACTCATCTGGCAATTCATGGAGACCTGCGATGAACACGCCGGATGGCCGGTCTTCTACGAGGTAAATGCGCCCAACCTGCCGCTATATCTCGATCTTGGACTGACCGTGCTCAAGCTGGGAGAAGTAGCCCGTGTTCCCCTGCCGACATTTTCACTCGAGGGGAGTTCACGCAAAGACCTGCGGTATATCCACCACCGCATGGAGAAGCAGGGGGTAAGTTTTACCGTTATTCCACCCGCAGAGGTCCCGGCTCTTTTGCCTGAGATGCAGGCCGTCTCCGATGCATGGCTTAAAGGGAAGAACACCAGCGAAAAAGGCTTCTCGCTCGGGTTCTTTCAAGAAGAATACCTCAGGCGTTTTACAATCGGGACCGTCAGGAAAGAAGGACGCTTGCTCGCATTCGCCAACCTGTGGCTCGGGGCCGAGCATGAGGAGCTCTCCGTGGATCTCATGCGGCATAGCGACGATGCCCCTGCCGGCATCATGGATTATTTATTTCTTTCTCTCATGCTCTGGGGAAAAGAGGAAGGCTACCGCTGGTTCAATCTTGGGATGGCGCCCCTATCCGGGCTGGAAAACAAACCTTTCGCCCCCTTGTGGAATAAATTGGGGGCTTTCCTCTACGGCCATGGTGAATACTTCTACAATTTTCAGGGGATACGGCAATTCAAAGACAAGTTCCTCCCCGAATGGCGACCGCGCTACCTCGTCTCTCCCGGAGGCCTGGCACTCCCCCAGATCCTCACCAATCTGACCTCCCTTATCTCCGGAGGAATCAAGGGTGTAGTCATACGATCCTAAGTCGTTGACAAGCGATGCCTTGAGATCTTTTTAGGCGGTGAATCATAAAGTCGATATCCAGGCACAAATCAAGGACTGCCCCCTCCTAAGATCGCGTGCCGCCTTAAACGAACCGCTCAAGCACAAGGGGGCAGGCATGGATTGGTTCCGCTGACCTTCAATTATCCTAGAAGCCCAAAGTCAGCGCAAGGTATGGTCCCGAGTCGTTGAGCGTGAAGCGCACCTGATCCTGGTCCACCGTGAAAACCTGTGAGCGGTAGCCGCCATGGAGACCCACTAAAGCCACGGGTTTGAAAACCAGTTCGGCGCGGCCTTCATAGGCCTTGCCCTGGGCATAGCCCCCGCATGCCACGCCGTTGATCTCCAGAAAATGTAAGAGGCCCAGGCGCAGGTTCACACCCAGCATGGGGATCGGGGAGCGGAAATTCTTTTCCCGCCGCATGGGTCTGAGGGCCGAGCTGACGCTCATCGAGCCGTTGATGAACGTGGCCCGGCTCAACACACCCAGTTCGATGATGGGCGTGGCGATCAGGCTATAGCCATAGGTGAAGTCATAGGCCGTCAGCAACAATCTCGAGCAGATGATATCCCGGACCGGATAGCGCTCTCCGCCGAAACGCATCTCCTCGCTCAGGGTGCGGGTGCCGGAGGAGCGTGTACGGGCATAGGCTAGTGACATATTCTGATTGGCCGCGCCGGCATAAACCTCAACGATTGGGACCGGGACATTTTCCAGGCCGAGGGTATCGGTGAAATCGAGCACCTCCCCGCGCTCTTTGTCGCCGTCCACGCGGATATCGCCGGATACGGCCGGGGCCCAGTAATACACCCTGACGCCCAGGCCGCCGGCCCGGGCCTGCCCCGGCATCAACATACCTAACGCTATGACCACGATCAGAATCCGCTTCATCATATCCCTCGCATGCGCATGAACGCCCCGCCATCAGGCCCAAAGGCCTGCCTCGGAAGGCATCGACCGGCCCGCCCGAAGATAAGCGCACCTTTGTTTACACGCGTCAAGCTTTCTTTAAGCTTTCAGGAACATTACGATTTTGAAAAGTATCCATGCTGACCGCGGTGAACTCACCATGGGGTCTCTTCTTTTTACCGGCTGATATCCCTGCGAGCTACAAGATCCTTTCGATCCCTGGCTGCATTGTCCTTGATTTATCAATAAGTGATACTTTATAACCATAGCGACGGAGTTCACCCTGTCTTATTATTCTCTGTTGAGAGGGCAGACAACCATGCCGAGGAACTATGATGCGATTGTAATCGGTGCCGGAATGGGAGGCCTCATGTGCGGGAATTTCCTTGCCCGCGCGGGCAGACGCGTGCTCATGTTGGAGCATAATCACCAGCCGGGCGGCCTCATGGCGGGCTTCTGGCGTAAGGGCTTCTACTTCGACGCCGGGGACCAGTCGATCGAAAACATGGGCATCGTCTTCCCGCTTTTAAAACAGCTCGGCCTTTACCATCCGGACGATTGGGAACGGGCCATGTACCGCTTCATGCATCCCGGAATGGATCATATCATCACGGACTTCGCGGGCACGGCCGAGGCCCTGGCCAAGGTCTTCCCAACCGACGCTGAAGGTATCCGGCGCTTCTTCTCCAAGCTCGAAGAATTCAGCGCCTTCATGCAAAAGGCAACGGATAAGGGTCGTCTACCTTTTACGGCCACAGGGCTGGAGCAGATTGTCGGGGTGATGCGGTTGGTAATGCTCGGCATGCAGAACATGTCCCTGGCATGGGAGATGATCAACGGCAAGATCGAGGCCCTGGCAAAGCATTACATCTCCGATCCCGAGGCCCTGAATTTCTTGTTGATGCCGGGCTATCAGGGGATGAGCATCATGAACGGCGCCGGCTTCTGGCATATGTGGGTCCATGATTACTGGTACCCCAGGCGCGGGATCCAGAGCCTCATGGATGCCCTGGCCGGGAATTTTTGCGCCCATGGCGGCCAGCTCCGGTTCAAGACCATGGTCGAACAAATCATCATCAGCGGCGGACGAGCGTTGGGGGTGCGGACCGGCCAAGGGGAAACGTTGTATGCCAAACACATCATCTACTGCGGGGATATGATCCGGTTGTACACCAGGATGCTTCCCAAGGGCACAGCCTCCGCGGCCTTTTTAAACAAGATCACCACCGCGCCGGTGGCCGAACCCCTGGTCGCCCTGTACCTGGGGCTGGATATTGAGCCCTCGGAATTGCACAAGCTCCTGAAGGTGCATCATACCTTCTATATGCCGCGGAACGGGGCCAAGGAACTCGCGCTGGTCAATGACCCTGATATGCACCGCGATACCTGGATCGAGATCAACGCCCCCTGCCTGGACAATCCCGCATTGGCACCGGCGGGCCGGAGCGCCGTGACGGTCCAGACCATGACCAACTGCCACTGGATGAACACGTGGGGCACCGGCGGCGACGAGCGTGCCCGGCCTGATGAATACCGGCGTCTGAAGGAGAAGGTCAAGGATGACCTCCTGCACAACCTGGAGAACGTGATCCCCGGAGTGCGTGATAAGGTGGCGTATTGGGACCTCGGAACGCCGCTGTCCACCATCCGCTTCACGCTCAACAAGGAAGGCGGCTCCTGCGCGTTCACCTTCGACCCTGACCTGGCACCTTTTTCCCGGCGGCCGGCCCAGTTCCGCACGCCGGTACGCGGACTCTATATGGCCGGCCAGTGGTCGCTGTGGCCAGGCGGCATCGTAGGGGCCGCCATGTCGGGCAAAATTGTTGCCGCGCACATACTCTCGGGCATCTATTGTGATGCAACGGACAGAGTCTACCAGCTCATACGGAGAGCCCGCAGGGTAGGATAAGGCTCGAACCCAATATCTTTTTAAAACACCACCACGATATCCATATGCTAGAAATATTCGTTAAGATATTCTTCATAGGGCTCGCCTGCGCACCTATGAACCCCTTGCAACGCATCAATATATAGCATAGCTAAGCAATGGGGTGCAATATATCATTAATGTCTTGTTTATCTGATGTATTATTGGTTTCATGATACATGCCCCGACCTATACATAAGAAACCCCTTTCCTCCTACTGGGTAATATATTTCCTTTTTATTGATACCCGGAACAACAAGGCAGGTTCATTCATGGGGCGAGAACAAGTAAAGCAAGCGCGCGTCCGTGATTAAGGATTCCCCTGCGATCTCCACCTGCTCCGGCGGTTATATAATTTGAAAAAGGGCGTGATCCGGATAGTAAAACAGGCACTTCAATGCTTTTTTGAGCGCCTGGCATATTCCCTGCTATTACACAGGCACTGATGGTTGGAAAGGAGCTAAGATGAAAAAATCATTATTAATAATGGTAGCCTTGTTATTGATGTTTCCCACTGCCGGCATTGCTCAGGTTTGCAGTGACTGCGTCGTCGTAAAAATCAAATACGGTCCGATGTCAAAGGCGCAAGCAGATCTCCTGGCGGCAAAAATAAAGAATGACAACAAAACATCCGTTCACGCCGATGTCACCAAGGTTCAGATACCCTGCAAGACCAAACCCAAAAAACAGGTGAAGAGGCCCGTAAAGAAAGCAACGGCCGCCCTCCAAAAGAAGGCTGCGCCTATTGCTCAGAAGAACAACACAAAACCTGCGATGGCTGATCCATCCAAGGAATCAACTTCTCCATTGCTCATTGCCCTTACTACCCCGTCACATCATGGTGACGGCGCAGCTAGAATGGCTTCCAGTCAGGGAACAAGCGCCGGTGCATATTCCGGCGGTTCACATAACAGCGACAATGCCAAGGGTGAATCGACATCTGAAGATGTTGGCGCCACCAACAAACATCATACCCACGACGATGGATATGTGGATGGTGATAAGCACGATCGCACCAAGAAATCCCGGCACCAATCCTACAAAGGGAACATACCCGGCGACCATCACTGCGATGTAAGATCCCATTGCGAGCAGGCGAATGCGAATGGCGACAATGCCGGGAAAAGGCATGACGGGAACAAGAATTGCCATCGCAGCTCCGTGAAAGGTGATACCGCCGGTGCACACCACGGCCCTCTGAGTTCCCACTGCGGCCTCGGGAATATGAGTGGTGACCATCACAGCGGCGACCCTACGGGTGCATGCGTCGGGAAAGCCTCCGGCAACAGCCATGGGAAGTCAGCCAAGGGTCTTTGCGGCGGCGGCAATCATGGCAGAGGCCCTGGACATCACAGATAAAATATAAATAAATCAAATAGCATCGTGGGGGAGTGATCTAGATCATTCCCCCCTTTTTGTAGGAAATCAGCGGCATCAAATCTGACTACCTCCGGCCTCCATGCCTATTGAGATCAAGAAGGCCATGTTCTCGGTTCATTCCTCCGGATATCTTATTGTAGGCTATCATGCCTTTGCTTATCAGGCCTCGGGCCGGCGTTCGCCGGGGGTCCATTGATCATCAGGCTTAGCACGAAGGGCTGTTGCCGGAAAGACGATCCGGCGCACGACAGGCCTGGGTCCCTGACGCTCATTCTGATCCTGGACAATGGATTCCAGGTACAACCGCACGCGCGAGACATTGTCGCCGGTGCCGTCGAAGAAGAGGTTGACGATCGGGGCGGTGAAGACATGCGGGTTGTTCTGGAAGAAATAGGCGGTGATGCGTCCGGGCATGCAGCCGAAAGGCGCGCAGTTGACGATCAGACTGGCACCCATCTCGGCGAAGAGCTTGGCACGGCCCAGGGTCAGAATGGATTCGCCTTCGAAGTCCATGGGCAGAAAACGGGTGCCTTCTTTCAAGACGCTCCGCATGGGCGGTTCCTTAAGACCAAACAGCAGCGGGGCGAAGCGTTTGAGTGTCGTGTCTTCGATGTGGTGCAGGTAGGCGCGGTAGGGAATGGCGCGCATTTTGGCCCAGAGGCCGGTTGACTGGGTGAGAAGTTCGGCTACGTAGAGGCACCATTCGCTCATGGGCGACAGCCAGGCCTCGGCGCCGGCGGCTTCGATCACCTGGGTGATATTCTGGTTCGAGAAGCGGTTGAGGCGTACGAAGATCTCGCCCACGATGCCGACCAAGGGTTTGCGCGGCTGGGTATAGTCGATCTCTTTTTTGAGCAGGCGCACCAGGTTGTGAACATAGCCTTGCCAGTCACGGCCCTGTGCGATCAGGTGGCATAGGTCGGTTAAGGCGGTATCGAAAAGGCGCTCGGCTAAGTCGCGGTTGGTATGGTAGGGGACGCTGCGGCAGCGGAGCTTATAAAGCATATCGCCGATGCAGGCCGTTTTCCAGGCCGCGCGGGTGATCTCAGGGGTGAAGAAGGCATAGCCGTCTTCGGAGGTGGGCGAGAGGATCTGGGCCTTTTCAAGGCCGACGCGCTCAAGGATCCGGGAATGCAGCGTGGCGTACTGGCCGTAGCGGCAGGGGCCGTTGGCGCGCGGCATGATAAGCACGTCCTCGTGCTGGCTGTCCTTCACATTGTCGATGAACTTGCCGATCGTGAGTGCCGCCGGCAGGCATTCGCTGCCGCGGCAAAACGAGCGGCCAAGGTCGCAGTGGGCCTGCGATTCGGTGCCCAGGGCCTGCGTCTCATAGCCGTGGTGCTTGAGCATGGCGGCCCACAGGTCCGGGATATAGGGATGGATCTGCGGAATCCAAAGGCGCTTACCGCGCATGCCGGCCATATCGTAACGGATACGCGATCTCGGGACGGCGACGCCCGTGCCGGACGTCGCCGTAGCGTGCGCTACCATGTCGAGAAAGGCCTCGATGCGCGTCTGGTATCCGGTGGCCGAGCCGTGTTCGTCCAGCTCCAGGATGAGGTAGGGTTTGTCTCTGAAGATCTCCTCGAAATAGGAGAGGATGAACGAGTCCGGGCCGCAGGAAAAATTGGAGAGCAGGACCGGGAAAAAGCTCGGGTGTTTACGGATGGTAAGCGCCTTTTTCAGGATGCGCTGGCCCTGGTACCAGTACATGTCCGGAAAGCGCGCGGTTACGTCGGCGTTTGTGGCCTCATCCGGCAGGATGTCCATGGGTATGACGCGGTACCCTAAGCTTTCGATCAGCTCCGGAATGCCTAAGTTCAGGATGCGGTGGTAGAGGTTGTAGGGCCGGCCCAGCAGCACGATCACCTTTTCATCCGGCGTTATGGTATCCAGGATCTCCCGGCCCTGGGTGAGGACTGCCTGCCGGGCGTCTCGCAAGGCGCGGCGCCCCTGAAGCACGGTTCTTACCAAGCGCCGCACAGGGACGGCTTCGAGCCCGGCTAAAAGCATGAACCGTTCGAGCTCCTTGGCTTGGACACGCGCCGAGACGCTGAAATCGACGGTCAGGGAATAGACCTCGGAGTGGTAAAACCCCGGCATGGCCGTGATGAACGGGCAGTAGAGGCTGCGGGGACTAATGGTGGGGTCCTTTGCCTCCTTGATCAGAAAAGGCAGCAGCACCTTCTCGCCGGGGTGCTCCTTCAGGATCACCTGGGTGGCGGCCATGGCCACCTTGATGGGGTAGCAGAATTCGCCGGTGCCGATATGCGACAGTTCCTGCCGGATGGCGGCATCCGTAGGGTAGCAGAGCTCGATATCGATGCCCAGGTCCTGGGACAAAACCTGCCAAAACGGGGCGAAGCCTTCATTGAGACCCAGGGCCGGCATCTTGAAGCGCGTCTTGGCGGTGGGGTTGGGGGTCTGAAAGCGCTTCAACAGGGCCGGCACCACTTCCATGGCCGGATTGGGTTTGCGGCCGGTGCGCTTCCCGCCTTCCTTGCCGCACATATAGCCCCAGGTGATCTTTTCGCCATCCCGCTCGGCCACGGTCAGGCGGCAGGTGTTCTCGCAAAGGCGGCAGTGCGTTTCGCTGACCCGTATCTCCGGCAGATCGAAACCTTTGAAGGTCGTCGTGCCCTTTACGCGGGCCTTGGCCAGCAGGGCCGCGCCGTAGGCGCCCATGACATGACAGAAAGGCGAGACCGCCACTACCGCGCCGGTAAGGTGTTCGAGGGCCGCCACCAGTCCCTGGTTGCGGGCCGTGGCTCCCTGGAAGACGATGCGCTCGCGGGAGTACGGCCTTGGGCCAACCACGCGGTGGATATAGTTCTTAAACACGGCCAGGAGAACGCCTGCCATGATGCGTTCCTTGCTGTGGCCCGCCGCGATCTGGCGCGTGACCTCCTGGTTCATGAACACCGTGCAGCGATCCGAATTGGCTAAAGGGGTCACGCCCATGACGCGTTCCCCGATCTCGGAGAGCGCCATGCCCAACGTCCCGGCCTGTTCCTCGATGAACGACCCGGTCCCGGCCGCGCACACGTAGTTCATGTTGACGTCCACGACCCGGCCACCGGATAAGCGGATGAACTTGGCGTCCTGGCCGCCGATCTCGAAGATGGTCTCCACCCCCGGGTCGATGGCCAGAGCCCCGGCCCCGTGCGCGCTGATCTCGTTCATGACCAGGTCGGCGCCGATGATGGCGCCCACGAGTGTCCGTCCCGAACCCGTGGTGCTGCTGGCCTTGATCGTAAGATTCAAGCCCAGCGACCGGACTAAGGCCTGGATGCCCTGGAAGATACGGCGCGTGGCCGCGATGGGGTCGCCCGAGGTGCGGGTATAGAGATCCAGACGGATCGTATCCCGATCGTCTACCAGCACGGCCTTGGTGGAGGTCGAGCCGATATCCACGCCCAGGCAGGCCTGCAGATTTTCTCCCGGAACAAGCGTATGCCAGATCTCGTTGCCGAAGGCATCCAGACGGCGCTCAAGCTCCTGGGACGGGAAAATGCTGCGGGTAAGCGTCAATGCGCCGCCCGCCTCCGCGCCGCAGACCGGCGGCGCGCTTTCCATGAGAGTGCGCCGGAAACCGGCCGCGTCCTGTCCGTGCAGGGAGGCCTTGCGGCTTAAGCCCACGGCCCGGGAAAAGCCCGGATTTTCGACCAGCACGGCCCGGGGCATACGCGCGGCGATGAAGTGCCGGATATGCGGATTGGCCAAGAGGCCGCCGCTGATGATGAAATCTTGCCCCTCCGGGATACGGCCGCCAAAGACGCTCTTTAAGCCCGTAATCACCAACCCCTGGCACAGACCATTGTACAAAGCCTCCGGCGTATGCCCGGCCTGTTGTAAATGGATAAGGTCGGTCTTGGCGAAAACCGCGCAGCGGCTGGCCACCAGGGGGGCCTGCTCATCGAGCGGGATGCGTTCGAGGTCGGAAAAGCTCAAACCCAGACGCTTCAATTGTTCGTCCAGGAAGGAGCCGGTGCCGGCGGCGCAGGCCTGGTTGGTCACATAGCTGACGATACGGCCGGCATCGTCGAAATGCACGCATTCGATCTTTTCCGCGCCGATGATCAGGAGACGGCGCCGGGGGTGGATGGTCTTGAGATAATCGATCTCGGCCAGGAGACCTTCATGACGCCAGGCCTTCAGCTCATCACCGGGCAGGGCCCCGGAGAAAAGCAGCCTGGCCCGGCCGGCATCGTCGGTTCCCAATTCGGATAAGAGCGCTCGGCGGGGGTCTCCGTGGTGGTGGAAATTGCGGGCCAGGATGGTATGCCCGTCGTCGTCTTGCCGCCAGAGCTTCAGATAAGAGCTGCCGATATCAATCCCCAGATAGTGCATGCCACCTCCCTGATGGAATCGCTACCAAACGACACTGCATATATATATTGCGTAAACCCATCCCCATTGCAAGGCCGTTATCTGATTCAGACCTTGATTGCTTAGGCGTATTCTGGTTATAAAGGAGGCATACTGCGCGTCCCAAAGCAGGCAATGAGATTAAATTATTAAGGAGCCTTAACGATGAACCAGATAGATCTCATGAAAGAACTGCATGTGCCTTCCGAGAAGAAAATCGTCCTCCTGGTCATGGACGGCCTGGGCGGCCTGCCCGGACCGGCCGGCTTGACCGAGCTCGAGGCCGCTGTCACGCCCAACCTGGACAAGCTGGCGGCCGCCTCCATTTTGGCCCTGTCCACGCCCATCGCCCCGGGCATCACCCCGGGCAGCGGCCCCGGACACCTGGGGCTCTTCGGGTACGAGCCGCTGGACTATGCCATCGGCCGGGGTGTGTTGGAGGCCTTAGGCATCGGGATGAGCCTGAACGCCCGCAACATCGCCATCCGCGGCAACTTTTGCACCATCGACTTGAGTAACGGCACGATTACAGACCGCCGCGCCGGCCGCATCCCCACCTCCGAATGCGCGCGTCTGGTGGAAAAACTCTCAGTGATCAACAAGATCGAGGATGTGGACATCATAATCCGGCCGGTCAAGGACTACCGCTTCGCTTTGGTGCTGGAAGGCGACGGCCTGGACGACAAGCTCAGCGAGACCGACCCGCAGAAGGTGGGCCTCAAGACCCTGCCGGTCAAGGCCCTGCATGAAGGTTCCGCCAAGAGCGCGCGCATCCTGAACGCCTGGATCGAGAAGGCCTTTGCCCTGCTCAAGGAAGAACCCAAGGCCAATGCCTGCACGCTCAGGGGCATCGCCAAGGACCCGGGCCTGCCCTCCTATGCCGAGGTCTATGGACTGAAGGCCTGCGCCATCGCCACCTACCCCATGTACAAGGGCCTGGCGCGCCTGGTGCAGATGGATGTGATCGAGGGCTGCGATACCATCGAGGATGAAATCGCCACGCTCAAGGCCAATTGGGCCAAGTACGATTTTTTCTTCTTCCATGTCAAGAAGACCGACTCGGCCGGCGAAGACGGCAACTTCGACGCCAAGGTCAAGGTCATCGAAAACGTGGACCAGGTCCTGCCCGAGATCCTCTCGCTCAAACCCGATGTCCTTATCATCACCGGCGACCACTCCACGCCCTCGGCCCTGAAATCGCATTCCTGGCATGAGCTGCCGTTGCTGCTGGCCGCGGACAACATCGTGGTCGATGCCTGCACGAGCTTCGGCGAACGGGCCTGCATGGCCGGCGGCCTCGGCCATATCCGGCATGTGGATATCATGCCCCTGGCCATGGCGCATGCCGACAAGCTGACCAAGTACGGGGCCTAGATGCAATGAAAATCGGTATTCTCTCGGATACGCATGACGATGCCGCGGCCACCGAGCGGGCGCTGGCCGCCTTTGTCTCTGCGGGCTGCGGGCTCATCGTGCATGCCGGTGATATCTGTTCACCGTTTACGGCCCGTCTCATCAAAGGCTGCCCCGTCCCCCATCTGGCCGTCTTCGGCAACAATGACGGCGACCGCATTCACCTGGCCATGATCCTCGACATACGTCCGGCCCCGCGTTATGCCGAGACCCAGAATACACGCATCGTCATCTTCCATGAACCCTTTATCAACGATCAGATCGACCCGCGCAACGTCGACCTGCTCATCTACGGCCACACGCATCAGCTCGACTTCTCGGAGCGCGAAGGCATGCAGATCATCAATCCGGGGACGGTGGCGGGCGTACTGGCTTCGGCCAAGACCTGCGCCCTCTTTGACACCGAAACCAGAAAGGCGGAGATCATTGAACTCTAAACAGAAAGTAGCACTCATCTTCGGCGGGCAGTCAACCGAGCACGATGTATCCATCGTATCGGCGTCTTCCATCGCTCGTGCGCTCGATCGTGGACGTTACGAGCCGGTGTATGTGGCCATCGACAAGCAGGGGCGCTGGTTCCTGGGTGAAGGGGCCTTTGATCTGCTACGCGGCAAGCCCCATGGCGATGCCAACCGGGTGATCCTTTGCACCGATCCGGACCGCCGCGGCTTTCTGGCGCTGGAGGGCGGGGTGCTGACCGCCGTGGACGTGGTCTTCCCGGTGCTGCACGGGCCGCGCGGTGAAGACGGCACCCTGCAGGGCATGCTCGACATGGCGCTGATCCCCTATGTGGGCTGCGGTACGGCCGCCTCGGCCATCGCCATGGATAAGGACACCACCAAGCGCGTCCTGGCCCAGGCCGGGCTGCCGGTGGTCAAGGGCGCCTGCGTCACGCGCTGGATGTGGGACACCGACAGGTCGGAGGTCATGCAGGAAATCGCGTCGTCATTAAGCGGTGAGCTGTTCATCAAGCCGGCCACCATGGGATCATCGATCGGCATCACCAAGGCCGCCACTCCCGAAGATATCGAGCAGGGCCTGGCTCTGGCCTTCACCTTTTCGCATAAGGTCCTGGTGGAGCAGGCCGTGGAGCAGGCGCTGGAAATCGAGGTGGCCATCCTGGGCAACAATGACCCGCAAGCCTCGGTGGCCGGCCAGGTGATCCCCGGCGGTGAGTACTACGACTTCAATGCCAAGTACGTCGACAATTCCTCCGAGCTCATCATCCCGGCCAAGATCGGCAAGGGTTTAAGCGATGAGATCCGGTTCATGGCGCGCGAGGCCTTCGCAGCCATCGGCGGCAGCGGCCTGGCGCGCGTGGATTTCCTGGTAACGGGGACCAAGGCCTATGTCAACGAGATCAATACCCTGCCGGGGTTCACGAGCATCTCCATGTATCCTAAACTCTGGGAGGCCACCGGCATCGCCTACCAGGATCTGATCACGGACCTGATCGAGCTCGCCCTGGCACGCTTCGATGCCGACGAGAATCTCACCAAGACCATCGAGCTTGAAAAAGGACTGGAGGTGTAGATGCGCCCCATCACGGATCAAGCTTCCGGGCGCCCCGGACAGGACCGGGACCACGCGCCAAGGACCGGCCGCCCATGAATACGGCGCAGCGTTCGGCCATCATCCCCCTCTTCTGGGGCCTGTGCGACTTGGGCTCGCTCGCATGGTACATCGGATGGCGTATCTACCAGGGACAGTTCCCGTTCTATTACGATTACCTGCAGGCCTACATGATCATGCGCGGCACGGGCGATCCCATGCCGGTTCTGGGCTGCGCCGTATCCATCCTACTCTACCTTTCGCTGGCCTTCTCGGGCGTGTTGCTGCTGAGAAAGAAGATCTTAGGAGCGATCCTCAGCTACATACAGACACCATTTAGACTCCTCATCCTGATCCCGCCCTCGCTGTTCTTCATCCACTGGCCCTGGAAATACATCATAAACAAGCCAACATTCGCCTTCGGCGTCTTCCTCCTCATAGCCAGCGAGATCTTCAAGGTCGCCACCGTAGTCATATGGCACAAAAGACAGAAACGTTTATTTGCGGGATAAGATCGGAACAGAGACCTACGCATAAGGCCTTCAGGGCGAACGGATCGCCCCCCGGCGCGCCGGCCTCAAGCGGCTCCGGGAGGCCATGAGGAAAACGCCATGCATACGAGCGGACCACCTGACTGGCAGAACCTGGTTGTGGACCCTCAGGAGGTCATGGAAAAGATCGAACCGGGCATGACCATCTTCCTGGGCACCGGGGTGGCGGAACCACGCACTTTGGTCAAGCATCTGATGGACTCCACGGCCCACAACCTGCAGGACCTGGAGCTGATCCAGATCGTCAGTTTCGGGGAGGCCCTGAGCCTGCAAGGCCTGCAGGCCCACAAGTACCGTCTCAAGACCTTCTTCTCCGGCTGGGTGGCGGACGAGGCCATCGCCGCCGGCCGGGTGGACCTGATCTTGTCACGTTTCGCGAACATCCCCCGCCTGATCCGCTCCGGGCTGATACATTTCGACGCGGCCTTCATCCAGGTCACGCCTCCCGATGCGTCCGGATTCTGCAGCCTGGGCGTGGCCGTGGACGTGGCGCGCCAGGTCATGGAACAGGCCCGGCTGGTCGTGGCCGAGATCAATCCGTTCCTGCCCTTCACCTTCGGCGATACCTTCGTGGCGCTCAGCGAGTTCAATCTATGCGTGCGCGCCGAGATCGAGCCGATCTATTTCACGCGCTGGCCCGTGGATGAGATCTTCGACCAGGTGGCGGCCAACGTGGCCTCGGTGATCGAGGACGGCAGCTGCATCGGCTTCTCCATCGGCCCCCTGTTTGACGCCCTGGGACGGCAGCTGGTGCACAAACGCCACCTGGGCGTGCACTCGCCCTTCTTCACGGACGCCTTGATGGACCTGGTCTTAAGCGGCGCGGTCACCAACCGCCACAAGGAGGTGGGCCGCGGCAAATGCCTGGCCTCGTATGCGCTGGGGACCAAGGAGCTCCTGCGCTGGCTGGACCGCAATCCCCTGGTGGAGTTCCAGGGCATCGAGACCGTGCTCAATTCGCAGACCATCGGCCGCAATCCGCGTGTCGCGGCCGCACTGCCGGCGCGCAAGGTGGACCTCTCCGGACGCATCGCCCTGCACATCGGCAAGGGCAACGTGGCGACCTCGCCGGGCGAGGCCGTGGACATCATCAACGGCGCGGATATCTCGGCCGGAGGATTGACCATCTTCGCCCTGCCCAGCCGCAACTTGGAGGGCAAAGCCAACATCCGTTTGAGCGTGGAGGATTTTCCCAACCTCTTGAGCATGCGCGAGTCCGTGGATATGATAGCCACCGAGTACGGCGTGGCCAACCTGCGCGGCCGCACGGTACGCGAGCGGGCCCAGGCCCTGATCGATATCGCCCATCCCGACGACCGCGCCGAGCTGGTCGAAAAGGCCAAGGCCGCCAAGATCCTCTACCAGGACCAGATCTTCATGGCCGAAAGCGGCCACCTGTATCCGGCCGACATCGCCGGCCGCCAGACCTTCAAGGGCGGTCTGGAGGTCCTGTTTCGGGCCATCAAACCCTCGGACGAGGAGGAGATGCGCCGGCTCTTCTACCGCTTCTCGGACAAGGCCGTGTATTACCGCTACTTCTCGCCCATCAAGGTCATGCGGCACGCCAAGATGCAGTCGTACGTGAATATCGACCCCAACCGCGTGCTGTCCCTGGTGGGCGTTATAGGCCCGCCGGGAGAGGAGCGCCTGATCGCCGAAGGCCGCTTCGTCAAGGACCGCGTGCGGCCCTACGGCGAAGTGGCCTTTATCGTAGACGAACAATACCAGGGTTTGGGTATCGCCTCGGCCATGCTGGCCATGCTCATCAAGCTGGCCAAGGAGCGCGGCCTGCATGGGTTTACGGCCGATGTCCTGGCCACCAACAAGTCCATGCTCAGGGTGTTCGAGAAAAGCGGCCTGCACGTAAAGGCCGCCCTGTCCGAAGGGGTCTATGAATTGAGCATGCCTTTCGATACGGCCCCGGCGCGCTAAAAACGCGGCGGGTAAGCGATATTTTTATTTGTGAGGGAGGTGCCATGGTTATCGATTGTCACTATCACTGGGATGAGAGGATTCTTGCGCGGGATGCCATGTTCAAGAAGATGGAAGACAGCGGCATCGACAAAGTCGCCCTGATGGGCATTATTTGCGACCCATTCCCCGAGCCGACCCCCTTTCTGGTCGGCGCCCTGCAGATGCTCCTGGCCAACAAGATGACGCGCGCCATCGGCCGGGCGCTCTCGGCCCAGTTCACGCCTCAGGGCGATATCAAGATCCTGGGCAAGGGCTACCATATCTACCCTGATCCGGACAACGCCCCGGTCTTTCAGGCCGTCAAGGATCAGCCCGAGCGCTTCGTGGGCTGGGTGTTCGTCAATCCGCGCGGCAAGAACGACCCTGTCCAGGAACTGGAGCAGTGGCAAGGCGCCCCGGGTTTCATCGGCGTCAAGGCCCACTCTTTCTGGCACCGCTACGCGCCCGTGGAACTGTCACCCGTGGCCGCGAAGGTCGCCGCGCTGAAGAAACCCCTGATCCTGCATGCCGGGTTCGGGGCGCACGGGGACTTCCTGGCCCTGCTGGACAAGGTGCCCGATCTGAAGCTCATCCTGGCGCATGCCGCCTTTCCGGAATACGGAGATACCTGGAAGGTCATCCAGAACATGAAGAACGTATGCGTCGATCTTTCGCAGACCAGCTATGTGGGCGAGAGCGCCACGCGCGACGTGGTGGCCTACCTGGGCGTGGAACGCTGCCTCTACGGCACGGACGGGCCCTTCGGTTTCCCCGGATCGGATGGTCTCTTCAACTACGCATTCCTGAAAAACCGCCTGGAAAGGATCTTCCCCGATAAGGGGGTGCAGAAGAGACTTTTGTCCCAGAACTTCATGGACCTGACCGGCATCAAGGCCTAGCGCCTATCTGATAGGGATGCGCACCCCCATGGCATAGGTGGTCTCCTTGGTCACGGGGTCGCGGTAACCGTAGAAGACCGGCGAGATCTCATAGAACCCGAAACCTACGCCGCATACCAGGCCCACGGCGGCGCCGCGGGTGATGAGGTCCAGGTGGTCGCTGGGGTGGTCACGGAAGGCCAGCGCGGCCGTACCGACCAGGGCGCCGATCAGGGCCCCCCAGAGCGTATCCTCGGCCACCACCTGCAGCTGAGAAGCCGCGTAGGTTTCCGTGGGCGGCGCAGCCAGAATAAGTGCCAGCAGAACCGTCAGTACCAGTTTCTTCATTGCCTCCTCCTCATCTTAAAAACTGTTGCATGTCGCGGCCCAAGCCTATGGTGTGGAGGCGCCCTTCCTCAGGGACGCCATCATGATCTCGGACGGATCCAGGGCGGTCAAGCCCGCAAGGTGGGCAAGTTGCATGCGGCAGGCGCCGCAGTCGGCCGCCAGCACTTGGGCGCCGCTCTCCTTGATCAGGGCCGCGGCCTGGTTGCCGATCGCCAGGGCCGTGGCCTGATTTTTGCGCTTGAAGCCGTAACTGCCGGAAAGCCCGCAGCAATGATCGTCCATCACATCGAAGCTCAGCCCCGGGATCTTGGCAAACAGGCGCGCCGCCGGATAGCCGATGCCGATGGCCCGCAGGTGGCACGGGATATGGTAGGCCACCCGCGTTTCCACCGGGCCGAAGGTGGGGTTGATCGCGCCTTCGTCGATGAGCTTCAGGATGTACTCGGACACGTTGTAGCTGTTCTCGGCCACCTTCTTGCCGCCGGCCACATTCAGGATGCCCGGGTAGTCGTGGGCCAAAGTCAGCCCGCAGGAGGTGCAGCCGTAGATGACATCGTAGCCCTTGTTGATGTACTCCGCCAGGATGGCGGCGTTCTTGGAGGCGAAGCGCCGGGCCAGCTCGATATCGCCGTTGCCCAAAGCCGGCAGGCCGCAGCACACCTGGTGCGGCAGGACGACCTCCAGGCCCAGGGACACCAGCAGCTCCCGGATGGTCCGGCCGACGTCGGGGCGGTTGAAGTTCAGGAAACAGCCGTAGAAGAAGACCACCTTGCGCACGCCCTTACCTACCTTGCGGCGGCCCTTGTTCATGGACATGAGGTTGAAGCGCGGGAAGGGCATATAGGTGGAGATGCCCATGAGGTTGAAGGTCCGCTTGGCGAAATCCGTGGCCGCGATGCGGTTGGCGATGGGCGAGGCCAGCGACCCGAGCGCGCCGAGGTAGTAGTTGTTGGCGAACAGGTAGTTGGCCGGGCCGCGCAGATGTTCGCCGGCATATTTGATCTGGGCCTTCAAGATGATCTCGGCCGGGTCCACGCCGTAGGGGCAGGCGACCTCGCAGCGCTTGCACTGGATGCAGAGCTGCACCCACTGGTCGACCGACTTTTCGCCGTCCAAGCGGAAGCGCTGGGCATCGGGACCGCTCTGCTTGGGTCCTGGGAAAGCGGGGTTGACCCTAAACACCGGGCAGTTCTCGACGCAGATGGTGCAGCGGATGCAGTGCTCGAACTTCATTTCAGCACCTCCGCGCAGGACTCGGCGGCCGCCAGGCCGGTGGTCAGGGCCAGGCCGTGGCCGCAGCCGTATTTCATGACCTCGCTGCCGGATATGATGCTGCCGCACACAAACAGATTTTCCAATGAATCTTCGCTGGGCCGGAAATCCTTGCCCACGCGGATGCCGGCGCGTTCGACGGCATGGCCGGGGGTGAAGAAATCGCGGTTGAACCAGTCGTCGCGCGGTCCCGGGGATGCCACGCTCAACCCGAAGACCGTCTCCTGGATCTCGTCCCTTAAGGCGAAGAGACCGCCCGAGACGAACGAGCCCGTGGCCAGGATGAAGGCCCGGCCGTTGACGCGCGTGGAGCGTCCCTTGGTCTCGATGGTCACGGCCTCGATATGCTTGCCGGAGCGCTCGACGCTGGCAATCGGCGAACCCCAGTACACGTCGCCGCCCTTGCCCTGGAAGGAGCGCTTCAAGCCCTTGAACAGGCGGATGCCCGGCAACGAGGGCGGCAGGGTCGGGATCTCGAAGCCCCAGCGCTCAACCTGGGACTGGATCTCCTGCATGATGGAGAGCGGGTGTTCCAGACCCATGACGGCCGGGAAGGCGAGCTTACCGTCCGGGATCTCCAGACCTTTGAGCCAGGCGATAAACTCTTTCAGGAATGCCCGGTCCTCGAAGCGCGCGGCGATGCCCATGGTGGTGGTGACGCCGGCATCGAAGAGCGAGAACCCGGTGTTCTTCCGGCGGGCCGTGATGTAGCTGGGGTAGAAGTCCTTGAGCCCATTGAACGAGACCACATGGATATACTCATCCGGTTTGCGCGGTGCGGTCTCCATGGTGCGCGGCACCAGGCAGGTAAGCTTGGTGGTGCCCAACGGCGTGATGATGGCGCGGTTCTCTTCCGCCCGCCCGGCATAGGGCAGGCGGACATCGGTCATGATGTCGCTGAACTTGTCCAGGGCCGCGCGGATCTTTTCTTTGCCCGTCACGTGGTAGGGGTGCTCGTCCGGCAAGGCGTCCACGCCCGCGAGCGGATCCATCCCGGTGCCGCAGACATCGATGCACCCGGTCGAGAGGCAGACCGCCGGATCGCCGCGCGAGACCACGGCCACGGTATACCCCTGCTCCAGGAGGTGGATGCCGGCCATGAGCCCGGACATGCCGCCGCCGATCACGACGGCATCGTAATCGATGACGCTCATGCGTCTTTCTCCATGCTGAGGATGCCCAGATAGATGCTCTCCACCAGCTGCTCTTCGCGCAGCTGGTCGCCCCACAGGGCCGGGCGGATGCCCTTGAAGCGCCGCTGCAGGAACTCGCGCAGCACGCGCATGGATTCCTCGGAGGTGACCCGACCCATGTCATGCATGATCCCTAAGGCCCGATAGGTGCAGAAGCCGCCCTGGCACGGCCCCATGCCGAGCCGCGTGCGGTGCTGGATATCGCCGATATACTTGGTGCCGATGCGGTTGATGACCCGCTCAACCTCGTCGCGCGATACGAGCTCGCACTCGCAGATGACGCCGCTGATGTCCTTGAGACGCTTCGAGAGCGGATATCCGCTCAGCTCGTCCTGTCCGTCCAAGGGCTTCTCGGCCGTCTGGCAGGGGGTATCCAGACCGAAGTCCCGCATGATGGCATCCACCATCTTTTCCGCCATGAGCCGGTAGGTGGTCAGCTTGCCGCCTAAGATGCTGTACATGCCGTTGTCGTGGTTTATGATCTTAAAGCCGCGCGAGATGGCCCGGCTGTCGCCGCCGTCGGCCTTGAGCAGCGGCCTGACCCCGGTGTAGGCCCGGATCATGCGCGTGGTGCGGAAAGTCGGGATCATGCGCTCGGCCTCGCCCACCACGATATCAACCTCGCGCGAGAGCACCTCGATGGCATCCGGGTCATCCACGGTGATGGAGGTCGTGCCGGCCAGGCACACCGCCTCGTTGGGCACGATGATGTCGCCGTCCGAAGGCGGCCGCAGACGATTGATCACCATGTTGGTGAGCCGGTGGTTGGTGATCACCAGGCTGCCCTTGGAAAGCGTCATGGGCACGTCGCTGCCGGACAGGGCCGCCACCTTGGCGCCCCAGGCGCCCGTGGCGTTGATGATCACGCGGGCGCGGATCTCCTTGATCTGCTTGGTGAACTGGTCCTGGGCCTTGACCCCCACGCAGCGGCCGCGCTCCTTGACGATCTCGATCACCTTGTGGTGCGTCAGGATGCCGCCGCCCTTCTGGCGCGAGGTGAAGGCATTGAGCATGCACAGGCGGAAGGGGTCGATGGAGCAGTCCGGCACCTTGATGGCCTCTTCCAGGACCGGGTTCAGGCTGGGCACCAGATCGAGCGCGCGCGTGGGCGAGAGCACCTCGGTGGGGATGCCCACCTCCTCGCAGCTCTTCAGAAAACGGTCGCGGAAGCGCTTGGAATCGCCGGGCAGACGCACGAACAGCCCGCCCGTGACCTCCACGCACTTCTGGCCGATGGTGCGCAGAATCATGTTTTCTTCAATGCATTCCTTGGCCGCCACCGGATCGGTGACCACGTAGCGGCCGCCGCTGTGGAGCAGGCCGTGACAGGCACCGGTGGCGCCGGCCGCGAAGTCGTCCTTCTCGACGAGGTAGTGGGCGATGCCCCTGAGCGCCAGATCCCGGGCTATGCCGCAGCCCGTGGCGCCGCCGCCGATGATGACCACGTCCGTTCTGATCATTGAGGTTGTGATACCCGCGATCATCCCTCAGGTCAAGCCTTGTTCTTGCGGTTCAAGCGTGCGCTTCGTGGGATCTTTTCCAGAGGACGGCCTTCCCTTGGCACAGTGTTGCGGTTATTGTATACATATGGTCAAGGCATTTGAAGTGATGTGGGGGAGGGGAGCCAATGCCGGACTTTGAAGCCATCGACCTGTCCCGGCAGGATGCGTATCTTGATAAGCTCCGCCAATGCCCGGAGAAGACCTCGGACTACAGCTTCATCAATCTCTGGGCGTGGGCCGAGGAGCATGGGCTTGCCTGGTCCTGGCAGGATGATCTGGTCTGGATCAGGCAGTCTTCTCCAACGTCCTGTCTGTGGGCGCCGATCGGGGCCTGGGAGCAAGTGGACTGGCGGACGGCTTTCAAACAGGCCGCGTGCAAGGAACTGCCCTTTGTCAGGGTGCCAAGGCGCCTGAAGGATATCTGGAGCGCGGCCTTAGCGGGCGGACTTGAGACGCGCGAGGCGCGCGGACATTTCGATTATCTCTATTCCGTCCCCGAGCTCGTGGAGCTCAAAGGCAACCGCTTTCACGCCAAGAAAAACCTGCTGAACCAGTTTATGAAGCGCCATCAACACCAGTACCGGGCAATTGATGCCGCTGCCATACAGGCGGTGCTCTCGGCCCAGGACCGCTGGTGCGCCTGGCGCGACTGCGGGTCGTTTGAAAGCCTGGCCGCCGAGAACCGCGCCGTCTGCCGGGTGCTGAACGATTGGGAGAAGCTCAAGGGCATCATGGGCGCCCTGATCGAAGTCGATCAAAGAATAGCGGCCTTTACCGTGGCGGAACATTTTGCAGCCGATACGCTCCTGATCCATTTCGAGAAAGGCCTGCCGGATTATACCGGCATTTACCAGGCCATCAACCAGATGTTCCTGGCCCACAACCCGGGGTATGCAACCGTGAACCGCGAACAGGACCTGGACGATGACGGCCTGCGCCAGGCCAAGCTTTCGTTTCAGCCAATCGGTTTCATGCAGAAATACGAGGTGAAAATTCTATGAATGCCACCACTGTGTCCCACGGCTGCAAGTCCTGCCACGGCCGCCTGATCGGCATTGTCCTGGCCCTGATCGTCGTGTTCCCTTGGCCGGTTTGCCTGGCCGCTCAAGAAGTCGCAGCACAGTGGCGCATCGAGGCAACACGCTGGGAGGAGGCCGAGAAGATCTTCCACGGCGACCCGCGCTGGCTGGGCGGCGACGGCGCCACCGCGGTCGACTTAGGCGCCGGCAGGGTGCTCTGGCTCTTCGGCGACAGCTTTATCGATACGCAGTCTACCGGTTCGCGGAGCTTGTCGGCCCTGGCGCGCAACAGCATCGCCATCCAGACCGGCTACGACCCGAGTGTAGCCGGCATGAAATTCTACTGGAACACGAAAGACGGCAAGCCCGCGGCCTTCTTCGCTCCCAAGGGCGATACCTGGTACTGGCCGGCCTCCGGCATCATGCTGGGCAGGCACTTGCTTATCTTCCTGATGGAGATCGGGACCTCCAAGAATGTGCTGGGCTTCGAGACCCGCGGCTGGAAGGCGGTCTGGATCGACAACCCCCAGGAGGAGCCCGACCGCTGGAATCTGACCTATCTGATAAGCCCGCAAAGGCAGGGCCTGCTGGTCGGTTCGGGCAACCCTCTATTGGTTGATGGCTTTCTGCAGGTCTTTGCCGCGGCTGAAAAAGACCGCTCCGTGTACCTCGTGCGCTGGCCCGTCCGCCTTGCCCGCACCGGCACGCTGACCGGCCCGCAGTGGTGGGCGGGCGAGAAGGCGGGCTGGATGGGGCACAAAGAAGGCGCCGCCAAACCCAGACGCATCAGTGCCGAGGGCCAGATGGAATTCACCGTGGAATACCTGCCCAGAGAAAAGCGCTATCTCCAGGTCCAGACCCTGTCGGTCATGAACCCCTGCCTGGCGTTCGCTGTCGCCCCCGCCACGACCGGACCCTGGTCGGAAAAGAGCTGCTTCTGCACCCCGGCCGAGCAGGGCCGGCCCGACATCCTGATCTATGCCGGCAAGTCGCACCCCATGCTGACAGGCGCGGACATGGTCTTTACCTATGTGGCCAACACCACCAGGGAAGACAAGCTCTTGAACGACATGAGCATCTATTTCCCTATCATGCTCAAGGGGCGCATCGTGAAGGACGGCGGCACGCCCTGATACCACCTCATGCAGTTGACATGCTGCACGGTCATTCTTATTTAAATCACGTAAAATCTATGGGTGCGGTACATGATTGCCGCACGCAGGCGGACGAATGCTTGTTACCTGCATGGACAACGAAACAGCATTATTCATAGCAGCGTGGTTCAACAATTCGCACAGGGAAAGGAGGTAATAGTATGAATGAAGATAGCAAATCGGGCAGGATGCCCGGCAGAGGCGCGTCGAACCGGGACTGGTGGCCGAACCAGCTGCGGCTCGATATCCTGCACCAGCATTCCTCCCAGTCCAATCCGATGGGCGAGGATTTCAACTACGCTCAAGAGTTCAAAAGTCTCGATCTGGCGGCCGTGAAGAAGGACCTCCGTGAGCTGATGACGAAGTCGCAGGACTGGTGGCCGGCGGACTTCGGACACTATGGACCCCTGTTCATCCGCATGGCGTGGCACAGCGCCGGCACCTACCGCATGGGCGACGGCCGCGGTGGCGGTGGCAGCGGCAGCCAGCGCTTTACGCCGCTGAACAGTTGGCCCGACAATGTCAATCTCGACAAGGCGCGCCGGCTGATTTGGCCGATCAAGCAGAAGTATGGTCGCAAGATCTCTTGGGCCGACCTGATGATCCTGGCCGGCAACGTCGCCCTGGAATCGATGGGATTCAAGACCTTCGGTTTCGGCGGCGGGCGCGAGGACATCTGGGAACCCGAACAAGACATCTACTGGGGCTCGGAAGACAAATGGCTGGGCGACACGCGCTACTCGGGCGAGAGGGATCTCGAAAATCCGCTCGCGGCCGTGCAGATGGGTCTGATTTACGTCAATCCGGAAGGCCCGAACGGCAATCCGGATCCGATCGCCGCGGCCAAGGATATCCGCGAGACCTTCGCCCGCATGGCCATGAACGACGAGGAGACGGTGGCGCTCATCGCGGGCGGCCACACCTTCGGCAAGACCCACGGCGCCGGCGACGCCAAACATGTGGGGCCCGAGCCCGAAGCCGCCCCCATCGAGCAGCAGGGCCTGGGCTGGAAGAGCAGCTTCGGCACGGGCAAAGGCGGCGACACGATCGGCAGCGGCCTGGAGGTCACCTGGACCAACACGCCCACGAAGTGGAGCAACAATTTCTTCCGGATCCTGTTCAGCTTCGAATGGGAGCTGACCAAGAGCCCGGCCGGCGCGTATCAGTGGATACCAAAGGGCGGCGCGGGCGCCGGCACCGTGCCGGATGCCCACGACCCCTCCAAGCGTATTACGCCGGCCATGCTGACCACGGACCTCTCTTTGCGGTTCGATCCGGTGTACGAAAAGATTTCGCGGCGCTTCTACGAGCATCCGGATCAGTTCGCGGACGCCTTCGCCCGCTCCTGGTTCAAGCTGACCCACCGCGACATGGGCCCGCGCGCGCGCTATCTCGGCCCGGAGGTCCCCGCCGAGGAGCTCATCTGGCAAGACCCCATCCCTAGCGTCAATCACCAACTGATCGATAAAAAGGACATTACCGTCCTCAAGCGCAAGATCCTGTCTGCCGGCTTGTCTGTCTCGGAACTGGTTTCCACGGCCTGGGCATCGGCCTCCACCTTCCGCTGCTCGGACAAGCGCGGCGGCGCCAACGGCGCCCGCATCCGCCTGGCGCCGCAAAAGGATTGGAAGGTCAATCAGCCGGAGAGGCTGGCCAAGGTCCTCACGGCCCTGGAGAGCATCCAAGGCGCGTTCAACAGCGCCCAGTCCGGAGGCAAGAGGGTCTCGCTGGCCGATCTGATCGTGCTGGCCGGTTGCGCCGGCGTCGAGCAGGCGGCGAAGAATGCCGGCCACAAAACGGCGGTTCCCTTCACGCCGGGACGCATGGACGCCTCTGAGGAGCAAACCGATGCAGCCTCCTTCGCCGTGCTCGAACCAAAGGCGGACGGCTTCCGCAACTACCTCAAGACCAAATTTTCGGTATCGGCCGAGGAGCTGCTGGTGGATCAGGCGCAATTGCTGACCCTGACCGCGCCAGAGATGACGGTTCTGGTGGGCGGCATGCGCGTCCTCAATACCAACTTCGGACAGACCCGGCACGGTGTCTTCACCAAGCGGCCCGAGGCCCTGACCAACGACTTCTTCGTGAACCTGCTTGACATGCGGACGGTGTGGACGCCATCCCCGGAAGCCGAGGGCGTGTTCGAAGGGCGCGATCGCGCCACGGGGGAACTGAAGTGGACCGCCACGCGCGTCGATCTGATCTTCGGTTCCAACTCCCAGCTCCGCGCCTTGGCGGAAGTCTACGCATGCGAGGACTCCCAGGAGAAGTTCCTGCGCGACTTTGTCGCGGTGTGGAACAAGGTCATGAACCTTGACCGTTTCGACCTCGCCGGATCGTAGCTTGTCGCCTTCGAGGGCTTCCGACAAGACGGCGAAATAACGCTCAGCTTTTCCGGTTCCGGCGGATGGAGCATCGCCGCCGCCGGAACCGGACAGATTATGCTTTTCACCTGTTATCGGGATAGAATTGCAGCACCCAGGAAGTTCTGATTGGCACGAAAGTTTTCAGAATTATATCTCTGGGATATTCCACATGTGACGGCGCCACCAAGGACACCGCCCGTCCTGTGGGGCGTCTGACGCACTAGCTATCAGGCGCGCATCACGCGCCTTTTCGCCAGCTCCACCATGATCCCCTTCACGGGTCATACGACCGTTGACGTCCGGCCGGTTCTCAGGCATATGGGAACAAGTTATTAGGATGTAATAGTTTAAAAACATTCGGAAAGGAGGAACAATGTGCGTAGCGAAAAGTTACGGGTAATCCTCATCTGCGTGGGGATCGGCATGGTCCTGGCGTTAGCGAGCGGGTGCGCCACCGCCAAGTTCGGCAAGGCCGACATGACGATGTCTTCGATCACGGCCCCGGATGGGCTCGTGGGACAGGACCGCGTCGCGGTCATGAAAAAATTGGGTGACCCGGATTTCGTGCTGGCCGAGCCGGGCATGGATTACTGGGGCTATCGCAACCAGGTCGGGTGGTACTTCTATCTTTACTATATTTCCGGCGGAAAGATCGAGGTCAAGGACCTGATCCTGGAATTCGTGGGTGATAAAGTAAAGACGGCCTATCTCATCGACAAAGGTTCTTCGATCGGGATTCTCTCTCCCCCGGCGTCGGTATCAAACTAATGAAAGGAGCTCTCATGGAGTCGAAAAAGGGAACGCGTATACTTGGCATTATCATGGTTGTCTTCGTTATGGCGGTATCGGGTTGTGCGTTCGGGAAAATCGGCAAGGCCACCATGTCGTATTCCGAGATCTCGGTGCCCAGCGATCTCATGGGCCAGGGCAAGGCTGATGTGATCAAGGCCTTGGGCGTGCCGGATGCAGTAGCCAAGGCCGGCGATACGGAATATTGGGGCTACAGCAACAAGTGCGGATACTTTGTGCTGCTCTTCGGCAAGACCCTGCAGAAGGATGTCGTGCTTGAATTCAAGGACGGCACGGTAGCGGCCAATTACTTGGTGGATAAAGGCTCTTCCATGGGCATCTTGACAGGGCAGGGCGCGGTAGGCAATTAGGAGCTATCTGAGCGGTTGATCTTAAAGGGCGGCTGCGGTAGGCGACTTTACCGCGGCCGCCCTTCATGCCTCATCCTTTCTTGTCGCCATCCATACATCCGCTTAGCCGATGCCCCTGGCACGGCCGTGCATTGAGATTCGCGCCCTGATTGACTCCACCGTGAACCGGATCAAGACCGGCGACGAGACCATGCAAATAACCTCGGCCTCTTTGGAGGAGATGATGTCGCGCATGGAGTTCTTCTTCACCATGATGGACGCGATCGGCAACGCCAGCAAGGAGCAGAGCCGGAACATCAGCAACCAGACCACCTCCATCAGCCAGATCGACACCACCACTCAGAAGAACGCCGCCACGTTCGAAGAGCTGGCCGGCGTGCTCGAAAACCTGCGCGAGCAGGCCGTGAACATGACTCTGGATGTGAGCAAGTTCCGGGTTTCGCTGCAGGGGTGAGGATAGGGCAAAGGAAACAACGGCACGGGCTAAACCGAAAGCTTGGTTTCTGCCGGTCTAGCCGGGAATTTTGCCAGGCCAAAGGCCGTACTCAAAATGGGTATATTTGTTCCCCATATGGGATCATATGGTAAGATGATTCTGATGAGGCCTGATCAGCTGATCCACACCGAGACATCCTCGAGTGGCCAAAACAACTGTATCTTTTGGGGTGGCACGGACCAAGGCTTTCGCCTTGGTCCGTGTAGAGAAACATCTCCCCCTGAATCGCTTTTTTCGATCATCACTGGCAAGCCTAAAGCCTTGGCCAGTGCCACCCAGGTTACAAACATCCTCATATCCAGTCCGCCGCACTGTATTCCGGCGGACTGGATATCGCAGAATCCTTGATTCCGGGGGAACGAAGGCGGAACCAGCCCAGAACCATGCCTTGGTCTTTGGGCTTAACCTTTTTTCAGCAGCACGGCCTTGCTCAGGATCATTTTGGGTCTGTCGGCCTGAATCAATCCAGCTTCCTGTGCGGTCCGGATGGTGGCCTGGAAGTCCTGCCGCGAGACATGCAAGGGCGGCTCCACAATCAGGGCCAGGCCTCCGGAATTGAGCACGGAGTGGATCTCTTTGAAGAATGCAGGCTGGTCAGGCACTTCGTGCACCATGTAGAAGGCCAGGGCAAAATCAAAGGAATCCAGGCCGCCGAACCTGCCGTCTTCGATCAGTTTGAGGTCGATGCGGTCTTCAAGCTCGGTGCCCTTTATCTTGCTTTTCAATGTATCCAGCATGCCTGGCTGGATATCCGCGGCCCACACATGACCTGTCTTCCCGACCAGGTAGGCCATATCAAGGGTGAAAAATCCCGGTCCGCAACCGATGTCCAGGGCGCGCATGCCTGGCGCAAGGTAGGGCGCGAGGATCTTGCGCGGGTCATGGAGCCAGCGGCGGAAACGGCTGTCGAGATGGCCGGCGAGCTCCACCGGGCAGATACGCTTGGGATCACGCGGCATGTGTCATTCCCCCTTTTTCTCTGAATCCTTGCGGGCCTTGGTGTATTGCTCATAGGTTATGCTGTCAACCTTATCCTGGCACTTCCGGACCTCTTCAGGGGTGGGCTGCTTGTAGCATTCCTCGCGCTGCTGCCTCTGGAAACCCTCATACCAGCCCCGGTAGGTGCAGCCTGGTGCGGCCATGCCCAGGCAGGCCATCAGCAGTATTCCTATCATACCATTCTTCATGCGGGCTCCCCTGTAAAAGCCCTTAACCTGAACCGGCAAAAAGAATCAACAGGGATTCCTGCAGGATGGCCTTCCATGGACCATAGCATGCAGGTACCTGGGTGGAGGTTTGACTCGGTCCTTCCATGGCCATCGCCCAAAAGGGCGCACGCAGGGTGCGTCCAATTTGTCTATCCCGACACATTGTGACCCACGCCATCCCTGGAGCTGAAGCATGGAGGACGAAGGTTCACTACACCCAATCCGATATCTTAAAGACATTTGGCAATGCCTGATCGCGTGATTGGATATATGAACGCTCGCGGGATAAATCCAACTGGCAGATGCGATGCGATTTGAACAAGATCACCCGATATCTTCGAGGATTAAGGAGGGTTGATTGATATTTTTTGGTTTTCATGCTTAAAGAGCGCCAGGAGGGCTTGCAATGATTGCACGCTATACAACCACGGCCATGGAACAGATTTGGTCGGATGAGAACCGCTATCAGAAATGGCTCGATGTGGAGCTGGCGGCCTGCGAGGCCTGGGCCAGGCTGGGCAAGATCCCGGCCGAGAGCCTCAAGAACATCAAGGCCAATGCCAAGTTCGAGGTCAGACGCATCGAGGAGATCGAGGAAGTGACCCGGCATGACGTGATCGCCTTTGTGTCCTGCGTGGGCGAATACGTGGGCGACGACGCGCGCTACATCCACATGGGCCTGACCTCCTCGGACGTGCTCGATACGGCCTATGCCCTGTTGCTCAAGGAAAGCGGCCAGGTGATCCTGGAGGACATGAAGGCCCTGCTGCAGGCCTTGAAGCGGCGCGCTTACGACTTCAAGCACGTGCCGGCCATGGGCCGCTCGCACGGCATCCATGCCGAGCCCATCACCTTCGGGCTCAAGTTTGCGCTGTGGTTCGCGGAGACCAAGCGCAATATCAAGCGCATGCAGGCGGCGGTGGAGGCCATTTCCTACGGCATGATCTCGGGCGCGGTGGGCACGTACGCCAATGTGCCGCCCGAGGTGGAGGCGTACGTGTGCAAGAAACTGAGGCTTAAGCCCGCTCCCATCAGCACCCAGGTGATCCAGCGCGACCGGCATGCCCAGTTCTTCACCACCCTGGCCATCATCGGCGGGACCTTGGAAAAGATCGCCACCGAGGTCAGGCACTTGCAGCGCACCGAGGTGCTGGAGGTAAGCGAGCCTTTCGGCAAGGGGCAAAAAGGTTCCTCGGCCATGCCGCACAAGAAGAACCCCATCCTGTCCGAGAACATCACGGGCATGGCGCGGCTCTTAAGAGGCTACTGCCTGTCCTCTCTGGAAAACATCGCCCTGTGGCACGAGCGCGATATCAGCCACTCCAGCGTGGAGCGCGTGATCGGACCGGACGCCACCGCCATCACGGACTTCGCCTTGAAGCGCATCACGGGCCTGATCGAAGGCCTGATGGTCTACCCGGAAAACATCGCCAGGAACCTGGAGCTGACCAAGGGTCTGTGGCATTCGCAGAACGTGCTGCTGGCTTTGGTGGAGGCCGGGATTGCGCGCGATACGGCCTATGCCTGGGTACAGCGTAACGCCCTGCCGGTCTGGGACGGGAAGAAAACCTTCAAGGAGCTGCTGCTCAAGGACAAGGATGTGGTGGGCACGCTGGGACAGAAGCGCATCGAAGACCTGTTCGACCTTAGCCACCACTTGGCCCATGTGGACACCATTTTCGAAAGGGTATTCAAATGACGAAACGCGAAGAACTGAAAATTCTGGTACAGAAAGACGCGGTCAAGCACGGGCATTTCATCCTGGCCTCGGGCAAGGAATCGGACATCTACGTGGACCTGCGCAAGGTGACGCTCAACCCCAAGGGCGCCAAACTGATCGGCGAGCTGATCACGGACATCATCAAGAACCGCGGGGTGGATGCCATCGGCGGCCTGACCATGGGCGCCGACCCCATCGCGCTGGCCACGAGCATGCTGGCGCTCGATGCCGGCAAACACATCAACGCCTTCGTGGTACGCAAGGAAAAGAAGGCCCACGGCACCATGGGCTGGATCGAAGGCCCGATCGATCCGGGCGACAAGGCCGTGGTGGTGGAGGACGTCATCACCACGGGATCGAGCGCCATCAAGGCCATTGAACGGCTCAAGGAATCGGGCGTGAACGTGGATATGGTCGTGGCCGTGCTGGACCGCAACGAAGGCGGCCGCGAGGCCATCGAGGCCCTGGGATACCCGGTGCAGGCCCTGCTTACCAGAGAAGATCTGTAGATGCAAAAAGATCTGATACCCCCTATCCCCCCTGCGTCTGCAGGGGGGGTAGACATTAGTGAGGTTTGCCGGACGGCAGGCCTCAATAATCCTTGTCCCCCCTTGGGATCAAGGGGGGGCGGGGGGATCGAGCTTGGGGGGAATTTCCAATGATCAAAGCCCTGCTGGCCATCGAAACCTCATGCGACGAGACCGCGGCCGCAGTCGTGGACGGCGGCGGCACAATCCTGTCGGACGTGGTGGCCTCGAAGGTGGCGGACCATGCGGCCTTCGGCGGGGTGGTGCCTGAGATCGCCTCAAGACGGCATGTGGAGCTGATCCAGCCCGTGGTGGACGAGGCCATGCAGGTCTCGGGCCTGGGTTTTCATGACCTCAGCGGCATAGCGGTTACGCAGGGGCCGGGGCTGGTGGGCGCCCTGCTGGTGGGCATCTCGTACGCCAAGGCATTGGCCTATGGCTTGAAAATCCCCCTGTGCGGCATTAACCACCTGGAAGGCCATCTGGGGGCGGCGGCTATCGAGCATGAAATCACCTATCCGCATATCGGCATGGTGGTCTCGGGCGGGCATACCTCGCTCTACCGCGTCAATGCGCCGGGAAAGATGGGGCTGATCGGCCAGACTATGGACGATGCCGCGGGCGAGGCCTTCGACAAGGTGGCCAAGCTCTTGAACCTGGGGTATCCGGGCGGGGTGGTGATCGAGAAGCTGGCCACAGGCATCCGCGAGCACGGCTTCGAGCTGCCGCGGCCCATGCTCAAAGAGGACAACTATGATTTCAGCTTCTCGGGTTTGAAAACCGCCATCCTGAACCTGGTGGTGAAATTGAAGATCTTTGAGGACCTGGACTTGAGTTTTTCCGGCCTGCCCGGTAAGCGCGTGCCGGCGCCCGGCATGGAGGCCTATATCCCGCGCATCGCGGCCGCGTTCCAGGAGGCGGCCGTGGACGTGCTGGCGACCAAGGCCTTAAAGGCGGTGCAGGACCACGGCATGGACCTACTGGTCATCAGCGGGGGCGTGGCCTGCAACACGGCCCTGCGCGAAACCCTGAAAGACAGGGCCGAACGCATAGGGGTGCGGTTCATCGCGCCTTCGAAAAAATACTGCACCGACAATGCCGCCATGATCGGCATCGCGGGCTTGAGACATTTTAGGGAAGGACGCTACGCCGGATTGGATTTAAACGCCGTTTCCCGGTGGGACAGCGTATGAGGCCCAAGCGCTCCTTAGGCCAGAACTTTCTGACCAACCCGCATGTCGTGAACAAGATCATCGAGTTCGCGGATGTGGGACAGCGTGACTGCGTGCTTGAGATCGGACCCGGCCGCGGCATCATGACTACGGCCCTGGCCAGGGTGGCGGCGCGGGTAGTAGCCGTGGAAAAGGACGACGACCTGGCTGAAACCCTGGCCGCCGAGTATGCGCATGACCCGCGCATCCGCATCGTGCACGGCGATATTTTGGAGCTGAATCTGGAGACCCTGGCACCGGCAGGAGCCAAGCTGGTGGCCAATCTGCCCTACAACATCGCCACGGCCGTTATCCTCAGGCTGGTCGAGCTCCCCAAGCACTTTACTTCCGTCACGGTCATGGTTCAGAAGGAGGTGGCCCTGCGCATCTGCGCTGATAAAGGCACGCGGGACTACGCGGGATTAAGCGTGCTGGTGGGCGTGAACTTCACGACCGTCCCGGGCTTTCTGGTGGGGCCCGGCAACTTTTCGCCCAGGCCCAAGATCGACTCCATGGTGATCAAGCTTATTGGCCGCGAAGAAACCATGGCACCCGATGACCTGCGGCACCTCAAGACCGTGGTCTTCGGCGCCTTCGGCCAGCGCCGCAAGATGCTGCGCAATTCCTGGATCAATCTGCCCGGTATGTCCGGCGAGCTTTTGAATAAACTTGCCCTAGAGGCCGGGATCGACCTCGGCAGACGGCCTCAGGACCTTACGATTGAAGATTTCAAACGCTTCTCCCGGTTATACCGGTCCATGGAACAGTGCGACGCCGCGCCGTGACCAAGCGGCGTCCGTCTGAATATCAAACAAATGAGGAGGTCTGATTGGCACGCATTCCCTATGTAACCGTTGAAGCCGTGGACGCAGAGAAGTCTGCACTCCTTGGCCTCAATCCGCAATTGAATATCTTCAAGATCGCGGCGCATGCCACCACGGTGATCGCCCGCAAATTCATCGGCCTGCCTGCGGCCGTGCTCCTCAATGGCACGCTTGACCCGGTCTTGAGAGAGATGGCTATCGTGAGGACCGGGATCCTCTGCCGGTCGGACTACGAGGTCTACCAGCATCGCAAGGTCTCCAGACGCGTGGGCATGCCGGAGGAAAAGATAGAGGCCCTGGACATCGGTTCGAGTGCGGCGGTGTTTTCCGAGCTCGAGCGGCTGGTGCTGCGCTTTACCGAAGAGACCGTGGAGTTTCACAAGGCCGGTGACGCGACCTTTAGCGCCCTGCTCCAGCATTTTTCCCATGAGCAGATCGTGGAGTTGGCCATTGCGGTGGGTTGCTACATGATGGTGAGTACCTTCCTGAACACCTTCGAGGTCGATATCGAGGATAAGGTCAAGCCCTCCTGAGAACAAAGCGTACGCCCCCCTTGCCGGTTCAGCAAAAGATGCCTATAATAATGAAAACAAGGGGAGGGATGACATGGAGAGGAAACCGGAGAGAAAGAACTCGGAAAGCCCGTTCATGAAGGAAGAGAAAAAACTACTGACCGGCCCGGATCAGGTCAAGATCCTGATTCGCACGACCCGCAAGCAGCAGCGGCTCATGAAGATCCTTTCCGCGGCCCTGGGGCTCACCTACAATGAGATCTTCTCCGAGGCCATCAACGACTACGCCTTGAAACACCGCGAGGAGTGCCTCAAGAGTTCAAACATCGACCCGACCGCGGTCGTGTAGGCCTAGCGGCCAAGACAGCGTATGGCGCCTTGGCCGACGCATGTTCGTCAAGGCCCGCACCTCCCGTGAGGAAACAATCTTCCACAACCTGGGCAAAAAAGGTCACACCTCAGGATCATTCCTTTAGATATCGAATATATCTGCTTGTTTTCACATAGAAAATCCATGGCATATGCCTTGCTTGCCTGTATTTTCGGACGCGGCAACTTGAGCCGGCGCAACTCCAGATATGAAAGGCGGCATCAGAGATGGCTATGATATTAAACCTGAAAGGTAATCCCAAAAACCACGCAAGGCAGCATGAAAACCCCGAGATCGAGGCGCTTATCCGCCAGAGGAACGCTTTGCTCCAGGAGCACCCGCACTTGCAGGACCTCCAGGAAGAAATCGACACCATGCTGGCGACCACGCTCGATCCGCTCAAACGCTCGGAAATCATCTTCATGCTGATCTCCGACAAGCTCAACGAGCTTATCGATGAGTACCAGGATCTGTCGAAGCTGACGAAAGAGTCGTTCATACAGCAGTAATCTCCGGTCTGGAAATTCCGGCGCACCCATGGTAATGCTGGGGCAGGAACAACGAAGCCTTAAAAAGGGGGCCCGGCATGAAGTATTCCGAGACACGGACGGAAACCTTCCAACCCGACGCACATACTCAATTGCTAAGCTATGCCTGGCTGCCTTCAGGTGAGATCAAGGCCGTATTCATAGCGATCCACGGGGCCCTGACCCATGCCGGCGACTGGGTGACCCCCGCACTCTTCTTCAAGGACAAGGGTGTGGCCACCTATGCCTTTGACCTGCGCTGGCACGGCACCTACCCCCAATACAACCCGGGCGGCAAGGTCTTCTTCCATACGGATTCGTACGATCAGAGCATGGCGGACGTGCATGCCTTTTACGGTTTCGTCAAGGCCAAGCACCCGGAAAAGCCCATCTTCGTGATCGGACATTCCAACGGCGGGCTCATCGCCCTTGACTATGGCCTGACTTCCGCCCGGCAGACGGATATCCGGGGCTTCATCGTTTCTTCACCGTGGCTCAAGAACCGGGTGGAGATGCCGGCCATTCTTATAAAGCTGGTCAAACCCATTGCCGCGGTATATCCGACCTTCAGCGTGGCCGCCCCGGACCTCTACGACAAGCTTACCCATGACGAGGCGATCGTTGCGCGGCACCGCGCGGAGGAGCTCGCGGGTGTGCGTGGCTCGAGGATTTCGGTCAAGGTGGGGGTGGAAAGCATGCGTACCCAGCGCTGGGTGGTTGAAAACCTGAAGAACTGGGAGGGTTTTCCGCTCATGGCCGTCATCGCCGGCGATGACCACCTGGCCGATGCGAGCGCAAGCCAGCAGGCCCTGAAAACCGTGCCGCCCCAGTTCCTGACCATGCTCGTGCATCAAGACAACTATCACGAGAACTTCAATGAGCTGAACAGGAATGAGACCTTCGCACAGATCTGGGAGTGGATGCAGCCTCTCTTACCCTGAAAACCCATTCCGGCATTGTCCGGGCCGCTTTTTCCTGGTACATTATCCGCGTGTTGTCTTGTTGTAAGGGGGTATGATGCACACTTCACAGCATGCGGACTTCGAGAGGATTTTCCATCCGCGCCGGGTCGCCATCGTCGGTGTGTCCGCGGAAGGCATGGGCTTCGGCAGCGGCATGTTCCTGTCCTTGACCGCCATGGGCTTTTCCGGCGAGCTCATCCCGGTCAATCCCAAGGGAGGGACCTATGCAGGCCGCCCCATCTACAAGACCGTGGAGGACATCCCCGGGGATATTGATTTCGCCATCATCGCCGTAGCCGCTCAGTATGTCCCGCAGGCGCTGGAGGCCTGCCGGAAGAAAGGGGCGGCCGGGGCCGAGATCCTTTCATCGGGTTTCAGCGAGCTCGGCACGCCCGAAGGTCAGGCCCTGGAAGAACAGATCCGCGCCGTGGCGTCACGCGGCATCCGGGTGGTCGGACCGAACTGTTTCGGCATCTACTGCCCGGCCAGCGGGCTGACCTTCCTGCCCGGACCCGATCTCGCACGCCTGAGCGGGGATATCGCCTTTTGCGCCCAGAGCGGAGGCATGTCCGTGGATCTGGCCCAGATGGGCGTATGGATGGGCCTGCGCTTCAGCAAGATGATCAGTTTCGGCAACGGCGCGGATCTGCGCGACACGCAGTTCCTGGAGTATTTCGACCACGACGACCAGACCCAGGTGATCGCCATGTATGTCGAGGGCGTTCAGAGCGGGAATGGTTTCTTTTCAACCCTCAAACAGGTCGCGGCCCGCAAGCCCGTGATCATCCTCAAAGGCGGACTGTCGCAGGCCGGGGCGCGCGCGGTGATGAGCCACACGGCCTCGCTGGGCGGAGACCGCGCTATCTGGGAATCCGTTCTCAGGCAGAGCCGCGCCATCCAGGTCCGTGACCTGATCGAGCTGGCCCAGACCTGTCTGGCATTCTCGCTGCTGCCCCGAAGACCCTACCAGGGGGTGACCGTCATCGGCGGCGGCGGCGCGCTGGGCGTGGCCGCCTGCGACGCGGCCGAGGCCTACGGCATGGACCTGCCGCATTTTACGGGACAGCGCTATGAGCGCATCCTGGCAAACCTGCCCAAGCCGGGTTCCAGCGCCGCCAACCCCATCGATGTGGCCAATCCGTTCGTGCATCCAAGCTCCTTGCACGAGGTGCTCCTGGCCGCCGGAGAAGACGAGCGTGTGAGCCTTCAGCTCATGGTGCCCCTGCTCTACCACTACAAATCCCTGGCACTGCAGTTGGGCGCCGCATCCGTCAAGGAGATCACTCCCTACCGTGAATTGGCAAGGGCCGCGCGTGAGGCTTGGGACTCCACGGACAAACCGGTCGTCGTAGTCCTGCCCAACCCCAAGCAAGGCCTGGATTCCATGGACATCGAGGAGATGCTGCGCGAAGCCCGGCAGGCCTTCCTGGCCAGCGGCATCCCGGTCTTCGAAGACGTGCGCGGGGCCTACCAAGCCGTCGCGCATGTCTCGCGCTTTGCCAAAGGGATTGCGTAAAACAAAAGGCCCGCCTCAAGGCGGCCGTGATCGCATACAGATCGCCGGATGAGCGTGCCTTAGCCGCAGCCGGCCGTAGTCTTCACTGCAGATAGGTGCGCGCCCCGCGGTAATGTTCCTGATAATATGACGAAGCCAGTGATTCCGTACGAATGACCTTGCCCTTGCCGGGGGCGTGGATGAACTCGCCCTCGCCGATGAAGATGCCTACATGGCTGATGCCGCCGAACCAGGAGGTGGAGAAAAAGATTAGGTCGCCTTTCTGGAGTTGATCTTTATCCACGGGCGTGCCGCTGGCGTACTGGTCGGCGGAGGTACGCGGCAGGTTTAAACCATTGAGTTGGTAGACCGCCAGGGCCAGCCCGCTGCAATCTAGGACCGCATTGGTGCTGACATCACACCATTGATAGGGCACGCCGAGGTAACTCCGGGCCGTGGCAACGATTTCATCGCGGATGGTGTGCGCGCCGGGAACGCCGCCCCTGGCCTGGACGTATTCGCCCGGGCTGACGATATAATACACCTCGATGATGCCATCAGAGCGCAACCGTCTGGCAACGGCGGCGGCCTCTTTCCAGGAAGGATAGTTCCCGAAGCGGACCTTATAGAGTCTGGAGCTATGGGCGAAATAAAAGGCGTCGATACCCTGAGCTTCCAGGGATTTGGTCAGCCTGACGGCGTTGTCCACGCGCGCGAAGGCACCCACCTGAATGGAGTAGCCCATACGTTGCAGCTCGCGCTGTACGTCTGGTGGCGCCTGAGTACGGGGGGCAGGCTTGGCGATGGCGTGACTGGGTGGAAGAGCGACGCGGATCTTGGGCGCACAACCCGGTGTAATGAGCACTGCCAGCAAAAGGGCAGGCAGGATGAGGCTGAGCGCGCATTTCATCCGGGCTTTGCTTTCAGGCTTGTCCATCGGTAAGAAGCATAACCTATGCAGCTTCAGCTGGCAAGCGCCTCTCGCCGATTTAAAACCCGGGGCAGGCAGTAAAAGGGGCCTTTTCTCCCCGCGGCCGACATGGTATGGTGAAACGTAAGCCAAAGCAGAAAAGGAGGATATACGAATGCTCAGTGCTTATCGTCCCTCAGTCGCTCTGGTTGGATTTACCTTGGCCGTGCTCTTCTTCCTGGCCGGTTTCCCGACCGACGCCAGCGCGCATCCGCCCAAGGATATCCAACTCGTTTATGACGCCGCCTCGCAAAAGCTTACAGCCACGATCACTCATAATTCGATAGCCCCCACCATGCACTATATCAAACAGGTGGAGATCAAAAAGAACGGGGCGGTCATAAGCAACAACCTGTACAAGAGCCAACCGGACAAGAACAGCTTCACCTACACCTACAGCGTTCCGGCGGCGCCGGGTGATGTACTCGAGGTAACCGGCACCTGCAGTATCTATGGGAGCAAGACGGTCACCCTGGCCATACCCCAATAGGGTATGGTGCCCTTGGATGCGTCAATGCCGCCCTATCTGATCCATGCCGTCTTGATGGCCGGGGGGTTTATCCTGCTGGCCTCGGGGGTCTTCATTGTCATGCGCCTGCGCAACCAGCGTTGGTGGTTCAAGACCCATCGAATGCTGGGCTTGCTCGGCGCTGTCTTCATGATCGCCGGGTGGATTGCGGCGGCCATCATGCTGGCCGGGGGGGGCGACAATCCTGCGGGGCTGCACGCCTACCTGGGAGTTGCGACCATCCTTCTGTCCGTTGTCACGGCCGGGCTGGGTTTGCTGCAGTTCCGGCTCAAAAAGAAACAAATCCGGATCATCCACCACTGGACCGGCCGCGCCACGGTTATCATGCAGGCGGCGAATATAGCGCTCGGACTGCGCCTGATCGGCATTCTGTAGAACTCTTTTAAGTTTTGCGGCCTTAATCGTCGGCCGGGGCAACCGGCCGACGCAGCGTTTTACTCTGACCACGGCTGTGTTTGCTGCCCAGACGACGTTCGCGCGCGGCCTGGGAGGGCTTGGTCTTCACGCGCGCCTTAGGTCTCTCGGCCGCCTGACGGATCATGTCGCATAGCCGCTCGATGGCATCTTGACGGTTGCGTTCCTGGGTGCGGAACCGGCGGGCGTCGATGATCAGGATGCCGCCCGTGGTCAGGCGTTTGCCGGCCAGGACGATCAGGCGCTGGCGCACATATTCCGGAAGCCCTTGGGCGCCACGTACATCGAAACGCAGCTTCACGGCCGTGGCAACCTTGTTGACGTTCTGGCCGCCCGGGCCCGAGGAGCGCACGAATTCAAATTCAATGGACGATTCCTCGATAGCGATGACAGGTGTAATTCTTATCATACAGTCTCTGGTCGTTTCCGCTTAACACATCCTGGCATGCATGTCACCACCCTGGGACACCATGGCCGCAATCGCTTGAGCGATACGCTGTTTTAAAAATAAGGGCTTGCTTTGCTTGAGGTTGTTCTTACTATCATAAGATAGCACCTGATGTGCTACATCAATCCTGATACCATCAAAGAGCAGCATCAAGGAAGCAGGCGGAAAAATCCTACCTGGGAGGCCGGTTATGGCGCTGTTTATGATGTTCGGGAACTACACTACGGAAGGATTAAAAGGCATAAGCTCCAATCGGACCAAGGAGGCTCAGAAAATCATCAAGAAATACAAGGGCAAGGTCATCGGTATGTATGCGCTGCTCGGAAACGTCGACCTGGTCTTTATCCTCGAACTACCGTCCCTTGAGGCGGCCATGAGCACCTCAATCGCTTTGAACAAGCTGACCGGCATCGCGTTTGCCACCCATCCGGCCGTGAGCGTGGAGGCTTTCGACAAGCTCCTGGGGTAGGATCACCAGGAGCTTGTCCTGTTTTTCATAGCCCGCCGCCGAAAGAAGGTCTCGGGGAAAACCTACCTGTGGTACCATCGTGCCTGGTCTTGGTACCGACCATGGTACTGGTAAGGACGGTGATTATAGCCTTGGCCATGATAATCGTGCTGATAGCGGCAACCATCTTGATTCGGCCTTAAGTCCCGGTAATGGTAATGCGTCACTTCGCGCTCGACATACACTCGGTCAGGCGATGAGTCCGAGAACGCAAAGCTTATAGGGTAGGCGTCGACACTGATGGAGAAGCTCGTACCGGCGTTTGCCTGACGGGGAAGGACCATGACACCGAGTGAGAACACTGCCAGAAACATGATCATGAACCGTAATGTGCCTTTCATAGCATCCTCCTGCATTAGTTACTATATCCGCCAAGACGCAAGCACCGAGGAAAAAGTCTACAGGAGAATGCGGGCATGATTGTTATCTGAAGACCAGCGGGGAATGCCCCGCATAACGGCGGAGCCTGTTGATGAGCCTCCAGATATGGGGACGCGTGACAATCCATCGCTCGACCTTGAACTTACCGGGATAGTTCAGCAGAACGGCACCAACAAGAATCGTTAAAAGGCCCTGCCCGGGCAAGACCAGCATGCATATGCCGCTGACGACAAGCACAGCGCCCAGGAGGTTCTTCGCGATCAGGTAGAACGCCCGGAGCACGGGATGGCGAATGGACGCGGCCCTCGTGGGATGGTCGGCATCGACGAAGTACTCAGGCGGTATGCGGACAATCAACCAGGGCACGATGATCAGGGAGGCGAAAAAGGTGATAACCGAAATCAAACCAAGCCACCACAAAGTGGTCACCTGACCTTGCAGCAACTCGTACATATATTATACTCCCACCCAAACACCTGGAATCACGCATTCCCATGATATACAAAAATGCCTTTGATTACAATCAGGCAGGGGCGCTCCGTGATCCCATGAAGAAGAAAGCGCTGGGGATCCTTTGCCTGAAAAAGGATTTCCCAGCGCTGGTAAGCGCCATATCTTTTCGAGAATGGTGCCGTGTTTAGAAATTCCAGGTCATGCCGAAATCGATGCTGTCCTCACTCAGGGTCGACTCCAACGTCACGGGCTGCCCCATGAGATCGGTGCCGGTCTCGGACATGCTCTTCTCCAGCGCATGGGTGTAACCCACATTCATGGAAAACCTCTTGTTGAACCGGTATCCGGCGCCGAGGGTGACATGCTGCTCCACGATGGCCGGGAACCCGATCATGCGGAAGGTTTCATAGTAGTAGGTGGGGAATATGATACCCTGAACATTCTTGATGCTGTTGGGCTGCATGGTTATAAAGTTGATGCTGCCGTCGAACCCGTCGTGGTTCTCAACCGGATTTTCGGCATAGGTATACCCGGCCCTCAGGAAAAAATTACTGACCGGCTCGACCTGCATACCGAGGCTGTACACCCATTGATTGTTCCAGTCGAAATCTTTGTATCCATCGGCATTGGCCCAACCGACCCATCTTATATCCGCCTCGACCAGCAGATTCATAATGTCTTTACTGGCCAGCGCAATACCCATATTGACCTGCTGCGGGGCCTCAAGTTTCAGATCCCGACTATCGCCATTCATGTCGACCAGGACACGTTTGTGCTTCACCGACTGAGGGGTAATATAGGAAAAACCCACACTTAAGTTTTCCATGGGCTTATAGAGCAGACCAAGGTTCAGTCCAAAGGCATAGCCGGGCGATGATCCATACCGCATATCCAACGTGGCATAGTCGATCTGCGCTGAGGCCCCCACGCTCAGGGCGTCGTCAATCTTGTAGCCGATGGAGGGCGCGAATTTCATGATCTGCAATTGGGTGAATTCGCCCTGGATCAGCGGATAGGTCCCAAAGGCCGTGGGGTTGTCCAGCTCGGTGCCGCGATAATCGACCCCCAGACCAGAGGCGCCATAGGCCGCGATACCGAAGGTCATGCCCGAACCAACCGGTGAGCTTAATCCGATGGCGGGGATGCTGAACACCGAACCGTGACTGTCGGATTCATAGGT
>JBDKSM010000147.1:0-44059 GCA_039680665.1 Syntrophaceae bacterium | reverse complement strand
GACTTGAACCCCCGACTCTGCGGATATGAGCCGCATGCTCTCACCAACTGAGCTACTCCGCCACGGAGACCTCTTCTACTTAAGTCGTCCCTTTTTGTCAATAACTTTAGGTTCGCTCCTCGCGCATCTCCCTGGTCTCGCGGCAGTTGCCGCGGGCAATGGAATGACCGGCGGGAGATCGACAATGCCGCTATACGATGTTCGGTTGCTCAGGGTATCAACGTAAATCGAGGAAGAGCGGAAAAAAAGAACAGCCAGGTTTATCCATTGATGGGTGCCTGGCCGCCTCTATAAAGAAGATCCTACGTGGAGGATCTTCGTTGTACTAAACTCATCGACCATTTCTGTTTTCCCTTAACAGGCGCGATTGCATTCTATTTCGACAGGGAGTCCCCTTGCACGTGCGGCTAGGGCCGCGTGCGTGGGTCCCATGTCACTAATCCAGATGGGTCTTCAGCTTGGCAAGCGCCGTTTCGAGCTCGGGCAGCAGTTCAGGGGAAAGGGCCACCCCTTTTTTCGAGGGCTTGTATTCACCGTCATCGCCCTGGTAATATACCCGGATATCCAGGTATTTCCTTCCCTTGTAGGTACTGATCGAGACCCTGACCTCTTCCAGGGCGTTCTTCTGAAAACTGTGGACCAATGTGCTTTCGTCCGCCATGCCATTCTCCCTGTCATCTTTGTGGGGGACTTTTACCCTGATCATGTCTTGAACCAGGGCTTTTGTCAAGAAAGCATATTGTCCGATGTACCAAGACTTGTCCCGCCGGCCTTCCCGATATCATTTAAAGATAAAATCCGTTTCGTCGATAGAACAGATGGGGGCTAAGATATCGCACCATGCTCTGGGCGCAGCTGACACGCTTTTTTAATTTTATCACGGCCAAGGTTTGTTATACCTTTGCCATCGCGATCTATTCCGTGCTCGGTGGTCAGATCGCCGCCGCGCTGGGCATGCTCTTCATGTGGGCGACCATCGATTTCGCCGCCCCCGGCACCATCCATCCGACCAATCTCATCTGCGCCGTGCTGGTTATCGGTGCTACGGGCCTTCATTATATCCTCTTCGGGCTCTCGCGCCTGTGGGGCCGGCGCTGGGAGCTCAAGGAACTGCGGATCATCAATGACCACATCAAAAAGGACGCCCCTCTCGATGAGCTCTCCACCCCGGTCCTGGAAGAGCTTGCCCTGGCGGTCGAGCGTCTCCCCTCCGTGAATACCAGGCTCGCGATGGCCATCGCCATTCCGGTTGTCGTTATCGGTGTTCTCCTGGAAATGCTCCGCTTAAGCGGCCTTCTGCACGGCCTTCTGATCCTCAAGGCCAGCATCACGGCCTGGGCCGTCTATGTCATGTTCACCCACATCATCACCGAGATCATCTCCACGGACCTCCGCCGTCATCTGCGCCGGCTGCTGGCCAGGCGGCATGCCTGGCACGGTTCGCCCTATGCCTCACCCCTGAACATGAAACTTGCCTTCCTCTTCATCCTTATGCTGGCGGCCATCCTGATCACCCACGGGGTAAGCACCGGCAAGATGATCGCATCGCCTTTTTTAGTGATGCTGGTATTCACCATCCTTATGGTCGGGGTCGGCGTGATCATGTATATCCTGGTGTTCATAGCGCTGCTCAATTCCCTCAAGGAGATCGAACATACCGCCCTTTCCTTGAGCGAAGAAAAACCGGCCGAACTTGTCTCCAGCAGCCTGGACCGTGAATTCATCGCCATCTCCGAGAGTCTGTACTCCACGGCCCAGAAGATCACCGCCTACCAGGGCAAGCTTACCGAGCTCAATCGCAGCCTCGAACACAAGGTCGAAGAGCGCACGGCCGAACTCATCCGCGTCAATCAGGAACTCCAGCGCGAAATCGGCGTACGCAAGCAGATCGAGACGGCGCTCATGGAAAGCGAGCGCCGTTATCGAGAACTCAGCATAAAAGACAGTCTGACCGGTCTTTATAACATGCGCCATTTCCATACCCAGATCGAAAGCGAGGTGGCGCGGGCCAAACGATATGGCGAGCCTTTTTCTCTGCTCCTGCTGGATATCGATAATTTCAAAGACTTTAACGACCGCTGGGGTCACTTGGAAGGCGACAAGGTGCTGGTCGCTTTGGCCGATACCATCCGGGAATGCATGCGCCGGACCGATTCGGCCTATCGCTACGGAGGGGAGGAGTTCACGGTGGCCCTGCCCTCAACCTCCGGGGCCGAGGCCGTCAAGGTGGCGGAAAGAATCCGTATCGGTTTTGCCGCACAGTCCTTTCAGGTGGGCGACTCCACGGTCACGTTGTCCGCGAGCGTCGGAGTGACTCAGTACCGCGCGCCCGAAGAGCTTACATGCCTGCTCGACCGGGCCGACAAGCACATGTATACAGCCAAACGCCATGGCAAGAACCGGATATTTTACGCCTGAACCATGGAGGTCGCAATCCCGATCGCGCCTGTCCTTCCGCGCCATGGTTCCAGGTCGGCCTGTCCGGGTTTTGGCGTTGCAAAACACGACGAGCTTTGCTAAGAGGGCAACAAGCGCCGGAGTGGTGGAACTGGCAGACGCGTCGGACTCAAAATCCGAAGGGACTCAGTCCCGTGCGGGTTCGATTCCCGCCTCCGGCACCAATAATATTCTTAATTGTTATATGCGTCCGTCTACCGAATTATTAATATCCATGACCTTCAGAAGATGGATATATCAGCAAGAGGACCCGGATGAACGCTAAGATCATCGGAAGTAATAGAACGGACATGAAGGTCTCTATGGGTAAAGGGAAAAGCAGGATAGGTCAACATTTTTGCTTCTTCTTTGCCTGTATCATCATGACATCGATTCTCATAAGCGGGTGCGGTTACGTGTATGAGGGCTCTCAGGTCAGGTCAACCTTCAAAGAAGCGACTATTTTCTTCAATCAGGGGAACTACAGATCCTCTCTACGCACCTATGCGCAGGTCATTGAAAAATATCCCGCGGCGGGAGACAGGGCTCTTTTCGAAATGGGTATGATCTATGCTTATCCTATGAATAAGCAAAAAGATTATCGGAAAGCTCTGGAATGTTTTCAGAAACTCACAAAGGATTACCCGGCGAGTGGGTACTGGCAGGATAGTATGATGATGATATCTCATATCACTACCATCATCACCAATGATCTGCAGATTACCACGCAGCAAACACAGATCGATACGCTCCAACAAGAGATCAAAAGCCAAGGGGATGAGATTGTTACCCTGCGGAAAATGATTGAAGCGCTCGAACAAAGGGTTCTTGCTATCCAGAAGGTACCGGCAGATAAGATTCTGATAGAAAAAAAAGAACGGAGAATGACGTTGATCTCAAAGGGCAAGGTTCTCAAGACCTACAAGATAGCCTTGGGGGGCAACCCAAATGGCCCGAAAGAAAGGCAAGGCGATAACAAAACCCCGGAGGGGGTCTACATCATCGATTCGAAAAATGTGGGCAGCCGTTATCACCTGTCTCTTCATATTTCCTATCCCAACGAGACGGACAAGAAACGGGCAAAAGAACTTGGTGTTTCTCCGGGCGGAAACATCATGATCCACGGCATTAAAAATGGTTATTCTTGGGTGGGCGACCTTCACACAGGGTTCGACTGGACGAACGGGTGTATTGCCGTCACAGACCAAGAGATCGAAGAAATCGACAGGTTGGTGCCGAATGGTACGATCGTCGAGATAAGGCCATAGGAAGCTGTAATAATTAATAAGACCCCCTCCAACAGCATCCGTTATATTGAAACTGTCGAATATTCTTTGGCATACATCATCGAATGGCACGTTATTGCTCCCGCGAAGGAATTGAGCCTTGCGCACCAATACGATCCCGTGCTTTACTGAATGAATGGTTTTTTCAAATTTTCCGCCAGAAAGAAGGTATCTTATTTGACCTATGTGCCGAATCATTGACCTGTCGCTCTTACCCCGCAGGGCTCGTCTTATCGTTGCCTTGATAGCCATCTTATCGCTCCATGGATGTGCTGCAATGAAAAGCCTCCAGGAGAAATCCAGTCCCTTTCCCATCTATCCGGGAGAATATTTGGAACGGAAAAAGTTTTCGGTTGTGAACCATGGCGACGTCATTGGAAGACTGGCAGTCATCAGGCTTGAAAAGGGAGATACGTTGCCGGATATCGCACGCCACTTCAACCTGGGAATCAATGAAATCAGTGCCGCAAATCCAGGGGTTGACGTATGGGTGCCTAAGGCCGGAAAGCGTATCGTCTTGCCTCTGCGTTTTATCCTGCCGGACGCTCCCAGAAAAGGCATCGTTATCAACTTAGCCGCTATGAGAATCTTTCAATTCAAGGAAGAGAACAATTCGCTGGTGGTATTGACCTACCCGGTCGGTATCGGTACCACAGAGCGACCCACGCCTATAGGTCAAATGTATGTGGACCGCAAGGTAACACGTCCGACCTGGTATGTGCCCACCTCAATTTCCGAGGATCACCGGCAAAAGGGAGACCCTCTGCCCGCTGAAGTACCGCCGGGACCTCAAAATCCCTTGGGGGAATACGCACTGTATTTAAGCAAGTCGACGTATTTGGTACATGGAACCAACAAACCGTACAGCATTGGTCTTATGGCAACCAATGGCTGCATAAGGCTCTATCCCGAAGATATAAAGGAACTCTACGAGAACACTCCGGTCGGCACTCCTGTATGCATCGTTAACCAGCCATACCTCATAGGTGAGCGCAATCAAATCGTTTATATGGAAGTTCATGTACCGCCAGAAGACTCGGACGCTGTTGAATTAGAGAAGATGTATGCAAGATTGAAAGATATTGAAAAGATTTCCGGGCGTGCGCTTGACTGGAATAAAATCAAGAAGGTACTTGCCGAGGCCCGGGGGATTCCTGTGCCCATATTCGAGTTCAAACAAGGAAGATGGGCTGCGCCTACCATAGAGGTCAAACACCCGGATATATTATATGGCCGACCAGAAATACCAGAGATGAAAACTGAAGCGTGGTACGTCTTGGCGTCTACTGTAAGTAAGGAGATTGATGCCCTGAAGATGGCCGCCATCATCAACCACCAGGGTCCACAAATCCCGGCAAGGGTGGTATCAGCCAGCGATGGCTACCATGTTATTACCGGCCCTTTCAATGATATCAACGAGGCCAAAGATGCCGCCAAACGCTTGAAGATTGATTTGGAACTGAACGGTATCGTGATTGAACCTGCCAAGAAATAGCCGATCCTCCATCTCTTCTGTTCGTGAATATGAGTGAGACACCGTGGACGTTCTCATACCTGAGAAGTATGTCACGAGTCTTTAATAACGACAGGGAACCAAAGACTTGACTTAAACAATGAGGCTATTATAAATGGAGTAACTCTCAACTTTGATAGTTTTTCAAGTCATAATTTATTCTGCATAGAAGGGGGGTGAATCAAGGATGAAGAAGAATCTACTGATCATTTCAATGATGCTTGTTCTCGCTCTGGCTGTGGGAGGTTGTGCAACCAAAGGCGACCTCGAGAAGGTTCAGGCGCAAGAGATGGAGATCGGAGCGAGAGCGGATCAGGCGGCGAAGGATGCGGAGGAAGCCAAGGCGGCAGCCAATGCGGCCACGCTGAAGGCGGAAGAAGCCGCAGCCCGCGCTGAAAATGCTATAAAGGCGGCTGAGGAAAGGGAGAAGATGGCTGACGAAAAGATGAAGGCAGCTGACGCCCTTTTCCAGAAATCCATGAAGAAGTAAGCCGGTTTTATACTGAGCTATTGTTTTTATCTTTAGCGCTCCGGACAAGGGAGGGTAGGGTATTGTGACCCTGCCACTCCATGGGGCCTCCACCTTGCAAGGATGCATGGATCTCTCGTATATACCTTTGCATACCTGTTATATCAGACGCGCAGAGGTTTTAAAAACTGAAGGCACTACCGCAAGGAATTCAATGTATGTCTCCGGCGCCGCCACGATCATAAGGGGTTTGAAGTGGTATACCTCCGGCACATTGCGAACCGTGGTTTCCCGGCAGGATCAGATGTGAACGATCTTGCGCTTGACATCCGGAAACGCTTCGGCTATATCCGAGCCCTATTTGGGCGCTAAGGAGCTAACAGGTATGAGGACAACATTCATCGCGAAGAAGGAAGACGCCGACCATGCATGGGTTTTGGTTGACGCCGCCGACAAGGTACTGGGCCGGCTGGCCGTCGATATCGCCTCGATCCTGCGGGGAAAGACGAAACCGGAGTATACGCCGCATGTGGATACCGGCGACTTTGTGGTCGTGATCAACGCCGAAAAGGTGAAACTCACCGGCAACAAATTGGAAGACAAAATGTACTACCATCACAGCGGGTACATGGGTGGGTTGAAAACCGCCTCGGCCAAGGATCTGCTGGCCAAGAAACCGGAAGAGATCATCCGCCATGCCGTCAAGGGGATGCTCCCCAAGAACAGCCTGGGCAAGGCCATGTTCAAGAAACTCAAGGTATATGCGGGCAGCACGCACCCGCACGATGCTCAGCAGCCGCAAACGTTTAAGCCATAAGAGGGGTCGTTATGCCAGAGAAGATTTACGCCACGGGAAGAAGGAAGGACGCCACCGCACGCGTGTGGCTGTCTCCGGGAAAAGGCACCTATACCGTTAACGGACGGGAGGTCGATGAGTACTTCGACCGGGAATCCTTGAAACTGATCGCCATGCAGCCCTTTGAACTCACCGAGACCAGAGGCCAGTTCGATATTTACGCCACCGTCAGCGGTGGAGGCATCTCCGGCCAGGCCGGCGCCATCCGGCACGGCATATCCCGGGCGCTCTCGGAGTTCGACCCCGACAAGATGAAACCGGTACTGAAGTCCGCCGGATTCCTTACCCGCGACCCGCGCATGGTGGAACGCAAGAAATACGGCCTGCATAAAGCCCGCAAACGGCCGCAGTTCTCAAAACGTTAGACCAGCTTACAAACGCCATTGGCAAAGCCATCCTGCGCCGCATCGCTCGGGATGGCTTTTTTTTTCTTTCAAGCGATGACCCCACCCATGACGCCCACTTTTTAGCTTGACTCGCCATCTGCAGAGCCTTACCTAGTATGCTATCGTCAGCTCAAGGAGGTGAAGCATGGAGGCTATCGTCCGCAAACCCGCCGTTGCCGGAAGCTGGTATCCGGGAAGTCCCGAAATGCTCAGACGCGATGTCCACACCTTCCTCGAAGACGCGGCCATTCCCCAGCTTACGGGCAAGCCCGTAGCCGTGATAAGCCCGCATGCCGGCTATATCTACTCCGGCCCAGTTGCTGGCTATGCGTACAAAGCCGTGCAGGGCCGTTCCTACAAGCGGGTGGTGGTTATCAGCCCTTCGCATCGCGCCAGTTTTCCTTTTCTCTCAATATGGGCCAAAGGCGGCTATGAAACTCCGCTGGGGTTACTCGAGGTTGACGAGGAGTTCTGCGCGCTTCTGCTGAACGAGTCGGAAAATATTCAGGGCAATCATCAACCGCATCTGGCCGAACATGCCCTGGAAATCCAGTTGCCATTCCTGCAGGTCGCGCTCGGCACCTTCAAACTCTGTCCCATCATCATGGGGCAGCAGCATATCAGTCTGTGCCGGGAACTGGGAAACGTGCTGGCCCGCAGCATTGAAGACCCCCGGGAGACCCTGGTGGTGGCCAGTTCGGACCTTTCTCATTTCCATCATTCGGCCAAGGCCGCCGTCATGGATTCAACAATAGCCAAACACATCGAGACCTTTGACATCGAAGGGCTGAACCAGTCCCTGGAGACTGGCGCTGGCGAGGCCTGCGGCGGCGGGCCGATCATCAGCGCCATGGTCTATGCCCAAGCCATCGGCCGCACGACGGCCCAGGTTCTGAAATATGCCAATTCGGGCGATATTACCGGAGAAAGAACCTCGGTCGTGGGGTATCTGGCGGCGGTTATATCCTAAAAGACTCCGAGCTGGAGTCGTTAATAACCGTGAATATAGCCCTGGAAAGCGTATCCAGGCTATAAGGCTTCTGGATGAAGCCCTGAACGCCGAGTTTGATTACGGACTCCACCCGCTCATCCTGCTTGAACCCGGAACTCAGGAGCACTTTCAGGTCAGGGTCGATGGCCCGCATTTCAAGATAGGCCTCCTTACCTGACTTCTTGGGCATGACCATGTCCAGCAACACGGCCTTGATCTTATCGTGACGTGCCTTGAAGATCCGTACCCCTTCCTCACCGTTATGCGCCAGCACGACCGTATAACCGCACTCTTCCAGGATAGCCCGGGCGGTCTGACGGATGATCTCTTCGTCGTCCACGACCAGGATCAGGCCGCTCCCGCGCCTGACCTCCATCACCGGTTCGTCCCCGTTACGAGTTCCGGCCGCATGCAGGACCGGCAGATAGACATCAAAGGTGGAGCCGCACCCGGACTCGGAATGGACATCGATAAAGCCGGCGTGTTGCCGTACGATGTTGTATACCATAGCCAGACCCAGACCCGTTCCCTTGCCGGTTTGCTTGGTGGTGAAGAAGGGATCGAAAATCTTGGCTTTTGTCATGGCATCCATCCCGACACCCGAGTCCTGGACGGACAACTGCCAGTAATCGCCCTGCGGTGCCTCGGGATGATGGCGCAGAAAACCAGTATCGGATGTGACCTGTCTGAGAGCTACCGTGAGTCTTCCTCCCTGGTGTTCGTCGATGCCGCGCATGGTCGTCATGGCATGCGCGGCATTGACGCACAGATTCAAGAGCACCTGTTCCATCTGGGTCTGGCTAGCGTTAACCATGGCCTGGGACGGGGCATACTGCGCCTCCAGATCAATGCACTTATCCAAGGAAGTCGAGCAGATGCGCATCACATGCTCGATGGTGGCATTTAAATCCACCGGTTCCAAAATGGTCTCCTGTTTGCGTGAGATGGACAGGATCTGCTTAACCAGATCCACGGCCCGCGCACTGGCGTCTTCCATGGTATCCAGATATTTCTGGATAAAGGCCTTGTCGATCTCCCTTCCCTGCTGCATTCTGAACTTAATCAGCGAGAGCGCCCCGGTGAAACCGCCCAGGAGATTATTGAAATCGTGCGCCAGACCACCGGCCAGGGTCCCGATGGTCTCCATCTTCTGGGCCTGCCGGAGCTGTTGCTCTTTCTTCTCCAGCTCCGTGACGTCATCCACGCGGATGACGATCCCTTTGACGCCGTTAGCCGCCAACGGAAAGATCGTAACATTGCGATAGACCTGCATATCGCCGTTTCCCATGACTTCGCGGTGGAATTCCATGGGCAGCTGGGTTTCGATCACCTCGGGAAGGGAGGAACGGTACTTGGCGAGCATGGGCAGAATCTCCCAGAACAGTCGTCCGACGGCATTCTGGGCGGGGATGCCCGTCATGCGCGAGGCCGCCTCGTTCCATTCGGCAACGGCGCCCGCTTCGTCGACCGCGATGATCATGGAGGGCATGGAGTCGATGATATTCCTCAGGTAGACTCGCATCTGCGCCCTATCCTCTTCGATCCGGCGCCGTTCGGTGACATCCTGAAAGACGAGCACGACCCCGATGATCGTGCGCTCATTATCGATGATGGGGGCACAGCTGAAGGAGATGTCCCGTCGCGTACCGTCCTTGGCCACCAGGATGGTGCGCCCGGCGTTCCGTATGGTCTCGCCGGCGTCCAGGACATCATCGATCGGGTTCTCAAGGGGGGCCAGCGTTTCCGGGTCCAGCACCTCAAAGACAGCGCTTAAAGGTTCGCCGATGACCTCGCTGAGGCTGTAACCACTTAATGCCTGGGCGGCGGCGTTCATCAGCGTGATCGCACCCGAGACGTCCGTGGCGATCACCCCGTCGAGGATACTCCTCAAAGTGACATCCAGACGTTCGCGCTCGAATTCAAGCCGTTTCTCACTTACGGATAATTCCCGGTTTCGGCTCTCGATCTGGTGATAATAAAAGGCCAGATCAGCCGACATCTGATTGAAGGTGCGCGCCAGTTCACCAATCTCATCGGGACTTCTGATCGATACCTGATTTCCGAGGGCGCCGCGGTTCATACTGCGCATGGCATCCCTCAACGACGTGACCGGCGAGATAACCACCACGCTCATCATGGCATTCAAGAGCACCAGCATAATCATCAGGATGGAGGTCAACAGCCCCGCGAACAGGGCGTATGTTCGGCGCTTATCACGCTGGATCTCATGCAGGGAATAGGAAATCCGGATATGCCCGATCCGCTCACCAATAACCCCAAGCTCCTCGCTATAGGTAACGGATTCCCGCCCACGGATCATCCCCAACCGGATGTCCTCGTCCTCATGGAACGGACGACTCATCTTGGGGTTTAACCCGTCACCGGCCGATGTCTTGTCCGCCGCCACCAGAAGCCGGCCATGGGCATCAAAGACCTTGACGGACAGGATGTTTTCAATCTGGAGCATACCCATAATCCTGGCATTCAGCGCCTGAGTACGGCCCTCGATGATCTCCTTGGCCAGGGATTCACGCTCGCTTTCCACCATGGATCGCAAGAAAATTTCGATCTTGCTGAGAGAAAATTCCATCCGCTTCTGCTGAAGGGGCAGCCCAAGAGCGGCAAAAATCACGGCAATCACGAGAAAAGTGCCTAAGATGGCGGCATTGACTTTATGGCGCAAGGTCCATTTCATGTCGTGTCCAGACCCTTTCGCCCGCAACGGCTCTCCAGCATGCAGGCACGCTCGCCGAACATACGTGAACGAAACGATACCTGCCGGCGCGCAGGACGGGTTTCAGCACACCCGTGCCGGGAGGCTATGCCCCGTCTGGTAAACTCGCTCTCCCTTCGGCCCGTCCCATCATCGTTCATAACTATCGAAAAACAAAAGCAAGATTCATGCCGACAGAGGTACGCATTAACTAATGAATAATATTAGCTTAATACAAAAGAATGGCACGGTATCGATAGTCAATTATTTGACAACCCAGCTTTGAAATCAGGCTTTCGGCCTACAATAAATCGGACCGGCGGGACTCAGGCGACGTACACCATGAAACCATGCAGGTGCACACCCTCGGGATGGGCACTTAGATAAGGATAATCAGGGGACTGATACAGCGGTTCCACCACCGCGGCATGCCGTTTGTTGGCTAAGGCCGCCCGGTTGACGGCCTTAAGGAGTTCGGGGGCGCCAAAGCGTGTGGCATAGCTCGCGGCCGTGAAGAGCAGTCCTCCAGGCTTGAGCCGTGCCATGGCCAGGGTATTAACCTTGGTATATTCTTCGGGCTTGGCAAAGGGGGGCATGTCGCATACCACGAGATCGAAACACTCCTCTTCGCGGTTCAAATAGCTTAAAACATCCTCCTTGACATGCCTCCAGACCAGGGGGCTCACCCCGTTGAGCTCCCGGTTGCGCTTGACCAGGGACTGGGCCGGGGCGGATGAATCCACCGAGACCACCGCGCGCGCTCCGCCCTTAAGGGCATTGAGTGCGAATCCGCCCGAGTAGGCAAAGAGGTCCAGGACTGATTTATCGTCTGCCAAGCGCATGAGCTTGTTGCGGTTCACGCGATGGTCCATGGGGTAGCCCGTGCGTTCGCCGGTCTTCACATCCACGGCCAGGTGGATGCCGTTCTCCATGACCTCGATATCGTCCTCGGGCAGAACGCCGGAGAGCGGGCCGGACTGTGGGCTTAAGCCTTCGGCCTTACGCGATTTGACATCCGATCGCTCATGGATGATATGGCCCGGGAAGCACTCTTTGAATATGGCCACGACATCATCCAGAAACTGCGCCATTCCCAGCGAGAGAAACTGCAACACGAGGATATCGCCGTAGATATCGGCAATGAGCCCCGGTAGGCCGTCACCCTCGGCATTGACCAACCGATAGCAGGTGGTATCGGCCGGCACGATCCTACGGCGCATGCCGACGGCTTGCTTGATACGCCTGGCCAAGAAGTCCTGCCCGATCGCCTCCTTGCCCAGGCTCAACACCCGTACGGCAATCTGGGAATAGGGGTTGTAGAATCCCTGACAGACAAAGAGCCCCTGGCTGCTGATGACCCGGCAAAGCTGCCGGGGATGAGCGCCGTCGACCTTGTTGATCGCTCCGGCGAACACCCAGGGATGACCGTTCAAGATGGGCGTTTCTTTTTTAGGCTGTAGATGGATGATAATCATGGGCAGGCTTTAGCATAGATTTTTTGAGAAAAGAAGCTCAACTGTGCGTCACCTGTTCGATCAAATCGCACAGTCCCGCGGTATCTTCGAAGCCGAAACGGGGGATGGGTACGCGCAGCTCCTTATCGCTCACCAGGGCGATGTAATCCGGACTCGGATGCTCAAGACACAGCGGGGTCTCATAGACTTGGCTATTGAAGACCTCGATCTTGCGGAAAGGCCCGGCCTTGAAGCCTTCCACCAGCACGATATCCACGTCCTTGACCGCGATACTCACCACGTGTTCCACCTCGGGCGGCTTGTTCTCATACATGAACAGACTGTCGTCGGAGAACATCATGACCCTGTCCGCACCCTGCCGGGCGAACCGGAAGGTGTCTTTGCCCTCCTTGTCCGGCACCTGCATGTGGATGCCGTGCTTGACCACGGTAAGGGTCCTACCGCGGTGTTTGAGCTCGGTAATGACGCGCTCGATGACCGTGGTCTTGCCGCTCCAAGAGCCGCGTCCGACAAAAGAGATGACCTTGGCATGCATGGGCTGTCTATATTTTCTTAGCGCCCGAAATGCAACCACAATCAGTTCATTCTGGTGGTGAACGTCATTGACTATTGTCGGCATCTATGTTTTTAAATACTGACATTATGAAGAAGATCCTGGTGATTGAGGATGATGTTCGCCTGCAGAAACTCCTCACCGATGAACTCACCGACGAGGGCTATGAAATAACGCTGGCAGGTGACGGAAAAGCGGCCCTAAGCATGATCAAAGGGGATGATGTGTTGCCGGACCTCATCATCCTCGACCTGAGAATGCCCAAGATGGACGGTATGGAAACCATGGGACATATGCTCAAAGCACGGGTAAACGTGCCGATCATCATCCATACGGCCTATGCCAGCTATAGGGAAGACCCCCTGGCCCTGGCCGCCGATGCCTACGTGATCAAGTCGCACGATCTCACCGAGCTCAAGAACACCATCCACGAATTGTTGAGAGACCGATGAGCCTCAGTAACCATGTCGATGTCATTATCCTGGCCGGAGGAAAAGGCGAACGCCTTTACCCCCTGACCAAGGATCGCGCCAAGCCGGCCGTGCCGTTCGCCGGCATGTACCGCATCATCGATTTCACCCTTTCCAATTGCGTAAACTCCGGCCTGAAACGCATCTATGTCCTGTCCCAGTACAAGTCGCTCTCGCTCAACCGCCATATCCAGAACGGCTGGCTGTCGTTCTTTTCCACGCCCATGGGAGAATTCATCTATACCATCCCGGCCCAGCAGCGCGTGGGGGATGCCTGGTACGAAGGCACGGCCGACGCGGTTTTTCAGAACATCTACACCTTGCAACAGGACATGAAGCAATACACCCTGATCCTCTCAGGCGATCATATTTACCAAATGGATTACCGAGAGATGATCAAATTCCACGAGGAAAAGGGGGCGGACCTGACCGTCGGCGTGGTACCCATGCCGGTTGAAACCGCGGACCAGTTCGGGATTATCAAGGCCCGGCGCAGCCTGGAGATCGAACAGTTCCAGGAAAAACCCAAGAAAAACCCCTTTACCATGCCGCGCGACCCTTCGCGTGTCCTGGTTTCCATGGGCATCTACGTCTTCAACACCAAGGTCTTGATGAAACAACTGGTGGAAGACGCCAAGCTGAAGGCCAGTGCGCACGACTTCGGCAAGGATATCATCCCGCGCATGATCAAGGATTCGCGCGTCTTCGTCTACCCCTTCCAGGGCATCCAGGGTGACAACCCCTACTGGCGCGACATCGGTACACTGGACGCCTACTTCGAGGCCAATATGGACCTCGTGGCCGTCAGCCCCAAGTGCAACCTCTATGACCCGAACTGGCCGATCCATACCGTGTACAGCCCGTATCCACCCTCCAAGATGGTCTTTGCCGGCGGCAGCGACGGCAAGCGCATCGGCATGGTGCTGGATTCCATTGTCTGCGGCGGCGCCATCGTCTCGGGCGGCCGGGTCGAGCGCTCCATCATCTCGCCCAATGTCCGCGTGAACAGCTACAGCGAAATCACCAATTCCATCCTCATGGAAGGCGTGGTGGTGGGACGCAACTGCAAGGTGCGCAACGCCATCGTCGATAAATGGGTGAATCTGCCCGCCGGCACAACGGTGGGGCATGACGCCGAAGAAGACCGGCAGCGGTTTGACATCTCACCCGGCGGCATCGTGGTAGTAGCCAGGAATACTCCGTTTGACTGATAAACCACCCGGTTTCGCCATGGTTAGCCTCGGCTGTCCCAAGAACCTTGTCGACTCCGAATACATCTGTGAACGCCTGATTCAGGCCGGATATGCACTTAAGACAGATGCGCACGAGGCGCGGTTGGTGATCGTCAATACCTGCGCCTTCCTCACCACGGCCGTGGAAGAATCCATCCAGACCCTCCTGGAACACCTGGAAGAGGGCAAAACCGTAGTATGCGCGGGCTGTCTGGTCAGCCGCTACGGCCGAGAGCTCCTTGGTGAACTGCCGGAGATCAGCCTCTTTGCCGGCCCGGGCAGCTATGGGAGTCTCACGGAGGCCCTTGCCGGAACCGATCGCTACCTTGAACCACGCTTCGATTCCGTGGTGCGGCGCACCTTCTGCTCCACCGGCGCCAGCGCCTATGTGAAACTGAGCGAGGGGTGTTCGAACCACTGCCGCTATTGCCTGATTCCCTCTATCAGAGGCGAACTGATCAGCAAACCTTTTAAGACCGTCCTGGACGAATGCCGCGCCCTGGCCCGTCAAGGGGTTAAGGAGCTGATCCTGGTGGGTCAGGATATCGGCAGCTACGGCGCCGATCTGGGGCTCAAAGACGGGCTCGCCCGGCTGCTGCCGGCCGTGGCGGATATCGAAGGCATCGCCTGGGTGCGGCCCATGTACATCCATCCCGCCGCCGTGAGTAAATCCCTAGTCAAAACCATGGTCGATACCCCCCGTATCTGTCGCTATATCGAGATGCCCATCCAGCATGTCTCGGAGCAAGTGCTGAAAACCATGGGTCGCCACGGTGGCGCTCATGCCGTCCGCCAGGCGCTCGACCTTGTGAAGGAGGCCGGGATCTGGATCAGAACCACCCTCATGCTGGGGCATCCCGGCGAGGATGAGGAGAGCTTCCTGGCACTGGAGCACTGTGTGGCTCAAGGCTATTTCGATTCCCTGGGGGCCTTCACCTACTCGCCCGAGCCCGGCACCGCCAGCGCCGTCCTTCCCAGGATCGATCACGAGGAAGCGCAGGCGCGTCTGGAACACATCATGACCCTGCAGAAAGAGGTCTCACGCACCAAATTAAAGGCCTTCATCGGCCGGCGAGTGCCGGTGCTTTTGGAAGGCTATCACAGCGAGACCGATCTGCTCCTGGCGGGCCGCAGCGACTTCCAGGCCCCGGAGGTGGACGGAGAAGTCCTGATCAATGACGGCAGCGCCCCCTTCGGGACCATCGTCACGGTTGAGATTGAAGACGCATTGGATTATGATCTGCTCGGGAGAATTCTATGAACACGGAAGCCATCATCACCTTGGGCCAAGAAGTGATCGAAACCGAAATCGAGGGGCTTAGCGGCCTATCCACCCAGTTGAACGAAACCTTCGCGCGCGCCGTGGAAGCCATCGTCGTCCTCAAGGGCAAGGTCGTCCTGAGCGGGGTGGGCAAGTCCGGCATCATCGGCCGCAAGATTGCCGCCACCATGGTAAGTCTTGGGATACCGGCCATGTTCCTGCACCCCGTGGACGGCATGCACGGCGACCTGGGCGTCATCAGCGCCGACGATATCGCCGTGATCCTGTCCAATAGCGGCACCACCAAGGAACTCTCCGACCTGATCCCGGCGCTCAAACGCCTGGGCATCCGCATTATCATGATCACCGGCAACCCAGAGACGCACCTGGCGCAGGAGGCCGATCTCGTGCTGGCCTGTCATGTAGCGCGCGAGGCCTGCAACCTGGGTCTGGCGCCCACGGCCTCCACCACGGCCCAGCTGGCCCTGGGCGACGCCCTGGCCGTGGTGGTCTCGCGGCTCAAAGGCTTCGACCGCGAGGACTTCAAGGTCCTTCACCCGGCCGGCGAACTGGGCAAACAGCTCATGTGCCGTATCGATCAAATCATGATCAGCGGAGAGCGCCTGCCCTTTGTGTCACCTGCGGACAACCTGGAAACGGTGCTTGCGGAAATGACGGCCAAGAAACTGGGCATAACTTTGGTGGGCGGCCACGAACACATCGAAGGTATCGTGACCGACGGCGATCTCAGGCGGGCGTTGCTCAAACACAAGGGCGCCGTGCAAAATTTGAGCGCGCGCGAGATCATGACCCCGGCCCCCAAGACCATCCCCGGCAACATGCTGGCCATCGACGCCCTGGATATCATGGAGCGTCACCAGATCACCTCGCTCATTGTGCTCGATGAAGCCACGCAGGCCTTCGCCGGGGTCGTACACCTGCATGACCTGCTGGGGCGGGGCAACCTGGCGCTCAAAGGCCTCTAATTCAAGGCAAGGAGGACCTATGCAGAAGGACTGGCAGGAGGTGCTTGACCGCTTCCGGTATGGGATCTACCTGGTTTCGATCATAATCGAGGGCCAGGACAATGCCATGATCGCTTCATGGGTGGCGCAGTGCTCCCATGAACCGCCTTTCGTAAGCGTGGCTATCCGCAACAACCGCTTGAGCTGCGCGCAGATCCAACAGGCCGGCGCATTCTGCATCAGCGTTCTGCCCCGAGAATCGCTTGCACTCATCAAGCAGTTCAAGATCCCGGACTGGCGGCATAAGTTCGACGGCCTGACCTGCCGCCGCTCACGGCAGGGGGCGCTCGTGCCGGAGGACGTCATCGGCTTTCTGGACTGTACCGTGGAGCACACCATCGCGGCCGGAGACCATACCCTGTTCATCGGCCGCGTCGTGGCCGGTGAATTCCTGAACGACTCCGAACCGTTGAGCACGGCCGATTACAGCGGCAACTACCGCGGCGAGCGCTGAGGCATGCCATCCCTTCATCCACCGCCGGATACCGTCATCTCCACGTATATCCTTAAGGGGCTCCGTGCATTTGACAATGCCGGATAGCCGTTTATTATAAGGCCTATGCGCAAGAAATCCCCGGCACGGCAGAGCAAGGAACAGATAGATATCTTCAAGCGCTTCGTGGAAACCTCGGGGCAGGCCCTGGGCATGGCCGATCTGGAGGGTCGGATCTTTTACGCCAACACCACCCTGTGCCGTCTCTTGGGTGAGGAAACAGCGGAGAAATTGCATCAAAGCGATATCTTTTCCTATTATGGTTCCGTGACCGCCCAACGTCTCAGGGAAGAGATCCTGCCGGTGGTCCAGCACGAAGGACAGTGGGTGGGCGAGTTGATCTTGATCGATAAACAGGGACATACCACGCCGACCATCCAAAACATCTCCCTGCTCCGCGATGATTCCGGCCAACCGCTGTGCATCGCCAATGTGATCACCGACATCTCGGAGCGCATCCGCATGGAAGCGGAGCTCCGCACATACCGCGATCATCTCGATGAATTGGTGAAGATGCGCACAGTCGAGCTCGAGAAAAGCAATACCCTGCTGCACGAGCAGATTGCCGAGCGCAAGCGGACGGAGCAGGCTTTAAAGAGTAGTGAGGAAAGGTTCAGAAGGCTGACCGAGAATGCCAAGGACATGATCTTTCGCATGCACCTGCCTGACGGCAATTATGAATACGTCAGCCCGGCGTCGCTCGATATCACCGGGTATGAACCCGCGGAGTTCTATCGCAATCCCCTGCTGATTCAAAAAGTGATTCACCCTGATTGGTCCGATTACCTTGCCCTGGAGTTTGGGAACCTCACGAAGGGCATGATGGCGCCTTCCTATGAATTTAAAATTATTCACAAGTCCGGTCAGGAGCGCTGGATCCACCAACGTAACGTCCTGGTGAAGGATGAAGAGGGTCGTCCCTTGGCCATTGAAGGCATCGTCACGGATATCACCGGGCGCAAGCAGGCGGAAGCAGAGTTACGGGAAAGTGAAGCGCGCATCCGTGAGATGATCGACAATGCCCCTTTCGGCGCCCACAGCTATAAGCTTACGGATGACGGGCGGCTCATTTTTCTGGGGGGCAATCCGGCGGCCGACCGCATCCTGAACATCGCGCATGCCGCGCTCATTGGCAAAGCCATAGGAGATGCCTTCCCCATGCTGGCCCCTGAGATTTCCGAGGTGTACCGGGAGGTAGCGCACACGGGACAGCGCTGGGTAAAAGACGTTATCCAATACAAGGACCGGATGATTTCCGGAGCCTTTACCGTGTTTGCCTTCCAGACCGGTCCTAACCGCATGACCGCGTTCTTCTATGACATCACCGAACGCAAGCGCGTCGAAGAGGAACGGACACGGTTGATGGCGATCCTGGAAAGCACCAGCGACCTGGTGGCCACCTCCCGACCGGATGGCTGGCTCACCTACGTCAATGCGGCTGGACGTCGCATGCTGGGATGGGGCGAGGATGAAGATATCCACAGGCATAACCTGAACGAGACGCACCCGGCCTGGGCTTTACGGATCGTGCAGGAGGAGGGCCTCCCTACCGCGCGCACTCACGGGATCTGGCAGGGTGAAACCGCGGTCCTCAACCGGGAGGGCCGGGAAATCTCGGTCTCACAGGTGATCATGATCCATACGAGCGGCGACGGGGCGATCGAGTACATATCCACCATCATGCGCGACATCACCGAGCGCAAGCGCGCGGAAGAGAAATTACGCGAGAACGAGGAAAAGTTCCGCACGATCTTCGAAACGGCGCCCATGTCAATAGCCATATCCGATCTGGAAGGACGTTACATCGATATCAATGCGCGGATGTGTGAAAAGTCCCAACTCAGCCGGGAAGCCATCCTCGGTCGCAAATTTGGGGAAATCCAGCAGCTCGCCCGTCCGGAAGACCCCGCGGAGGCCCTGCGCTTACAAGAGAAGCTGGTTGCCCAAGGCTGGTTGAGTAATGAAGAGGTTCGTCTGGTCCGCCCCAACACGAACGAGCACATGATCAATCTCCTGTCCGCCCGGCTGGTCATGATCGCCGGCAAGCCGTATGCGATCTCCATGCTGCTCGATATCACCGAGCGTAAGCGTCTGGAGGAGCAATTCCTGCAGGCCCAGAAGATGGAGTCCATCGGCCGGTTGGCCGGCGGCGTGGCGCACGACTTCAATAACCTCCTGACCGCCATAGCGGGCAATGCCGAGCTGGCGCTCCTGCAGGCGGACATTGGCCCCAGGGTCAGCGGCCGGCTGAAGCTCATCCAGCAGGCCGCTGACCACGCGGCCGAACTGACCAAGCAATTGCTGGCCTTCTCCCGCAAGCAGATCATCGAACCGCAAGTGATCGACCTCAATGAACTGATCTGGAACATGGGCAAGATGCTCTCACGCGTGATCGGCGAGGATATCACGCTGCGCTCGACCAACCCGCCGGGACTGCACCACATCAAGGTCGATGCGGTTCAGATGCAGCAGATCATCATGAACCTGGCCGTGAATGCCCGCGACGCCATGCCCGGAGGAGGAACCCTGACCATCGAGACGGCCGATGTCATGCTCGATGAAGCTTATTGCCGGCGGCACGGGTATGGCATGCCGGGTGAGCACGTCATGGTGGCGGTCAGCGATACGGGCATGGGTATGAACGCCGAGGTCAAAGAGCACCTCTTCGAGCCGTTCTTCACGACCAAGGCCCTGGGCAAGGGCACCGGACTCGGACTGGCCACCGTGTACGGAGCGGTCAAGCAGAATAACGGCTATATCGATGTGTACTCGGAACCGGGCCAGGGTACATGCTTCAAGATCTATTTCCCCGCGGTGGCCCTTGATAGGGCCCATGCCCCCAAGGAGCCCGGCGCGGAAAAGCTGCCCGGCGGCAGAGAAACGGTCCTGCTCGTGGAAGACGACCCCGGGGTGCTGGAATTCACCCGCGGGGCCCTGGAACTGCTGGGCTATCATGTCCTGGCGTCTTCCAACGGAGAAGATGCCTTATCGCTGGCCCGGGATTATGACGGACCCATAGCCTTGCTCATGACGGATGTGAAGCTGCCCGGCATGAACGGGCGACAACTGGCGGATGCGCTCGTCCATGACCGTCCCGATCTTAAAGTTTTATTCAACTCGGGCTACACCCATGATACGATTGTCCATCACGGCGTGTTGGAGCAGGATCTGCATTTCATCGGCAAACCCTTTTCCGCCCATGCCTTGGCGCAAAAGCTCCGCCAAGTCTTGGAAGAAACATGATCCCGGTCAACCCGATCTGAAGAGAGGCTCGAAGGGGATTTTAAGCGCCTATTGCGGGGCCTCGATAAAGCCTTCCTTGCGCGCCAGATCGTCCAGTTCCAGGCTCAAGGCATCCTCGGTTTCGGCGTCGTGCACAGGGCGTTGCCGGGCGTCAATGACCTTGAGGTAGTGGTTGCAGGCGCGGCAGAAATAGACGCGTTTGTCCGCCAGACCTTCGGCCTCGAAATATCCGAGCGTGGCATGATCGGCATTATCGCAGACCGTACAGCGCACGCGAACAAACGGCCAGCTATATCCGCACAGGGGGCAGCACAAGGTGCGGCCGGTTTCGGTTTCAAAGGCCACGCGCGGGTACGCCCCGCAGAATGGGCACTTGCCGGACTTCCACGCCGCAGGGATGAGGTTCGGATTCTTCTCGCGCAGGAGGGATAGCAACCGGGCAAAGGTATGATTGACGATGACCTGCAGGGCTTCATCATCCATGGCCTCAACGTGCGGAATTTGACCTTTTATGATGGCGTCTTCAAGCATGGCTTGTATGTCAAAGGCGGGTGCCTGCCCGGTGGTTTCCTGCCAGACGAGGCCGAGGAGACGTGCCAACGTGGGCAGAATGTCCGCAATCACGCCGCCTTCCTGCCACTGTTCGTCAAGGACGGGAAGGTCCATGCCCTCCATGTGCCTGTCAATCGATTCGCGCAAGGCCTTGGCCTTATAGATCCCGGCCTGGTCAGCGGGGTAAGCCTGTAAGAGAATATCCCATTCCATGGCGAGCAACTGTACGGCATGTGCGATATTCTGTCAAGCGCGCGCGGGTTTTCTCACCATATTTATTTATGCATTGAAATGCATAATTAAATATTTTCACCTCATCCGCCTTTATATGTAATTATATGCATAATTTAAAGTGGTTGTATGGATCCATTGATTATTATAAGATGACATATTGAGTAAATTTTATTACAAGAGAGGGTGATATATGGATATTAGCAGGAGGAGTTTCCTCAAGATCGCTGGTGGCACCTTGGCCGCGGCAGGGATCACCACGGGGATCGGCGTCAAGCCGGCTTTCGCACAACCCCGCAAGATCCGCTATGCGCAGGAAGTGACCACCATCTGCCCCTACTGTGGGGTGGGATGCGGCATCATCGCCCATGTCAGGGGCGGCAAGGTGGTCAACACCGAAGGCGACCCGGACCATCCCATCAACAAAGGGGCGTTGTGTTCCAAGGGCAGTGCACTCTATCAGATCGCCAACAACGATAAGCGCATGCAGAAGGTACTGTATCGCGCCCCGGGCGCGGACGCCTGGAAAGAGGTGGAGTGGGAGTGGGCGCTTGACAAAATCGCACGCAACATCAAGAAAACCCGTGACGCCGGTTTCGAAACCGCCAACGCGGCGGGCGAGGTCGTCAACCGCTGTCTCAACCTGGCCGCCATCGGCGGCGCGGCCTTGGACAATGAAGAAGTCTATTGTCTTACAAAAATGAATCGCGCAATGGGCCTGGTATACGTCGAGCACCAGGCCCGGATCTGACACAGCGCCACGGTCGCCGGTCTGGCGGCCTCTTTCGGACGCGGTGCCATGACGAATCATTGGAACGATATACAACATTCCGATTGCATCCTGATCATGGGCTCCAATGCGGCGGAGAACCATCCCATCAGCTTCAAGTGGGTCAATGAGGCGCGAGCCAAACGCGGGGCGAAACTCATCCACGTCGATCCGCGTTTCACCCGCACCTCGGCCACGGCCGATATCTATGCACGTTTGCGCTCGGGCACGGATATCGCCTTCCTGGGCGGCATGATTAATTACGCTCTTCAGAAGAACCGCATCCAGCGGGACTATGTGCGCGAATACAGCGACGCGGCCTATCTGGTGAACCCCGATTTCAAGGGCCCGGCCGATCTGAACGGCTTATTCTCGGGCCTGGAGGGAACCAAGTACGACAAGGCCACGTGGACCTACCAGCTGGACGAGAACGGCAACCCCAAGAAGGACCCGAGCATGCAGGATCCGAACTGTGTGTTCCAGCTGCTCAAGAAACACTATGCACGCTACACCCCCGAGAAGGTCTGCGGGTTGACCGGCACTGATCCCCAAGACTTCGAGGCGGTCTGCGACACCTTTACCGCCACCTGCAAGCCCGAGAAATCCGGTACTATCATGTACGCCATGGGCACCACCCAGCATACGTACGGCTCGCAGAACGTGCGCGCCTTCTCAGTGCTGCAAATCCTGTTGGGTAACATCGGCGTGGCGGGCGGCGGCATCAATGCGCTCAGGGGTGAAAGCAACGTGCAGGGTTCCACCGACCATGCCGCTCTCTTCCATATCCTGCCCGGCTATCTCAAGGTGCCCACTTCGGCCCAACCGACCCTGGCCCAATACAATGAAGAGAATACACCCAAATCAAACGACCCCATGAACGTCAACTGGTGGGGCAACACCCCCAAGTATATGGCCAGCCTCATGAAAGCCTGGTGGCGCGACGCCGATCTGGAGACCGCCTATTCCTACCTGCCCAAACCGGATAAGGGCAAAAACTACTCCTATCTGCCGATCTTCAGTGAGATGGCGCATGGCAAGGTCAAGGGCCTGATGGTGTGGGGCATGAACCCGGCCGTGGGTGCTCCTAGTTCGCGTATGATCCGCCGCGCTTTGTCCAAGCTCGACTGGATGGTGGCGGTTGACCTGTGGGAGACCGAGACATCGGCCTTCTGGCAGAAAGAGGCCGGTGTCGATCCTGAAACCATAAAGACCGAGGTCTTCATGCTGCCGGCCGCAGCCTCCGTGGAGAAAGAAGGCTCGGTCTCCAATTCCGGTCGCTGGGGCCAGTGGCGCTATAAGGCCGTTGATCCGCCAGGGCATGCCGAGGATGATCTCTGGATCATGAACCAGCTGGTATACCGCCTCAAGGATCTCTACAAGGCCGAGGGCGGCGCCTTCCCTGACCCAGTCCTCAATCTGACCTGGAATTACGGCAAGGTCGGTCCCAACGGCAGGAACACCCCTTCTCCGCGCGAGGTAGCCAAGGAGATCAACGGTTACTTCGTGGTCGACAAGGACATCGAGGACAAGGCCACCGGCACGATCACGAAGTTCAAGGCCGGCGACATGGTCCCCAGCTTCGCTATACTGCAGGACGACGGCAGCACCTGTAGCGGCAACTGGCTGTACTGTAATTCGGTTACCAATACCGAATTCAAGATGATGAAACGCGATTCAACCGACCCGACCGGCCTGGGATCCTATCATAACTGGTCCTGGTGCTGGCCGGTCAACCGACGGATCATCTACAACCGCGCCAGCGTGGATCTGGAAGGCAATCCCTGGGCCAAGGATAAACCGGTCATCTGGTGGAATGCCATGAAAAAGCTCTGGGCCGGCGACGTCGTGGACGGCGGCGGCGCCCCCGGCGCCAAGTACCCCTTCATTATGATAAACCATGGTCACGCCCAGCTCTTTGCGGCCGGCATGACCGACGGTCCCTTCCCCGAGCACTACGAGCCGCTTGAATCGCAGGTGAAGAATACCATGAGCGCCGAGCAGGTTTCGCCGGTCATCGCGCGCTGGGATAAGAAGGTCAAGGAAGAGGTCTGCGATCCGTTCATCGTGGAAGGGTGCGCAGCCGCCACCTTCGGCAGCCCCGAGGGCAAGGAGTTTCCCATCGTCTGCTCCACCTACCGCGTGGTCGAACATTGGCAGACCGGTCAGATGACGCGCTGGCTGCCATGGCTGGCCGAGCTGGTACCCCACCAGTTCGTGGAAATGAGCGAGGAGCTGGCCAGAGAAAAAGGCATCCATAACGGCGACAAGGTGCGCATCACGTCCATCCGCAATCAGGAAGGCATCGAGGCCTACGCCATGGTCACCAAGCGGTTCAAGCCCTTCACCATCAACGGCCAGACGGTCCACCAGGTCGGCATGACCTGGCATTTCGGATACAAAGGTCTGGTCACGGGCGGCAACGCCAACGACCTGACGCCGTTCATCGGCGACGCTAACACCATGATTCCTGAATACAAGGCCTTCCTGGTAAACATCGCAAGGATGGGGAGGTAACCCATGGCTGAATACATCAAACTCATCGACGTAACGAAGTGCACGGGCTGCCGGGGATGCCAGGTAGCCTGCAAGCAGTGGAACAGTCTCCCGGCCGAAAAGACCGGGTTCACCGGCAGTCTGCAAAACCCGGCCGACCTATCCTTTACCACCTGGTGCCTTATCCGCTTCGACGAACTGGAAAAGGACGGCAAGCTCAAATGGATCATGCGACACGACGCCTGCATGCACTGCGACTGGCCGGCCTGCGTTAAAGCCTGTCCGTCGCCCGGGGCCTTAACCCGCACCGACGAAGGCGCCGTGATACACAATCCCAAGTTCTGCATCGGCTGCAAGTCCTGCGCCGTGGCCTGCCCGTTTGGGATTCCCAAGTATTCCAAGGCCCAGGACAAGATCGCCAAATGCACCCTGTGCTATGACCGCATCACGGACGGCAAGCAGCCGGCCTGCGTCACGGCCTGCAACACCGGGGCCCTGCTCTTCGGCCGCAAGGAAGAGATGCTCGAAAAGGCGCATAAGCGCGCCGAGCAGGTCGGCGGTCTGGTCTATCCCGGTAATCCCAAATACGAGACGCATGTGCTTACGATCCTGCCAGCCGGTATCGCGCCGAAGGATCTCTCCCAGATGAACCCCGACCCCAAGATGCCGGCTACGGTCCTGTGGTGGAAGAACCTCTTCAAACCCTTCACCCTGATCGGCATCGGCGGCGTGGCCGGGGCCTCGCTGCTGCACTACCTCATCAAGGGTCCGCACGAGGCCCACGAAAAGAAGGAAGGGGAGGAATGACATGTCTCACCATAGCAAAGAATTGATCAAGGTCACCGATGCGACCGAACGCATCGCGCACTGGATCCTGGCCGGCAGTTGCCTCTTCTGCCTCATCTCCGGCTTAGGGCTTATGTTCCATTCCTGGAGCATCATCCCGACGCTCTTGGGCGGCTACTACGCCACCAAATGGATGCACATCTTCTCCGGCGTCATCTTTGCCATGGCGCTTGTAAACGCCTATATCATGTGGTGGAAGGAATGCATCTTCGAAAAGGATGACCTGGGCTGGATCATGCAGGGCGGCGGCTACCTGTGGCCGACCGACAACCTGCCACCGGTTTACAAATTCAACGCCGGTCAGAAGGCCTTCTTCTGGTGCCTGATCGGCTGCGGTATCATCATCGTGGTATCGGGGCTTGTCATGCTCTCTCCGCTGGTCTTCCCGGTCGTGATCGCCCGCTGGGCCTTCATGCTGCATGCCCTGGGCGTCATGGTGCTCGGTTCGTTCTTCATCGTGCACCTCTACCTGGGCACCATCGGCAACCCTGGTACGGTACAGGCCATGTTCACCGGCAAGTGCACCCGGGCCTGGTGCGAAACCTACTGCCCGCGCTGGCTGGCCGAACACGATCAAGACCCCAACAAGAACATCGCCTAGTTTTTCAGATATCCAGGGGGAACCTTTTGCGCAAAAGGTTTCCCCTCTTTTTTTCAAAAACAAATCAAGGTTTAAGCTTCTTGAGGGCTGCCACGATTTCATCCAGGGGCGGGCGGTGGTTGATGTCGTTCACATTGATGTAGCGGATAATTCCTTTGGTATCGATGATGAAGATGGCGCGCTCGGCAGTGCCGTTCGATCTTAGCACCCCGTACCTATCCGCCACGGCACCATGCGGCCAGAAATCCGAAAGCACCGGGAACCAAAGCTTGCCCATCTTGCCGGTCCAGGCATAGAGCGTGGGGATATTGTCCACGCTGATCCCCAGGAGAATCGCGTTGTGTCCGGTGAAGATGTCCTCGACGATGTTATAGCCCGGCCATTGGTCGGAGCATACCGGAGTCCAGGCCGCGGGCACGAAGGAGATCACCACGTTTTTCTTATCCCGATAATCGCTGAGCTTTACCGTACCGCCGGACACGGCCGGCAGTTCGAAATCCGGGGCCTTGTCACCCACCTTGAGCTTGGGGACGCTGTCAATAGGTTTGAGTTTCCCGACCTGATAGATGCTGTCCTGGAAGGCCTCGGATGCCGCGTACGCGGCCTGACTGAAGCATAGCAGAACCAGAGAGATGATCACCACGCCGAGCTTGTTCATTGGATACCTCCGGGAAATAGAGCGGAAAGCTTCAGCATCTCATTCAGAAACGCAGCCGGATCATCGAAGCCGCCGTTCTTGGAGTAGAACATGCGATAGGTGCCCTTGCCGTCTAAGATCAGGCCGATGAAATGCGGGGTCAACACATCTTGGAGGGTGTTGTAAACGGCGTAGCCCTTGTCGTCGAAAAGCGGGAACATCACGGAAAATTTTTTGCGGTAGATGTCCACCTCGAAAGGCGAATTTCCTACCCCGATGCCGATGAGCATGACACGATCCTTGAGACGGGAATCGGTTTGGATCAGCTTATAAAATTCGTTGACTCGCGGGGCGTAGTGCTGGCAGTGCGGACAGTACATATTGAAGATCTGGATGATCAAGAGCCCCGGCCTGATCTGGCCGATGCCGAACTGGCCGGTCTTTACCTTCAGCCCGAGATAATCCCTGATCCTGGGGTCCTCGGGCACCGCGAGCTTGATCTTGCCGATGGTCTGGTTATACTTCAGCTCAGGTGGTTCGGCCGCCCCCAGCATGGAGGCATGCATCAGCGCCAGTGCGATGATACAAACGATGAAGTTTCTCTGTGACATAGTCGTCCCTCCTGGGCCGTGATGAAAAATTCCAGCGACCTTGAACTAACCCGGGCCTGTATACGTACCGTTAAGGACATCTTACCCCACGGCCAAGGCCTATACCAAGCCTTACGCCTCTGCTTGGTGATGTCAAGAGTAATGGTGGCGGGGAATACTTTCAAGGCCTGCGCAGACATTCAAGATTCGATGAACCCTTTCCGAAATGAAGATAGATATCCACTCAAGGATGATAAAGCCGCTATGGTTGTACGTGAGGTGGTATGCGCAGACTGATTGAACGGGCTATGTCTTCATATGATCAGTCAGATCTGCATCTCAAAATGAAGGCGCGCTTTTTCTTCGGCATCTGCCTGGTCCTGCTGGCCCTGATAACAATCGTCATTATCTATACCACCATTTTTCAGCTGCACAGTCCGGAAACCGGCTATCGAATCGACTTTCGTGTCCTCCTGCCCGCGCTTGCTTGCAGCCTTGTCGCCGCGAGTGCCTTTATACTTTTGATACGCGGCCGATTTTCCATCTCCGCGCACCTGATCCTCTTCGGTACGATGGTCGCCCTTTGGACTTCGATGTTCCTCGACCGCAGTCCGATCATTGCACGGCTTGATTCGATCGTGCTCTGCATCGGCCTGCTCTCCATGACCCCCCTGGCGGTAACCCGATACAAATCAGCCACTATCCTGTATGCCTTCCTGAATATTGTGCTCCTCTTCGGATATGCCTGGCACATTCGGGCACAGTTACCGATCCCCAACTATATAATGGGAGAATACCTGGCCGATGCCACGGTAGCCTTTGTATTTATCAGCATCACCACGTACAGCACCTTCGCTATCAATCATCGTGCCTTAAACCAGGCCGCCGCCGAGATCCATGAACGCAGGCTGGCCGAGGCCACGGTCAATGTGCAGAAGGAGGAGCTCGAGGCCATCAACCGGGAGCTTACCGGTACGGTTGAAAAGATGGCCATAACCACGCGTGAGTATGAAGAAGCCAATGTGCGTCTTATCGAAGCCCAGCAGGAGATCCTGAACGCCAATGCGCTGCTGAAGGAGTCGGAGGAAAAATTTTCCAAGGCCTTTCACTTGAGCCCCCTGATGATCAGCCTGATCACCTTCCCAGAAGGACGCTTCGTGGACGTCAGCGATAACTTCTGCTACGCTGTGGAGTTCAGCCGCGAGGAAATGATCGGCCATACCCCCCATGATCTCTCTCTCTTGGAAAATGCCTCGGATTTCGATTCCATCATGGATATCCTGACGCACAAAATCAGCGTCTTGGACGAGGAGATTGTTATCCATTCCAGAAGCGGCAAGCGTTTGACCCTGCTCATATCGGCCGAGGTGATCTCGATTGCGCATATCCCGCATGCCATCATCGTGGGCATAGACATCACGGAACGCAAAGAGGCCGAAGACGAGAAGATAAAGCTCGAGGCCCAGCTGAGACAGGCGCAGAAGATGGAATCCATAGGACGGCTGGCGGGCGGGGTGGCCCATGATTTCAACAATCTTCTTACCGCCATCCTCGGCAATACCGACCTGGCGTTGATGGAATTGGAGGATGACAATCCCTTGCATCCCCGACTCACGGTGGTGATGCAAGCCGCCCAAAGCGCCGCCGACCTCACCCGTCAGCTCCTGGCCTTTTCTCGTAAACAGATCATCGAACCCGAGCCCGTCGACCTGGCCAAACTGATCGAGGATATGCACATGATGCTCGCCCGTCTGATCGGCGAGGATATCCGGCTTGATATTTCGGCCCCGCGGCAATTGGGCCTGATCAAGGCCGACCATGGTCTGATCGAACAGATCATCGTCAACCTGGTGGTCAATGCCCGCGACGCCATGCCCGAAGGCGGGCGCCTGGTGCTTGAGGTGGCCGACCAGCATCTGGACGATGAATATGTCAAACGCCATCCCTACACCAAGCCCGGCGAGTATGTCATGCTGGCCGTGAGCGATACGGGCTGCGGCATGGCCGCGGAGGTCAAACAACACATCTTCGAGCCCTTCTTCACCACCAAACCCCTGGGCAAAGGCACGGGACTCGGTCTGGCGACCAGCTACGGCGCCGTGAAGCAGCATGGGGGATCGATCGAGGTCTACTCTGAGCCGGGACACGGGACCACCTTCAAGATCTATTTCCCCCGTCTGATGGAAGAAGTCACCCGGCTCAAGGAACCAACCAGGTCGGAAGAAATCCCCGGCGGCACGGAGACGATCCTGCTGGTGGAAGACGATCCCGGCGTGCTCGATTTCTCGTTGGGTGTCCTGGAACACTTGGGATACCAGATGCTGGCGGCCGCCAGCGGTGAAATCGCCCTCGCCCTGGCCGAAGCTCACCCCACGGCGATCCATCTTTTGATCACGGATGTCATCATGCCCGGCATGAACGGCCGCATCCTGGCCGACCGGCTCGTGAGCAAACGTCCCGATCTGCGCGTGCTGTTTTCCTCAGGCTACACGGAGAACGTCATCGTCCACCACGGCGTGCTGGAGGAGGGCATCAATTTTCTGGGCAAACCGTTTACAGCCCTGTCGCTGGCACGCAAGGTCCGCGATGTCCTGGATCGTGCCGTCCATCCTTGAGCGTCTTATCTGCCCAATCACCTCTTTTTACGACTTGAATTTGATATTGATTTGATCAATAAAGAAGCCTGATTGCATCGTGAAGGAGCACAACCATGGAAAGACTTTTTTATCCACGCAGCATCGCTGTGGTGGGGGCCTCGCCCCATCTGGGCGGCGGCAAAATCCCGTACTACCAGGTGATCAAAGGCTCAGGGTTTCAGGGACAGGTCTATCCGATAAATCCGAAATACACCGAGATCGATGGGATCAAGGTCTATGCCAGCCTCGAAGACCTGCCCGAGGCCGTGGATCTGGCGATCGTATCCGTTCCGGCCAACCTTGCGCTGGATACGGTCAAGTCAGCGGCGGCCAAGGGCATCAAGTTCGTCCATTTCTTCACCTCGGGCTTCGGCGAGGTGGGCGATACGCATCTTGAAAAAGATCTCCTGCAGGCGCGCGGCCAGACCCGTATCCTGGGGCCCAACTGTATCGGCGTGCACTGCACGGCTTCCCGCGTGCTCTTCGATCCTTTTTTCCGGCAGACCGGGGTCGGCCAGGCCGCCTTCCTGGGACAATCCGGGGGCATCACCAGCAACTTCGTGCGCATGGCGCAATCCCGGCATGTGCCCATCAACAAGGTCGTTTCCTACGGCAATCAGATCGACATCACGGCTACGGAGCTGATCGCCTATCTGGCCCAGGACGATACGGTCGAGGTGATCGCGGCCTATATCGAGGACATCAAGGATGGACCCGCGTTTATCCAGGCCATCAGAGCGGCCACCGTGGCCAAGCCCGTGGTGATCCTGAAAGGCGGTACAACCGAGCACGGGGCGCGGGCGGCGGCCAGCCATACCGGGGCGATCGCCAGTCAGAATCATATCTGGGAGGCCATCATGCGGCAGACCCGCTGTATCCAGGTGGACACCTTCGAGCAGTTGCTCGACGTGGTCATGTTGGCCACATCCAAGAAAATCCCCACCGGAGGACGCATCGGTTTTTTGGGCGCCGGCGGCGGGACATCCGTGCTCCTGACCGACCTCGCCTATCAGAACGGCATGAGCCTGCCCGAGCTCGACCAGAAGATCCAGGATGGGATCGGCAAGCGTATCCGCAACGTCAACACCTGTACCCTGAACCCCGTTGACCTTGGGGCCTACGGTTTCGACTTCCATATCATGGCTCATACCATGCAGGTCATGGACGACGCCGAGAATATCGATATCATCATCCCGTACTTCTCGTTGGATTTCATCAGCACCTTCCAGAATGACCAGATCGAGAGCGGCCCGCATATCATCGTGGACACGGCGCGACGCATGCACAAACCCGTGATCCCGATCTTCTCGCGCTTCACCGAGGACGACTTGCATATCGAGGAGGTGCGCATCAAGATCTTCTCCATCTTACGGCAGGCAGGTCTGCCGGTGTTCAGCAACATCCAGGACTGCATCTACGCCGTTAAGGATATGCTGGGATGGAGCCGCTGCAACGAGACGCAGCCCGTGAGCATACTCACGGCGCAGGGAGGCTAGGCATGCGCTATCTCGTGATGGGCGCCGGCGCTTTGGGAAGCATCTTCGGCGGCTTTCTGGCCAAGAACGGACGGGATGTCACCTTCGTGGGACTTGACGATCACCTGAAGGCTATTCAGACCGGCGGACTGAGAATCACGGGCCTATGGGGCGAACACCATTTGGAAAACCTCAAGGCCTACTACGGCACCACCGGACTCACGGGGGTCTTCGATGTGGTGCTCTTGAGTGTCAAGTCACATATCACCGCCACGGCCTGTACACAGTGCCTGCCCTTCATGCATGAAGGCAGTCTGGTGGTATCCATCCAGAACGGACTCGGAAACTGGGAGACGATCGCCGCGGCCGCGGGGTGGCCGCGCACCGTGGGCGGGCGCATCATCTTCGGGGCTGAGGTCGTTCGTCCGGGTACGGCTAAGGTGACCGTGTACGCCGACAAGGTCCTGCTCGGTTCGCCCTCGGGCGATATCAGCGCTGAGCGTATCCAAACAATCGTCGATGACCTGAATGACGCCGGCATCCCCTGCGCCGTAAGCCCTTCCATAACAACTCAGCTGTGGGGCAAGGTACTGTACAATTGCTCGCTCAATGCCCTGGGGGCGATCCTGGACGTACCCTACGGCGAGCTTACCCGCACCCCCGAATCCCTGGGCCTGATAGAGGCCGTCATCCGGGAGATCTTTGCCGTGGCCGCAGCCAAAGGGGTGGCCATGCCATATGCCGGGCCCGAGGAATACTACCGCTTCCTGCTTGAGCACCAGATCCCGCCCACGGCCATGCACCATTCCTCCATGCACCAGGACATCACACAAGGACGCGCCACCGAGATCGAGGCCTTGAACGGTGCCATCAGCCGCTACGGCAAGGAACAAGGGGTGCCCACCCCGGTCAACGATGTCATGACGGCCATCATCAAGGGCCTTGAACGGCGGAAAACCTAAGACCGCAGATCATTAAAAAAAATTTATAATTTAACACTCCAAGCCATAAAGATTTCATTTCAAGATGTCGATAAATTACGCAAAAGGTTTACCGTAACGTATACGGGAGGATAGTAATGCGAGAGCGGAGACGGTTTCCACGCAAGCAGGTGGAATACCGCGCGCTCTTTAGAGGAGGGTATCTGGCGCTTGGTCACGCGCAAGTCCGCGACATCAGCGAACAGGGCCTGTTCCTCGAAACCTCCTATCCGGCGGCAATCGATGACGTGGTTATCGTGAACTTCGACCATGATGAGCTGGGCAAAGAAGTTAGCATGCGTTGCCGGGTAGTACGGAACATCCCGCGCTCAGGCATGGGTTTGGAGATTATGTTGAGCACCGACGAAGTGCTGCTTAAAGATTGGCTGACGTACGCAAACCAATTGTTTTAGATTTCAGGAACTGTCCTTGCATGCCTGCTTCAGCTCCTGATACATCGCATAGGTAAACCCGGTCCATTCACAGGGCAGCAGGGTATTATTGTGAAAGAGCGGCTCTTCGGCCAAAGGATAGGGACTGGCGTCTACGGCCTGATCCCAGAGCCCGGTGTGAGGTATGGGAGAATACTCGGCCAGTATCGGTCGGCCGCCGCAGCCACGTACCAGCCGAATCGCGTCGAGGATTTCTCCGGCTTCCTGGCGAGGGAGACCGCAGAGCAGATACACCCCGATATCTTTCCCTTCATAGCCTGCCCGCCTGAGGTTGTCGACCGCCTGCAGAAACTCCGCAGTGGTTATCTTATTGCCGGTTGAAAACTGGCGCGCGGGGTCGGATGTCTCCAGCCCCAGCCGGATGGTGATGAAACCGGCGGCACGCATCAAATGCGCCAGTTCCGGAGTGATGAAACGGGCGTGCAGGGCGTTGGGACAGTGAAAACGCACATCGAGTCCGCGGCTGATGATCTCCTTCAACATTGGCGCGGCCAAGGAGTCGCTCTGCATAAGCAGCGCGTCGTCATAGAAAGCGAAATCCTTCAATCCCCGGCCATGCCAGAAAGCGATCTCATCCGCCACTTTGTGAGGATCCCTGCGCCGTAAGCCACCAGCCATCAGGTGTGCGGCGCAATACGTGCACCGGCAGGGACATCCGCGTGAGGTGAGGATACAGCCGTACCGCAAGGATGGCTCAAGGTCCCAGCAGGGATACGCGCGCGCATCGAGGTCATCCGGATCCGGGGGGTAGACTGGTTTGACTCCCCACCGGCCGGTGAGTAGGTTCATGAGTTCCATCTCTCCTTCCCCGCTGATGATATGGTCGGCGCCGGAGTAGGCGGCGGCATGTCCGGAGCAGAGCGTGGCATAGACCCCTCCCAGGATCACCGGTGTGCCGACAAAGACGGCCTTGATATGACGGATGGCCTCGAAAACCCCCGGGTACCAGTAGGTCATGAGCGATGTCACCAGCACCACGTCAGGCCGTTCAACCTGAGCGAGCCGGTCATGGAATGCCGCCATGGACATCCCATAGCGGGCATAGTGACGGGGTATATGTTTGAGTAGCGCGGGTTTATCCACCACCTCGCGCCGGAACCTGCCCTGGCCGCATGCCCTTGGCACAGGTTGGTCGGAAGCCAGGCAATCGATCAGATCCACGCGGCACCCGTTCTGCCGTAGCATGGCGCCCAGATACAAGAGTCCCAGGGGCTTGGCCCACAGGTCATAGGCCGCGAAATCATACACCCAGGGATTCACCAGCAATACCTTTTTGCCATGCATGGTCTATCCCTAGCCCGAAAATGAAGTGGAACGAAAGCGCAAATCATCTTTCTTTTCTAAGCGAAGCCTCTTGTCAGAGACCAAGGCTTGCTCTATACAGAGGTTATGGATATCAGCAGCAGGCGAAGGAGAACATAACGATGGCAACGATAGCAACTGAACGCGATGAGATAAAAAAGGCGATCAAATGGGTTTCCGAGACCCTGGAACAGAACCCGGATCACCCCGCACATACGGTTATCGAAAAGGCGGTCTTTGAGTTCGACCTATCACCCCTGGACGCGGAGTTCCTGATGCGCTTCTTCCAGAACCGAGCCAAGGAGCGCTAGCGCGGCGAGGCCTTGAAAAAGGCCTCGGCCTTGACCAGAAACGACCGCGGGGTAGGAATGGCGCCGCCCTGCAGATAGAGGCCTAGGTTTTTCAGCGTTTCAATGGGCTCCATCAGGTCTTTCTGGGAGCAGCCTCGCTGTCGCGAGGCGAAGACGATGCGCATGGTAATGGTCTCGGTCACGATCTCACGGATCTCGTGATCGTCCTTAAGGACTTTTATCTCGTTATCCACGGCTTCACGATGGGCCTCCAGAAAGCGCCGGTCCATCTCCTGGGCCGGAAGTGAAAACAGAATATTGGTTACCGCCATGGCATACCGGGCGGCATGGCCTTCGCCGTGCGTGGCATGGTAGCGTGGCAGCAAACGGGCGAAGACACCCGTGATGGCATGACGCTCCGCCTGCATGAACTGATCGGCCGTAACCGGCTGATTTACCGTTGTCATGGTATGCTCCTTAGACGCATCCGATGATATCGCTGAAACCGCAAACAAACGCGAAGCCGCCGATAAAGCGCTGCGCATATCCACGCATACCTATATCGGCTGTGAGCACCTCGGGGTTGAGCAAAACCGACAACGTCCGTTGAATATTGCACGACCACTACCGCCTTAGGCCGCGCGCCTTAGCTTAAAAGCGCCTGGGCCTGACGTGGTGGCGGGCGGTGATTTAAGAGTTGCCTTTCTTTTCCAGACTGTAGCGTGCCATCTGCCGGGCGCTCATACGAGCCGCGAAACGATAACAGATACCGCCCAGGGAAATGCCGCCGATGGCAATGAATACCATGCTCATGAAGAACCTCTTCTTTCAGCCAGGAGCTCCTGCACGAAGCCCCGGAATCCTAACACCACCCCCAACACCAAGCACAATAACGTAAAATTGGGGGCCATATTCGTTAAACGATCAAGATATAAACCGAGATAGAGACCGCAGAAAGTCAGCGCCACCAGGACCAGGCCGTGGGCGCTGATCCTGGTGATCTTGGTGGTGAGCGGCTTGGGCAGCCTCTGGATCTTCATATCTTAACAAGCCCTTAGAACAACTGGGCGATCATCTGGCGCGCCGGCGCAGTGTTCACACCGACCAGGATGATGATGAAAACATAGACCGCAGCGGCCTCAACCGGGGTGAGCCCCAGAACCCTGTACATGAACCTGATTCCGATTCCGGTGAGGAACAAGCACCCGATTACGATCCACAGCATCAACATGGCGAATACCTCCGTTTTTTGTTTTTCCTTCCCCATACCAAGCAATAGATATGCCAATCAATACCATTTTACATTTAGTTAATATTATTAGCATTATTATCCAGCAGGCCTGCCCCTCTGACATCCTGACCGTCCTTAACCGCGCGAGCACTGTGGTCGTGGTACAAAATGTCAAAAATTTCACAATCAGCCGGCTTGCCATGTGCCATTTTGTCAAAACACACGTAACCCATGAAAAAGACCTTGCTCTCTTACACCTCTTTGGTTTAAGAAACTACTCATGTTGGCCATTGATGTGGGGAATACCCACATAAAATCCGCCGTCTTCGATGGCCCCGTCATCCGGGACGTGTTTATCCTGTCAACCAATCAATGCCAGCAAGAGGGCTCTTTTCTGGAACTCATGCCTGTCCTCCAGGCTACCATGCCGGACGCCGTGGTCATTGCCAGCGTACGCACGCCGATCACCCGCATCTTGCAAGCCGAATTCAATGCCAAACACAGCGTCGAACCCTTGATGGTGGATATCCATACCGATATGGGCATCCAGAACCGCTATCAGAGCGCCGCCACCTTGGGCATCGACCGGCTGGTAAACGCCGCAGCCGCCTATCATCTCTATCTGAAACCCGGCCGGCCTCTAATCGTCATCGACATGGGCACGGCCACGACCATCGATTATGTAAATGCCCAGGGTGCTTTCATGGGCGGCGCCATCGCGCCGGGGCTCATAAGCGCCTATACGGGCTTGCGATCTCTGGCTCCGGCCCTGCCCGAGATCGTCATCGAGCGCACCCTCCGCCCGATCGGCCGGACCACCCCGGAGTGCATGGCCTCAGGGATCGTGATCGGACATGCCGCCATGATCAGGGAGATGGCCCGACTGATGGACATCGACGCCGACCCCGGAGTGATCGTCACGGGAGGCCTCTCGGCCGTGCTGGAAGAATGGTTCCCGAAGGACTATATCATCGACCGCGATCTGACCCTGAAAGGCCTGAGAATCATTTATGAACGCGCCCAGCAGTAAGCAAACGCACTGTAGAACCGATGCTTCGGTTGATCGCCGCCGGTCCCCTGATGCCGAAGTGATGTCCTCCTCGTCTACCAGCACCTCAGCTCCTTACTCATGGTTGTTTAGTACCCACTTTTCGGCTACAATAGCAAGCATGCAAAAACAGTTAGCCCGGGGCCTACAGGTACTTGTCTTGTTGCTGCTGGCACTCCCGACTACTTTTCCGGTCAGACTCTGCGCCGCAAGCAATGGCGAGAGTCTGAAGGCCTTTCAGCAGGCCAACCAAGCCTATATCGAGTTGGCCCGCGATACCAGCCTACGCAAGGACAAAGCCTCATGGCTCGCCGTTGTGAACGCCTATGGGGACGTTGAGCGCCGCTTTCCACATTCGACTTGGGCGCCCAAAGCGGTCTACATGCAGGCCAAGCTCTATGAACAGATCTATGGCTATTTCGGGAAGAAGGCCGATCTCGATGCCGCCATCGCGTCCTATGAGAAGGTGGCGCAACGCTATCCCGATAATTCCCTGGCCGATGACGCCCTCTACAAAGAGGCGCGCGTGTATGAACTCCGCTTAAAAGACAAAGAACGCGCTATTGGCATATATCGCGATATCGTGACCAAATTTCCCAAAGGGGATATGGCGCAGCAAGCGCGCGAGGCCCTCAACTCCATCAATGTCGCCAACGCCGACAGGCTTAACGATCAAAGTGCGCCGAGCATGGATAAGGACCAGAAAACCGATCAGCCGAACGCCCCCATGTCCGGACTCGTGCAGGTCAGGGATGTCCGCCATTGGTCGGACAACGACTATACGCGTATCGTCATCAATCTTACGCGCAGTGCGGCCTTCGAGACCTTTACGTTGCCCGCCGACGAACAGGCCGGACGGAGCGAGCGTCTGGTGGTGGATCTGAACAACACACACATCGCCAAAGACCTGCCTCACAGGATGGAAGTCAAAAGCGGCCTCCTTGATGATATCCGCATCTCACAAAACCAGCATGATAAAGTGCGCGTAGTGGTGGATTTAAGCGCCAAGACCACCTACAAGGCCTTCCCTTTGGAGAATCCGGCGCGCATCGTCCTGGATGTAAGCACCAAGGCGGCGGACTTTAAAAGCACCGCTACGGCGAAACGCGCTGCAAAAGGGACCGTCGCACGCCACGACAGCGGCATCAAACGTGTTCGTAAAGGCACGCCATCACAGGTGGCCAGCGACATGCCTTCCATCGCCAGACAGCTTTCACTCAAGGTCTCGCGCATTGTTATCGATCCGGGGCATGGCGGCAAGGACCCCGGGGCCATCGGTTTGGACGGCCGGAAAGAAAAGGACATTACCCTGGCGGTCTCCAAGCTGCTGGCCAAACGCTTGCAGGCCGAAGGCCTGGAGGTCTTTCTGACTCGCGAGAAGGATGTCTTCGTCCCCCTTGAGGAACGCACGGCCTTTGCCAACAAGCACAAGGCCGATCTCTTCATCTCGGTGCACGTCAACGCCCACGCCGATGAAAGCATCCGGGGCGTGGAGACCTATATTCTCAACCTGACCTCGGACGCTTCCGCCATCCAGGTAGCCGCACGCGAAAACGCCACGACCTCAAAGTCGATTTCCGACCTGCAGTTCATCATCAACGACCTGTTGTTGACCTCCAAAATCAACGAATCTTCACGCTTCGCCACCTCCACCCAGAAATCGATCATCTCATCCCTGGAGAGTTCCGGCCATACCTGCAAGGACCTGGGGGTGAAACAGGCCCCCTTCTATGTCCTCATGGGGGCGCAGATGCCCTCCATCCTGGTCGAAATCGGATTCATCACGAATGGCACCGAGTGCACGCTGATACAGAACAAAGAGTACCAGAACAGCATCATCGAGGGCATCCTGTCCGGCGTCAACAGCTATATTGACAATACCAGCTATGCCTTCAATAACGGGAGGAGTTCATGAAACGGATTCTAATGCCAGCCCTGGTGATCATGTTCATACCACTCTGTCTTTGGGCAAGCTACGGAAAGAGCAATGTCCTGCAGAAGGAGATAAAGCGCTCACCCCTGATCGTGGCTCCGCTCCCCACGACCACCCTCCAGCCTCAGCCCTCACCCGCAGCACCCGACAAAGGCTGCGCTAAGAATACCTTCTATCCGTTCACCATTCATATTCTTTCCTCACAGAGTCTCAGCGACGCCAAACGGAGCATGGCGCGCTTGAACGCCACGCTGGGGACGGTCTTCATCACCAAGACCGATCTGGGCGCCACGGGCATCTGGTATCGGTTGGATTATGGACTCTTCCCCAGGGCCAAGGAAGCGGTGCAGCAAATGCACGAATTGCAACGTAAAGGCGTTATCGACAAAGGAGCCTTTATCGGCGGGCCGACCCCCTACACCCTGGAATTGGCCACTTTCAATGCCCAGGATAAAAAGCAGGCCATGCAGGAAATCGGGCGTTTAGAAAACCTCGGCGTGGCAAGCTATCTCATTGAGGAGAACGGCGGGTGCCTACGCGTAGTGGTCGGGGCCTTTCCGGATATGAAGAGCACCAAGATGGTCCATGCCGATCTCACACAGCTGGGGCTCAAGCCCACCATCACCAAGCGATGAACGAGGATCTGATCGACGCCTTCCTCGAATACCTCGTCTCGGAACGATCGGCCCCTGAGAACACTATTGCCGCCTACGCCAACGACCTGCGCTCTTTCTCGGCTTGGACGACCGAGCAAGAGCTTGACTATGGACACATCACCGCAGAGCACCTGCGCGATTTCACCTCCCAAAGCAAACATTCGGGCCTCAAACCCGCCAGCATCAACCGCCGTCTTACGGCCATCCGGCAGCTCTACCGCTTTCTGCTCCAGGAGGAGCTTGTGGACAGCGACCCGACCCGCGACCTCGTACGCGCCAAAAGCGGCGTCTTTCTGCCTGAGGTCTTGAGCATCGAGGAGGTCGATCGGTTGCTCGGCGCCCCCGACTGCTCCACCCCGCTGGGATTGCGCGACAAGGCCATGCTCGAACTCCTGTACGCCACGGGCCTGCGGGTCTCGGAACTTGTGGGGCTCAAGCTCCAGAACCTCAACCTGCACGTGGGGTATCTCATGACTCGCGGCAAGGGCGGCAAGGAACGGCTCGTGCCTCTGGGTGAAAGCGCACTGGCGCGGGTGCAGGAATACCTCGGCTGCGGCCGGCCGCAGCTGGTTCACAAGGCCGTCGACGTGCTCTTCTGCTCCAATCGGGGCACGGCCATGACACGCCAAAACTTCTGGTACATCATCAAGCGTTATGCCGTAGCCTGCGGCATCTTCAAATCGATCTCGCCCCATACCCTCAGGCATTCCTTCGCCACCCACCTGCTCTCCGGCGGCGCGGATCTGCGTTCGGTGCAGATGATGCTGGGCCACGCCGATATCTCAACCACCCAGATCTATACGCACATAACCTCACAGCGCTTGAAGGACATCCATACGCGCTTTCACCCCAGGAGCTAGCCATGGAAGTCATCACCACCCACATCCAGGCCGACTTCGATGCCACGGCTTCCATGCTGGCCGCCAAGTTTCTACACCCCGAGGCCATCCTGGTTTTCTCCGGCTCTCAGGAAAAGGGCGTGCGCGACTACATGATGACGGCACCCAAGAGCGTCGTGGCCGACATGGTCAAGCTCAAAAATATCGATCTCGACGCCGTGGATCGCCTGATCATCGTGGACACACGCCAGGTCTCGCGCATCGGGGCCTTCGCGGATATCCTGGAGCACGACAACCTGGAGATCGTGATCTATGACCACCATCCGCCCTCGCCTGATGATGTCAAGGGTCACCAGGAGTTCTGCCGCGAACTGGGGTCCAATGTCGCGCTCATGGTGGAGGTCCTCTCTTCCCGCGGTATCACCCCCAACCCCCCGGTCGCCACGCTTATGGCCATGGGAATCTACGAGGACACCGGTAGCCTGCTCTTTCCTTCCACCACGCCCGAGGATTGCATGGCCCTGGCCAAGCTGTTGTCGTGGGGCGCGGACCTTAACATGGTGGCGCGCATGGTCTCGCGCGAACTGAGCCCGGAGCAGGTCGACGTCCTGGACCAACTCATCAAGAACGGCCGCAGCCTTCAGATCCACGGCATCAACATCCTGTTCACGCGCTCGGTATCAAGCGCCTATGTGGAAGACTTCGCCATGCTGGTGCACAAACTGAGGACCATGTTCGTGACGGATGCCATGTTCGCCCTGGGCCAGATGGGAGAGCGCATCTACCTGGTGGCGCGCAGCGCCCTGCCCCAGGTCAACGCCGCGGACATAGCCTTATTCTTCGGCGGCGGCGGCCACGCCTCGGCGGCGGCCGCCTCGATCAAGGACCTTACCCTGGACCAGGCCGAGCATGCCTTGATCAAGCATGTCAAACAGGAGGTCAAACCGCGTCTGACCGCGCGCGACATCATGACCTTTCCGGTCAAGGGGGTCAGGCTCGACGCCACCATCGACGAAACCAGCGACACTCTCAACAAGTACAACATCAACGCCGTGATCGTGAAATCCAAGGATGAACGTCTCTTGGGCTATGTCACCCGCCAGATCGTCACCCGCGCCCAGGGGCATAACCTCGGCGCATCCAAGGTCAAGGACTACATGGTGCGCGACATCAAGACCGTGAAACCGGTCGCCTCCATGGGCGAGATCCGCGCCCTGATCATCGACGGCAACCAGCGGCTCCTGCCGGTCATGGAGGAGCGCCGGGTGATGGGCGTGATCACCCGCACCGACCTCATGCGCGCCATGCATGCCAAGATGGAAAAGATCGAGGGGGTCTCCCGCGGGACCCCCCTCAAGAAAACCGTGCAGAGCCTCCTGGAAGAGCGCCTTCCGCACGGCATGTACGAGCTCCTAATCCGCGCCGGGGAACTGGCGGACTCGCTTAACTACAACATCTTCCTGGTGGGCGGCATCGTGCGGGACATGCTCCTGCGCATCGACAACCTTGACGTGGACCTGGTGGTGGAGGGCGACGGTATCACCTTCGCCAAGGAGTTCGCCCGTATGGGCGGCGCGCGCCTGGCCTCGCACGACAAATATAAAACCGCGGTGGTCAGTTTGCCCGACGGCGCGCACATCGACGTGGCCACGGCGCGCCTCGAATACTACAAGATCCCGGGCGGCTTTCCCGTGGTGGAGGAGTCCACCCTCAAGCTTGACCTGTACCGACGGGACTTCACCATCAACACCATGGCCGTGGCCTTAAACCCGCCGCGCTTCGGTGAGTTGATCGATTTCTTCGGTGCCCAGCGCGACATCAAGGAAAAACGTATCCGGGTGCTGCACTCGCTGAGCTTCGTGGAAGACCCGTCGCGGATCTTAAGGGCCATCCGCTTCGAAAAGCGCTATGGCTTCACCTTGGGCAAGCAAACCCTCTCGCTGGTGCACTCCGCCGTGAACGCGGGCTTCTTGCGCGGCATCCCGGGAAAACGCATCTTCCATGAGATCCGTCAGATCCTGTCCGAAGAAGACCCGGTGGCCTGCATGGAACGGCTCAAGGAGCTGGGTGTGCTCGAGGCCATCCATCCGGCCCTGATCTTCAACCCCCAGGCCGGGGAGAGCTTCCAGAAGGCCAAAAAGACCATCTCCTGGTTCAACCTCCTCTACACCCACGAGACCATCCGTCCCTGGTTCATCTATTTACTGGCCCTGACCGATCAGATGAAACCCAAGGCCATTATCGCCATTGCCGAGAGCCTGGGTTTTTCCGGCGCCGACGCGCGCGAAATTCTGGCCGCCAAGCATACCGTGCTCGAGATATTCAGGCGCTTCAACACCGAGCGCGAGAACTCGCCGGCCTGGATGGTGGGCGTTCTGGAAGACGCCTCGCTGGAGGAAATCCTGTTCGCCATGTCCAAGACCGCCAGTGCGGATATGCAGGAGATGATCTCCACTTATATCACCACCTGGAGGCACTATAAACCGCCCGTGGCAGGTAAGGACTTGATCGCCATCGGATTTTCCCAGGACAAGTACTTGGGCGCCTGCCTCAAAACCATTCGCGATCGTGGCTTGAACGGCGAGATTAAGGACTATTCCGAGGCCATGGCCCTGGCCAGGACCTTATTGCCCCGATCGGCCGCGCCATAATCTCCTCTCGACACAAGCTACAGCCTCAAAGGGGTTGACGAATGAAAATCTCTCTAGTACAAGCTCCAACTGTGGGGATGTAGCTCAGCGGGAGAGCATCGCGTTCGCAACGCGGGGGTCGAGGGTTCAAATCCCTTCATCTCCACCAGATTTATATATTATTTCAATATGTTATCTGTGCAAACCGCACAAAAACCCATGTGTAAAACATGTGTAGCAAACATTGGCTATTCAGCCTTTTTCTTGAGCGGTAACACGTCGGCTTTTTTCCGCCGGATGGCCGTGACCACCTCATAAGCCCCATCGTCTTCGGTCTGACAGTACCGATCGAATGCCTTGTTCGTCAGGCCGGATGCATTACGGGCCTTCTCGGTCCCCAAAAGCTTCGCCGTTTCCGTGGCGGTGCTGTGCTTGGTTCCGGGATAGAGCGGCACACCTTCAAGGTCCAGAAGTGCGCAGGCACGGTTCCACCACTTGGAAAGGTTGTTCTTGCCGATGACCTTCCCGGTCTTGGCGTCCCGGAAAAACGGCGCTTCCGGCAGGCCTGGATACTTCTTCTGCAATGACCTCCAGGCCGTGACATGGTCCGGGTGAAGGTGGAGATATTTAAACTTGTTCTTGAGTTTGGTCGGTTTGTGGATCGTCAACCAGCCGTTATTATCGAGGTTTCCTTCCGCGATCCTGCGCATGTCTTCCGGCCTGAGTTTGGTGTAGGTGGCCAGCATGTCAATGGCAAGGAAGATCTTGGGGTTGCGCACGCTGATCTCCTTAACCTTTTCAAGCACTGCGGCTTGCACCTCCCAGGTGATGATCTTGCGGTATCCCAACTTGTAGTCGATCTTGGGGAAGACCGGCATTTCGGCCATGGTGATCACGCCCCTGGACAAGCACCATTTCCAGAAATCCCTGAGATACGAGCAATGATTGAAGCGGGTCTTCTCGGATATGTCCGGTATCCCAAAGAGATAGTCTTCGATGTCAGCGCCGGTGATCTCGCGCACATTGGTCAAAGAAAAATGCTTGGATGCCAGGTTGATGGAATGTACCACCTTGCCATAGGATGCCAGGTTTTTCTTACGGGCCAGATACTTATCCTTGAGCCCCAGGAAAGAGTTCGGCTTGATCGACTTGTAATCGTTCGGATTGAACTTCTGCCCGCGCGTGCCCTTCTCATGCCTTAGATAGTTGAGCATTTGCGTGGCCGACTCATACGATTTTTGGTTCTGATAGATTCCCCCAGGGAACCGAACGACGAAGTGAGTTGCCGCCACGTCCGGGTGTTTCCTGCAGTAGCACCCGCGCCGTTTCTCGTCATGAACCAGAGGACTATTACAGATGAAACACCTTTGCCGCGAGATGATTGCACCCTTCATGCACAAACCTCCCCCACTCTGAATAGGGGACATTATGGGGCTGGGCACAGCACTCGTCAAGGTCCTGAAAGT
>JBDKSM010000146.1:0-3681 GCA_039680665.1 Syntrophaceae bacterium | reverse complement strand
GAAAAACATACGGATATACGGAAAGTCCTTTTTCCAGAGACAGACTCATGTTCTTGAAATAGTTTACATACATTTTTTCATGAACGGACGTAATCGTATTCTGAGAAAATCTCTTCGGGCCGAGCTCCGTGAAAAGATCCGTCCCTGTGATTTCCTTGATGATCGCGTTTATCCTTACCGGCGATTCCACATATCCCCGTTCCCTGACATGATGAATGTTATGCCGGTCGTTGACCACCAACGCGATCCTGTTCGATCTGCTTTTCTTCAGGACCAACCGGTCATCTTTCGGTTTTCCATAGCGAGGTTCCCGGAGCCTGACAGGATTATCACGGAAGGATTTCACCACCCTGTCAATATACCCTTGAGGACAACGGTCACCATATTTTCGCTCCAGGATAGCCCTGACGATTCGGTGGGCATCCTTGAGATGAATGCGGGTTCCCATATCGAGGTCATCGAACATCAGATAAGGAGGACAGTCCTCGTCCGGTTTTAAGGGTGTCTCATATAAGGTATTGATAATCGGCCGGACACCATAGCGCTCATAGAATTTAAGCCTGCGTCTGTTTTGCCTTAGCAAGGCCTTGTCGCGGCACAGTTGCTGTTCATCGGGCAGGCATTCATAAAACATGCCGATCACCTTCAGCGTTCGCGCTTCGGCCCGAATCCACTCATAGAGCACCCCGCCTATGCCTCTCCCCTCGAGACGCATGATCGTTGATATGTAATCCAGGAAGCAAAACTTCAGCTCGGGATCATGGGAAAGAAGGGCGAGGCCTTTCACCTCCCCTTTTGCATCCTCGGCTACATACAAGATGGCCCTGAAACGATGTTTCAGGGGGTTTGTAAGCATCTCCGGTATCTTGTCCATGTCGATGCTGCGCAAATCGGGAAATTGTTGCATGAGGATCAGTCTTACCTGCGCGAGCGCCTTTCTATTAACCGGCAGTATGTCATCATGAATACGGCGGATCACGAACATCGGTTGATACCCCCTACGCACGTGCAATACAGAATCATGATTTTCATATAACACCGAACCATGATATGCAATAAACCTAGTCGGGTTCGCATATGGACGGCCGGAGAATCTTGCATCCACACGCTACGTTCTTATTCCTCTCAAGCCTCTTTATCATCTGCGGCCGTGACATACCCGTTTGGTTCCATATCTACGCCTCCCATAATACGCACAAATGAGCCCGGGGGCGCTCTGCTCTGATCAATTCAGGCTCCTAGCGCTCGAGGCGGCCGAGCGCACCTGGGAGCTTAAAAAAGTTCCAATGGGTATGTATTCAGGATTCTCTGAAGATCCGCTTATCTACTTTCCCTCAGCTTGCAGTATCCTGATGCCTAGGTCCGGAACGGCGGTAAGCTCAAAGGTTGAGGATGCCAGCCGTATACGATCAGGGGCCTCATCAATTCTTGAGAGTATGCGTTCGCAGATCGTGTCCTTGGTGGTGCGGCGTTTTTTGTAGTCCACGATGTAGCGCAGCGTGTACTCGGCCCAGTTGTCGTTTATCACCAGGGAGACCATGGGTTCCAGACTGGCTTCTTCGATCAGATACTGCTTCGTCATGGTTTTCCAGATCGCCTTCGACTCCGCCGCGTAATGTCCGGTCACCTCGGTGAGCACCTCTAAGAACATCTTGCGCGCCAGTCCGTAATCGCTTCCATATCTGACGGGCATGGCGATCTCGTCCCAGACAAAAGGAAAATCGGCCGAGTAGTTGAACACGGGTTCCTTGAAGATGAAGCTGTTGGCAACCCGCACGATGCGCCCGTTGTACAGGTCGCCTTTGACCCAGTCGCCGCACTCCATAAGGGTCGTCCTCAGAATGCCGATATCGATGACATCGCCCATGATACCGCCGAGCTGTACCCGGTCCCCGGTCCGGTAAAAATGACCGAAGGACACCGCCACCCAGCCCGCAATGCTCGCGATCACCTCCTGAAGGGCGAAGGCGATGCCCGCGCCGGCAACACCGAAGGCCACGGTGAGGCTGGAGAGCTTGTCGCTGAAGACGATGGACAGTACGAAGATGGCCAGAACATACCCGATGATGTTGACCATCTTCCTGATCTGATACCTGAGGTCATTGCTCGATACATAGCGTTCGAGCACACGGTTCATGATCTTAACCGCAATGACCACAACCAGGATGGAAATAAGGGCTACGACTATTTTTCCAATGGTCGGGTCGAAGAGCAGTCCTTTCATCATGCTTTTCATCGTGTTCTCATCATGAACGCGGGGATACCATATCCGCAAGCTGCCTGTGCAGGATGGTCGGAGGCCGTATCCCATACCGGTTGAAGGCCTCCATGACCCGTTCCGTGACATCGGTCTCGAAGGCCTTCTCGTATTGCACGTCCAGGACATAGGCCTTGGCCCTCAAGCGCAGGGTGATATAGTCGTCGATGACGGCCTGGCTCACGAGGACCTCCCAGGGTTTCCCGGTAAATACGTAGGGAGAATTCGTGAGGCATTCGCCGACCAGAAGTTTTGCCCGGGCAAGATCCTGATCCAGGCCGATATGGAAGTCCATCTGGACAAGCATCTCCAGTTCTCCCCAGTTGCCGGAAGATACGATGTCCGTCAGGAATTTGTTGTTAGGGATGGTCACCACGTTGTGGTCGAGGGTGAAGAGCCTCACTGATCGCAGGCCAATGGATATGATTTCACCGTAGGCGCCGTTGAAGCTCACGCGGTCACCCACCTGAAACGGCCGGTCGATGATGATGATGAGGCCGGCCAGGATCGATGCAGCGAGGTCCTTCAGGGCAAAACCCAAAGCCACCGCCGCCGTGCCGCCGATGGCGAGGACAACCTCCCGGGAAAGCCTGAAGGAGGCCATCACCGCCAGGACAATGCCCGTTATGTAGATTGCAAACCGCACCAAGGTGGACACCTGATTGATCAGCAGGCGTTTGTGGGTGAAACGCCCGCTCAGCTTGACGAGGGTGGCATCCAGGATGCGGGTGGCAATCCAGGTGGCCAACAGGATGAAAATGCCGGTCACGATTCCGCCTACCCGGATGAATTCAATGATATTGGCGCCTGGTGTTTCCATTGTTTGCCGTCCTTATGTCTTGGAATGTATGAGATGCTTACGTTTGAGATAGCGGACCACTTCCGGCCACCATTGGGCCGTCACCCGATAATAATCGCCCCTGCTGCGCAGGACCCCCATCTCCTGGAGCCGTAAGACGGCATCCCGGCATGTCACCGACGGAAAGCGCAGCATGGAGGTTATTTCAGAAACGCTCACCTGCTCATGCCAGACGATGCAGGCTAGGACAAACCGGTCATACTCGTTGAGATTATCGAGCAGCGCCCCTTCCGGTCGTTTGAAGAACCGTACATGTGTAATCCCATCCGCGTCTATCGCAAGCGACCGGACCCAGTACTGGAGGGCGGCGCGAGGAGAGCCCAATGACAGGTCCCAGATGAGACGGTTGTAATCCTTGGCTGTGTCGGCAGGATTAGCCTTGGCCGGAAAGTCCTCGGTTCCCTCCAGCAGCAGGCCGTCGAAGCTCACTCGCCACCCGGTGAGATTTGTTCTTGTCCTGAGCAGGGTGCCGATGGTCTCCTCGGGCCAGGCGGACAGCATCACGACGGTGCGGAATACCACATTGTCTCTGGATGCCCAGGCATAGTACCGGTAGGGATAGCTT
>JBDKSM010000145.1:0-34455 GCA_039680665.1 Syntrophaceae bacterium | reverse complement strand
GCCCGGACGAGTTTGAGCAGATGCGCCTAGGGATCGGCGAGACGCTCATCCCCTTAGGGGCCTTGCGCCGCCGTTTACCCGAGCTGCCCGCCGACAAGGAGCGCGAGATCATCTGCTACTGCAAGATCTCGCTGCGCGGTTACGAGGCCGCCCTGGTGCTGGAGGCCCACGGCTGGAAGAACGTGCGCGTCATGGAAGGCGGTATCATGGCTTGGCCCTATGCGCGGGAGAAATAATTACGGCATATGTTCATTGCTTAGCCCAGAACTGAAGTGAATTGGTAATCCACCGGCTCTGCCGGAGGCTATGACGAAGTCGACTGGAGGAACGTATGGCAAAGTTCACGCGCAGGGATTTCATCAAGATTTCCGGCGGGGCAGCGCTCGGTGTTGCAGGCGCCGGCATGCTCAGCCATTGGGCTTGGCCCCAATCGGGCGTTATCCCTGATCCCGGAACAACGCCCGACAGGATTGTTCCCAGCTATTGCGGGCTCTGCTTCTGGAATTGTGGAATATTGGTCCATGTCAAGGATGACAGGATCATCAAGTTAACCGGCAATCCCCACCACCCGCTCTCAAACGGCAAACTCTGCCCCCGGGGAACCGGAGGCACCGGCCTGGTCTATGACCCCGATCGTCTGAAAAAACCCATGATCCGGAAAGAAGAGCGTTCCCGGCAGGTCTTCCGAGAGGTCGAGTGGGATGAGGCCCTTGATTATACGGCCGAGAAGATGCTGGCCATCAAGAAGAAATACGGGCCCGAGGCATTCGCCCTGCTTACGCATGGCTCGGGGGGGGCATGGCTCAGGCAACTTATCACCTCTTACGGTACCGCCAATATCGGCGTGCCCAGTTACGCGTTGTGTAAGGGGCCGGTGGAGACCGGATTTTTCCTCACCTATGGGGCCAATCCGCCGGAAGTGGAAAACACGGACATGCGAAACGCCCGGTGCATCACGCTGATCGGTACGCATCTCGGTGAAAACATGCACAACACCCAGGTGCAGGACTTCTCCCAGGCCATCGGGAACGGCGCAGCGCTGATCGTGGTCGACCCCCGTTATTCGGTGGCCGCATCCAAGGCGCGCTACTGGCTGCCGATCAAGCCGGGGACCGACACGGCCCTGCTCCTGGCCTGGATGAACGTCATCATCGAAGAGCAGCTCTACGACGCCGACTATGTGGGAAAATACACGACAGGGTTCGATGAGCTGAAGAAGCATGTGGCGGACAAAAACCCTGAGTGGGCTTATACCAGGACAAGCATCAAGCCCGAGCTCATCCGTGAGACCGCGCGGCTTATGGCGGCCTTCGAACCTTCGTCCTTCATTCACTGCGGCCGGCGCACCACCTGGTACGGAGACGATACCCAGCGTCTGCGGGCCATCGCCATGCTCAATGCCTTGCTGGGGGCCTGGGGACGCAAGGGCGGTTATTACCTGCCCGCACAGATGGATCTGCCCGGGTACCCGTACCTGAAAAAGAGCGACTACAAACCCAAGCCTCCCGTGGACCAGCCCAAGAATACGGCGTATCCTTTCGCTGAAGCGATCCTGGCCACGGGTTTAAGGGATGCCAGCATACCGGGAAGTGCCGCTTATGATATCCATGGATGGATGGTGTACGGCACCAACCCCTTAAGCTCATTCACACAACCCCAAAAAACGTATGCCGCGCTACAGCATCTGGATTTCATTGTTTCCGTCGCCAACCTGCCCATTGAGATCGCGGGCTGGTCCGATGTGGTTCTTCCCGAATGCACCTACCTGGAGCGTTACGATGACCTGAACAGCCCGCCCTTCAGGGTTCCCTTTGCGGCCCTGCGGCAACCGGCTATCGCGCCCATGTATGATTCAAAACCCGCCTGGTGGATAGCCAAACAGCTTTCGACCAGGCTGGGACTGGAGGAATATTTCCCCTGGCAAGACGCCGAAGACTACCTGAGAGTACGGGTGAAGAACGCGGCGCTGGACTGGGATTCCTTGAAGAAAAACGGCGTGATCGTCGGAGAAACCCAGCCCATCTATATCGAAGACGGGATCGTGCCGACATTCGATACCCCATCCAAAAAGATAGAGCTGTACTCCGCCCAGCTGAAAGCCGCGGGTTTCGATCCCATGCCCGAATTCAAACCGGTCGAAGAACCTCCCGAGGGTATGTTCCGGCTCCTGAGCGGCAGGGCCCCGGTGCATTCGTTCGGCATGACGACCAATAACCGGCTGCTGGGAGACTGCTACGCGGAAAATGAGGTATGGCTGAATGACAAGGTTTGCGAAGAACTGGGGATCAAGGACAAACAGCAGGTAGTACTGGTGAACACCGAAGGAGCCAGAAGCCACCCGGTGAAGGTCAAGAAGACCCGCAGAATCCGCCCCGACTGTGTATTTCTGGTTCACGGGTTCGGAAGCAGGCAACGCAAGATGGAGTTCGCCTTCAACAAGGGCGCCAGCGACACGGTCCAGATGAACAAGGATACCACCGATCCCCTGATAGGATCAAAGGCCCTGAACGTCAATTTCGTCAAGATCGAGCAAGAGGTATGATTATGCGCCCGAAACGCTATGCCATGACCATGGATACGAAGAAATGCGTCGGATGCAGCGCCTGCGTCATTGCCTGCAAAAACGAGAATCAGGTGCCGCTGAATCATTATCGGGACTGGATCGAGCAGGAGCTTAGCGGCGATTATCCCCACCTTTTCATGGAGATCCGCTCGCAGCGCTGCAATCATTGTTCGGACCCGCCCTGCGTCGGGATCTGCCCCACGGGCGCCAGCTGGAAAACCAAGGACGGGATCGTGCTGGTCGATAAGAAGAAGTGCATCGGCTGCAAGGCCTGTATCGCGGCCTGTCCCTATGACGCCCGCTATGTGCACCCGCAAGGCTATGTCGACAAGTGCACCTTTTGCATTCACCGCCTAAAGTCCGGCCTCACGCCCGCCTGCGTGGAAATCTGCCCCACCGCGAGCCTGGTCTTCGGCGACATCAACGACCCTAACAGCGAGATATCGAAGGTTTTGAATGCGCGGGAATATTTCGTGAACCATGTCGAGACCGGGTGCAAGCCCAATCTGTATTTCCTGAAATAAGGGGGGGAGTTATGAACGGCATTGAATTCATGTCCAACCGGGCCAATCCGGGCATTGACCCGTTCAGCATCTGGGGATGGCAGATACCCGTGTATCTCTTTCTGGGCGGGCTGGTGGCGGGGCTCATGATCGTGGCCTCGGTGCAGGAGTATAAATTCAGCGAGAAATGGGAACCCCGGCTTTCAAGGATAGTGCCCCTTCTGGCCATGGTGCTTTTGTCTCTGGGGATGTTCTCCTTGTATCTCGACCTTGATATCAAGGGACTCAAGCTGAACGTCATCCGGCTCTACATGACCTTCCAGCCCACTTCTCCCATATCATGGGGCGCATGGATCCTGGTTATCACCTATCCGGCACTGGCCCTGTGGTTCCTGGCCGGCATCTCGCCTGCCGGGATGAACGGCTTGGCGGCGAAGTTCCGTTTCCTGCGGTTCTTGGTTCCCTTATGCGACTGGGCTAACGGCATCAAAGGCAAAATCCTGGTGGCCAATACGGCCATCGGCATCGCGCTGGGCATCTATACCGGAGTCTTCCTGAGCAGCATGGCCTCGCGTCCCGTCTGGCACTCGGGCATCCTGGGGCCGCTCTTTCTTATCTCGGGTATATCCACGGGGGCGGCGTCGCTGGCCCTTTTTAAGGTCAATCACGATCTGGCAAAGTCCTTCATCAAGTGGGACATCTTCGCCCTGGTGACCGAACTGGTGTTCCTGGGCCTGTTCCTGCTGGATAATCTCTCGGGCGAGGCCTTCCATAAGGCGGCGGCAATGCTTTTCCTGGCCGGTCCCTACACCGGGGCCTTCTTCGGCATTGTCGTGCTCTTAGGAATTCTGGCCCCCTTAAGCCTGGAATGGGCGGATCTTACGGAAAAGGGGAAGGCCCCCGTCATGGCGGCGGTGCTCGTGCTCATCGGCTCTCTGGCGCTCAGATGCGTCATCGTCTGTGCCGGACAAGCATGTCATTGTCTCTTTTCCGGGCAGATGTTCATCAACTAAGGGCCTAAGGAGGGGTATATGAAACAACTCTGGAATCCGTATCTGGCAGGCGTGTTTCTGGGCCTGGTGCTGCTGCTGTCCTACCTGCTGGTGGGTCATGGCTTCGGCGCGTCCGGCGCGGCATCCGTGCTCGGGGCCGTGGCGCTTAAAGTTACGGCCCCCGCATATACGACCGGGCATGGCAGCTCTTTCGCGCATTACTTCGCCGGCGGCCAGAACGCCTTGAGCACCTGGCTCATTTACATGGCGATCGGGATCTTCGCGGGCGGGCTGGTCTCGAGCGTCGTAAACGGCAGGAATAAAGTCGAAGTGACCCACGGCGAGCATACCACCAACACCCGCAGGCTCATCCTGGCGCTCATCGGGGGCATAGTCATGGGGATCGGCGCGCGTATCGGCCGCGGCTGCACCTCGAGCCAGGCCTTGAGCGGCGGCGCGCTCTTATCGGTCGGGAGCTGGATCTTCATGCTGGCGGTCTTCGCCGGGGCCTATGCCCTGGCATACTTCGTCCGGAGGGAGTGGTTATGAACGCCCTGTTCCCCATCGTAACGTCCACGATGTCCGCAACCATGGAGTTTTTGCCCGTGCTGGTCATCGGGTTCTTGTTCGGGGTCGCCCTCGAAGTGGCGGGCTTCGGCAACTCCAAGGTTCTGGCCAGCCAGTTCTACTTCCACGACATGCGGGTTTTCAAGGTCATGTTTACCTCGATCATCACCGCCGCCACCGGGGTCGCGCTGTTGTCCGGCATAGGCCTGCTCGACGTGGACGCGCTGTATGTGCCGGACACCTTCATCGTGCCCCTCATGGTGGGTGGGTTCATCCTGGGTCTGGGCTTCATGCTCTCGGCCTACTGTCCGGGCACGAGCATCGTGGGCGCGGCTTCGGGCAGACTGGACGGAGTGGTTACCTTTATCGGGGTTATCATCGGGTCGGTGATCTTCGGCATGCTGCAGCCATCGGTCCAGGGTTTCTACATGAGCACGGCCAAAGGCGTGCTCACCTTTCCAAAGCTCTTGGGCCTGCCGTTTAGCCTCCTGGCCTTTATCGTGGTCTGTGGCGCGCTGCTGCTCTTCCTGGGGGCGGACAGGCTGGAAGGGGTTTTCGCCCGGAAATTGGGCATGCCCGAAGGCCAGAAGATGAAGGGCGCGGCCCTCAAGACCATGGCCGGGGTGGCGGGCTTAAGCCTCTTTGCCATGGTCATAACGTTGACCCAGGGGGCTGCCAAGGTAACCGGAACCCAAGTGAACATTGCCGCCATTACCCCGATCGAACTCGGGCAGATGCTCGTGGAGGACCCACGGTCCCTCATTATCGCGGACCTGCGTCAAGGCACTGCCCCGGCGGCGGAAAACATCCCGTCGGCGGTGCGTTTCAGTGATATCAAGGACAATCTCGCCCTGATGTATAAAGGCAAGACCCTGGTGGTCTTCTCGCAGGACGGCAACGATCGCCTGCCTTCCGAGCTCACCCAATTCGCCGGCCGGACCGCCCGACTTCAGGGGGGCTACGAGGCCTGGAAAACCATGATCATGGGCCAACCGGAACCGGCCTATCAGGCATTTCTCAATGCCTCGGAGGAAGGCCGCAAAAGTGAGATTGCAGCGCTCCATGCATATTTCACGGGCGCCAAGATGGAGGCGCAGGCCGAGACTCGCAAACCGGTCATGATCATGGCGCCGCCAAAGAAGCGAAGCGGAGGCTGTTCATAGGTATGGTTTCCAGACCTTGCCGCCCTGGGCCGGGCCCGGCTTAAGCGTCTTCTGCCCCGGCTGCCAGCCCCTAGGGCGTGACCTCGCCCGTGGTCTTCACATGCAGGAAGGCCTTGATCTGACGGGGGTTGCGCTCCACCTCCGGGGTGAGGACCTCCCTGGCCCGGATCACGAAATCAGGGTCGATGATGAAGCCATTTGCCCCGCTTGACCGAGAGCTGGATGGTTTTAGAGCCCACGCTCTCCACAGAGGCATTGACCTCGAAATCGATCGACGCCTTCCCGACACGTGCCTGGAAAAAGTGAAGAGAGCAGGCGATAGGATGCTAATAAGGTATTCGGCGGCCACGACGCTGAGGGTCAAGCGCGAGGAGAGACATAGACTTTCTGCGGGGGCGCTGGCCGTAAAAGGCCTCGGCCGCCGCCCGTCACGGCGATGAACATGGGCCCGACCTCGACATGCTCCACTAGGGTTTCGAACCGCAGCATGGATCGCAGCAGCGTGTTCACCAGCCGCTTTTTATCCTCATCCACCGGCGGCATATCGGTCAGGTTCAGGACCTGGGGTGTACAACGATAATCTATCATGGGCTTCTTCACATAAGGTTCCGTCGGCGCGGTTGTTTACCGGAATACCGCGATATCGGTAATATATGATGTGGCCGCGCCATGCGTGTTGTCCGAATCGTTCATGATCCCGATGGTGGCCTTCTCCGGCGGGTCGGCGCCGAAGGCGCGGCGGTAATCGGCGAGGATATCGACCTGTTCCGCAACCCAGGAACCGACCTTGGCCTGACCCTGCTCAAGGAGGATCATCTTGGCGCGGCCGGTGTAGGCGCTGGTGATGATATCGCGGGGATAGGCCTTGCTCGACCAGCAGTAGGTGAGCGAGCCGTGCGGCGGGTACTCTCCGTAGAGCAGACGCACGGCCTCATACTGAGCCTTCTCAAGGATGCCGGCGCGCTTCGGGTCATAGGCAAAGGCGATGTAGACGCGGATGGGCACGTCGTCGCCCGCCTTGGTGGTCAGATCGGCGCGCGCCAGGAGGTTGTCCACCTTCCAGCGCCAGCGGGCATGCGGATAGACATACGGATTGAACGCCTCCCGGAAGACGAGCAGCGAGGCCGAATCACGGCTTTCGGCCTTAAGACAGGTGATCGTCCCGTCTTTTACGGCGCTGTATTGGGTATGGCGGGGGATTTTGGGAAAGGAGACATTTTTCCAGCGGCTTAAATTCTGGAAGTCCTCCCGGAACAGCTCGTTCTCGGCGGCGGCCAGGAGCGGCGGCAACATCAGCATCAGGCACAGGAGCCGGCAGCGTTTCATAGGTTTTTCTCCTTTTTCATGGGGCCGCGTCGGTGTAGTGCCACGGCCGATACCTTGACCCAGGCGCTCAACCCCGCTTGCGCGCGGTAGAGCCGGGCAAGCACATCCGGGGGCACGCCCAGGTAAAAACCGATCAGGACGCACTGGTTGATGATCCAGGTAGGCAGTACACCCAGCCGTTCGTAGCGCCGGGCCGAGGTGATGACCTCGGGCGCCACGGTCAGGATGCGGCCGCGGCCTTTAAGCCTTGCGATAAAGACGGCGTCATCCATGAGCGGCAAGTCCGGGAAGCCGCCGGAGTCCTTGAAATCAGAGTCCCACAGGAAGATGCCCTGGTCGCCGTAGGGCAGCTTGAAGAAGCGCGACCTGAGGTTGGCGCCCCTGGCGATTACGTTCATCCCCCAGGAGCGCCGATCAAAGGCCAGCTTGAAGGCGCCAGCCGCGGTACGGGCATCGGCTAAGGCGTTGTGGATGGCGCGGTCATAGCCGGGGCGCACACGCGTATCGGCATGCAGGAAGAAGAGGATGTCGGCGGATGCGGCTGCCGCCCCGGCGTTCAACTGCCGCGCCCGGCCTTTTGGCGCATCGATCACCTGCGCCCCGTGCGCGGCGGCGAGTTTCCCGGTGCCGTCGGTGCTGCCGCCGTCGGCCACGATGACGTCCACATCCCGCCCCGTTTTCAGAGCGTCCAGAGTTGCTGCTATGCCGGATGCCTCGTTGAGGGTGGGGATGATCACGGTGATACGGGGAGGTGAGAGTTTGAGGGCCGTCTTCCAGATGCCGAGGTCCTCTTTCCGGTCGACATCGGGCAGGGTCTGCAGCAGGGCCGTGGCCAGGCCGGCCTTGCGCGCCATCTCCAGGGTCCGGGCCAGGACCTCCTGCCTCCCCCAGGCTATGTCCTCAAAGAGGGACTCTTCCGACCGGGTCAGCCCGATCAGATAGTACCCGCCGTCTGCGGCCGGACCGAGCACGCACGGGCAGGCACTGAGCTTTTCGAATGCTTGCTTCAGGATATCCGGCGTGATCAGCGGACAATCCGACCCGATCAGGACCACGCGTCTCGCGCCCCGGCTGAAGGCTGAGCGGAAGGCATGCAGCATGCGCCGGCCCAGGTCTTCACCAACCTGGGGCCTAAGCGTCAGGTGCTCACCGTACAGGCGGCGCAGGCCGATCGCATCGCCGTCGTAATGGACCTCCAGGCCGATTGCCGGCCCCAGGGCTATGGCGCCCTGCAGACAACGACGCGTCATCTCGCGCTGGAGCCGCGCCGCGCCATAGGCGCCCAAAGTCGGGATGAGGCGCGTCTTGACCTTGCCCGGCTCAGGGAAGCGGGTGAACACGATCAGACGCGCGATGTCCTCCACACACCCATCCCGTTACGGCTGGAAGCGGCGCCGGATTTCTTCCATGCGCTTGCGGTTTACACCCAGGTCCGAATACCCCAGCCGCGAGGCGGAACGGAAGTGGATGGTCTTGGCCGTGTCGTCGAGGAAGAACTCGACATCGTCCACGAAGCGGAAGAGGGCCGAGGTGAACTCGACATGCAGATAGTCCGCGCGAGACGTGACGATCCTGGTGCGCGGCAGGGACCGGATGATGTCCGTGAGCCGCTGCAGGGCCTGCTCCCGTGACGTGGTATACGTGAGCGGTGCGATGGCATGGCGGGCATCCTTGGCCTGGGTGGATACGCAATTCGGTGAATCCGGACAGGCGGCCAAGGCCCCGTCCTTCACCCCCAGGTTGTGCGGGCGCGAACCCGTGAACCCCAGCAACACCAGTGACAGCGCCATGGCCAGTGTTACACGTCCCAATCGCATGGTGACCTCCTTTTAGGGTGAACACGATCCCTTGTTATTTACCATCTCTTAGGTATTATACCCTGAAAAGGGGGCGCTATGAAATCCTTCGATTATGACCTCGGGATCCTGGGCGGGGGTGCCGCCGGGCTCACGGCCGCTTCGGGCGCGGCCCAGTTCGGCGCCAAGACCCTCCTGATCGAGAAAGCCGATAAACTGGGCGGCGACTGCCTGCATTACGGCTGCGTGCCCTCCAAGACCCTGATCCGCTCGGCCGGGGTGTATGCCCTGGCCCGGCGTTTCCCGGCCTTCGGCCTGCCGGGCCTGGACCTGCCGCCCGTGGATCTGGGGGCGGTGATGGACCGCGTAGCGCGGGTGATCGCCCAGATCCAGGCGCATGACTCGCCCGAGCGCTTCTGCCGGCTGGGGGCCCTGGTGCGTTTCGGTGCGCCCTCGTTTGTTGATCCCCACAGTGTCACCCTGGATGGCGAGGTGGTAACGGCCAAATCCTGGATCATCGCCACCGGTTCCAGACCGGCCGTTCCGCCCGTGGCGGGTTTGAGCGACGTGCCTTTCTGGACCAACGAGACCGTCTTTTCCCAGCGCAGCCTGCCTAGACGCCTGATCGTGCTGGGCGGCGGGCCTATCGGCCTGGAGCTGGCCCAGGCCTTCGGCCGCCTGGGCGCATCCGTCACGGTCGTGGAGTTTATGGATCAGATCCTGGGTATCGAAGACGCCGATATCGCCGCCATCCTTCAGGGCCGCCTTGTGGAAGAAGGCATAACAATCCTGACGGCCACCAAGGCCGTGAGCGCCGCGTATGACGGCGGGGTCTTCCGCCTGAGCGTCACGCCCGCCGTGGGAGGAGGCGATCTGCGCACCCTGGAGGCCGAGGCCCTGCTCGTGGCCGCGGGCCGCAAGCCCAATATCGAGGGGCTGGGCCTGGAGGCGGCCGGGGTGGCGTATACCCCGCGCGGCATCACCACGGACAAGCGCCTGCGCACAACGGGGGGGCATATCTATGCCTGCGGCGATGTCAACGGGCTCATGCCCTTCACGCATGTGGCCGGGTACGAGGCCGGCATTGCCCTAACCAACGCGGTCCTGCATCTGCCGCGCCGCGCTGATTATGAGCGCATCGGCTGGTGCACCTATACCGATCCTGAGGTGGCCGGTATCGGCTTGAGTGAAAAGGCCGCGGCCGGCCAGGGCCTGAGCTGCCGCGTCATCGAGGAGGCCTTTGAAAGCAATGACCGCGCCCTGGCCGAGGGTGAGGCAAAGGGCAAGCTCAAGCTGCTCGTAGGCGACAAGGGCACGGTGCTGGGTGTAAGGATCATCGGGCCGCGCGCCGGTGAGCTCATGCATGAATGGGTCGTGGCTTTGGCCGCCAAGGTCAAGCTCTCCACCATGGCCGGCGCGGTGCATGTCTATCCGACCCTGTCCGAAATATCCAAGCGCGCGGCCGGGGATTATTATAGCGACAAGCTCTTTAAGCCCGCCACCAAGGAGATCCTGCGCTTGCTCTTCAGTCTCAAGGGCCGGGCCTGTGAGGCGCCGGAAGACAGCGGCCCATAGGAGACCTCGCATCGCCATTGCCCTGAGACCGATAGGGGTGGTTTAGGCGGAGACTCATCCATCCTTTCCGTTTTTCGGCCGATGGATACCCACCACTGGCGGTGGATGCTCAGTGGAAAGGATTCTTCAAGAGCGCGGCAAATGTGAGCTGTGCGGGATTACGATAGGTGGGCAGTCCGATGGTCATGCCCTCCAGCCCAGCCGCGGGAGCGCGTAGATAGGTCCCGCAGATGCGGTCCCACCAGGATAGGGCAAAGCCGAAGTTGCGCCGGTTCTCACTGATGACTTCAGAGTGGTGGACGCGGTGCATGTCAGGCGTGACGATAAGGAGCCGCAGCCCGCGGTCGAGAAACCCCGGCAGGCGGATATTGCCATGGTTGAACATCGCGCACCCATTGAGAATGATCTCAAAAGCCACCACGGCCCCGGCCGGAATGCCCAGCAGAAAGACGCTCAGCAGCTTGATGATCGTGGAGATCACCATCTCCAAGGGATGAAAACGCAGCGCAGAGGTGACATCGATGAATCGATCCGTATGGTGCATGCGGTGCAGCCGCCACAACAGAGGCACATGGTGAAAGAGGGCGTGCTGAGAAAAGATGATGAAATCGAGCGCCAGGAGGCCGCCTACCCAGGCCGCCCAGGCAGGCACCCCCGGAAGGTTAAACAGGCCCCATCCGCGCGCTTCACCGATCAGGGCCAGGCCCGCGGGCAACATCGGGAAGAGCAGCCGGATTATGACGCTGTCCAGGATGAGGAAGCCGAGATTGATGCCCCAGCGCACGGTGCGCGGGCCTGCATGCGCTGTGCGCGGGAAAGCGCGCTCGCCAAGCGCTACGAGCATGAAGATCAACAGGAAGATTCCCAGACGCACGAAATCCGTATTCATATCCACGCGTGGATTCCTTTCAAAAACTCTACACCCGATCAAACCTGGAATCAAGCCGATCGGACATGCGCGCCATCGAGGAGCAGCGCATGACACGGATCAGCTGCTTTCCGAGCAATGCAAGCCTTCACGGATGCTCATTGACAAGACAACCGGCTTGATTGCCATTCGTTGACGCCTATTATGTAATCACATTATATGGTAGGAGTGTATCAAATGGTGAGAGGTGTACGATGCCATGCGCCATCATCAAATGCAAATAGTCAGGTGGGGTTGGTATGGATGTAACTCTCATAAATCCGTTTATCGAGGCAACGCTGCATGTCTTATCATCGATTGCCTTTACAAACGCGGTCGCAGGCAAACCATATTTGAAGGAAGACGCCATCGCCGTGGGAGATATATCAGGTGTCGTGGGGTTGAGCGGCGAGGCCAGGGGCACCCTCTCGGTGAGTTTTTCCAAGGGAAGTATCCTGCACATCGTCAGCAAAATGTTTGGCGAGCCGGTTAAAGAAATCAATGACGAGGTTGCGGATGCGGTTGGTGAAATTCTGAACATCGTATCAGGCCAGGCACGGCAGAAGCTTGAGACAATGGGGCGAGCACTCAAAGGAGCAATTCCCACGGTAATCACAGGGCAGAACCACAGTATCATACACATTACCAAAGAGCCTGTCATCGCCATTCCATTTGATGTCGAGCACGGCCACTTCACGATCGAGGTGTGCATAGAGGACAAACAGACACCTTAAGAAGTCTGGTCAAGGAAAACAAAAGGCACAGGTTGCAAGCTTTAACAAAGTATTGAATGATGAAATGATCGCATCCGCTCATTGAGGTTGTCTGAGAAATAGATCCTGAATGCATTCCGGTCAGTTCTGATTCCCGGTCCGACAGAGGAAGATGTTGTTCATGAAATGAGAAAAGGTTTACCCGTCAGGCTGTGGATGGACATGAAAGACGGGGTCGCTTCCTGCGGTCCTTTCTGTGTGGGTGAAATTTCTCATGCGCCGCGCACGCATGAATCAAGACGATCTTGCGGTGTATTGAACAAGCGTGAGAAAGCATCATGCGGCAAGGAACAACTCCATGAGGTCCTTGGCATTCTCCCTGCATACAATGTGACGGTTCCCTGCGCTGTGCACTCTGATAGCAGAGGTTCTGACGGGATTTTTTAGAACAGCACAAATGCCTGTTCAGCGCGTGGGGACGAATATCAGGATCTCGCTGGAGAAGATGTTTTATGCTGAAGAGTCATGGCATCCGATACCTGTTGGCAGGCCTTGTCGCCTTTTTTCTATCATACGGTCTCATGGGTTGCGGTGACTCCGGCGGCTCCAACGGCCCTATCAGTGAACGCACCAGCGGCACTGCCCGTGACGACGCCAGCTACAACAGCGCCGAAGGCACCGATTACAATCCCTGCGCCATCACCTTCACCTCTCCGGTAAACGGCACCGTGTTGAAGGCGGGAACAACCACGGTAACCATCAAAGGCTACATAACGGCCGGGGACAGCGCGCCGCAAATCCTGACGGCCGATGGGGCCACGATCCCCTTCAATAAGGCCACCGGAGCATTCAGCTATACCTACGACATCTCATCCGGAGCTATCTATTCGACCTCGACCGTCGCGGTGACGGACAAAAACTCCGTCACCAACAAGAACAGGATATCTTTCGCGGTGGGAGAGTCCCTTCAAGCAGGCGCTACGGGTGTAGTTTCCAATGCCGCGCGCGTGGAGCTCACGCAAGCATACATGGATGAATTGGAAGAGATCATCCCCGCCTACGTGGGCAAATGGAAGAACGACATGATCTATGGCTATACCAACGCCGCCTACGGCTCCCATGACGCGCACAGCCCGTTTGCCGGCGAGACGGCATTGCTTCCCATGGCGATTTCCTTGGGCTCCAGCCTGGGCACCCTGGTCATCGACAACGCGCGCAGCAATAAGAGCCAAGGCTTTCTCAACATCGGTCCGATAACGATGGCGCTCGATATCCAGTCCGACGACACCATCCGCACCGATATCACGATTGCATCCGCCTCCGGCATCAACCCGCGCAGCGGCTCAGCCGATGCCGCCATATTCATCGAGGGCTCTCATCAGTATTACCTTCTGGGCAATCCGTACTTTGCCTTTTATGCCAGCGGCATCGACATAACCGGCGCCACACTTTCGCTGAGCATGGACGCCACGTCGAACCAGGTTGTGGCCACCCTTGACACCACCGGCGCAACCATCACGTTCACCGGCGCCAATTACGAATACGGCTTGGCTTACATTCCAGATTGGTTGAGCGCCGAGATTACGGGGCTGGTGGCGAGCACCCTGAAGGCGGCCATCAATGTGCCCATCATGAAGGCGAGCAGCATTTTATATACCGCCGAAGGTATCACTGACGGCGGTTGGCCCATGAACACGGAGTCTCTCTTTACCTCCACCGACACATTCCTGACCATGGATCTGGGCATGTATTCCGTCCTGGAAGATCCCGCCGCGGCTGTGGTCGGCGGGCTTAGCTCATTCTATGCCACGCCCGATGGTATACTTCCGATCATAACCATGACATCCGCAGAGAACGTCGATCTGGTCATGACCGACGACATCATGAACAATTTCGCCTACACCACCGTTCAATCCGGCTACATCAAGGATGTGGACGTCACCGCCGAGGTTAAAGAGGAGCTGACCGGCGTTCTGGGAAAAGATCTGGCATATGAAATTATCCCTTCAAACTTGAAGGCGACGCTCTCCTTGGAAACCCCGCCGGTCTTCGATTTCTCGACCGATACCGCCGGCGCTACCGGTTATCCCGCCGGTCGCATAATCATCAGAAACCTGTTGATGGACATCTCCTTTGACACGATCGACGGAACCGCGCATTTGATGAAGCTGAGCGCCGATGTTGATGGTCCGCTGACGCTCACGCTGGGCGGCGGCGGGTATCTCGTCGGCGGGATCGATACCACCGGCAGCACCTGTTCCATCATGACGCTCTACAGCTCGGATGTGAACGCGGAACTCATACCGGCCATGGAGGGGGTATTGGCCAATGTGGCCATGAACAGGGTCCTTAAGCTGATGATCGGATTCGAACCGCCCAGCTCGGTCGATCTGTACGGCGTGACCATCGGGTATACCCTGGTCGGCACCGAAGTCAGCCATAACTGTCTTATCATTAAAGGCCTGATGACCTACTGACGCTCTCAAAAAGAGAGGCCGGAGGATAAATCCTAGAGGATCAGGCGAAGCTGTCCCATCCATGGTTGCGGCTGGAGGGTGAACGGCCCGGTATTCACCCGTTTCCACCGTAGTAGCGCGAAGGTCCTTCCCAAGAGTCCCAGCCGCTCTCGGCGAAGATCGCGCGGCAGCTCGACACGGTCTCGCCCCGGCCATCCTCGGTCTTGGCCTTCACATCGCGGGGATTGGCCCCCACTTCGGCCCAGAACAGGTTGGCGCCTGCCAGCCCACCCAAGGTGCAGGGTTCATGGGTGCAGTTGCCGGCCACGGTCCTGGGCATGCCCAGCCGGGTGACGGCCACGATCTGCGCCATGCGCAGCTCGCTGATCTTCCCCAGCCGGGCCATTTCAGTGCCGGGAATGGGGATGCGCCTGGCCGCGCCGCTGTAGGCGGGTTTGAGCGAGGCCGTATAGAGGATCAGCTCGGAGAGCTCCGCGCCCGTATGCTCGGGGCCAACCGGCTCCACGCAGGTGCCCACCAGGAGTCCGGCTTCCTGAAAGTTTCGGATACTCTGTTTCCTTTTATCCGGCTCCAGGCCGGAGTCGACCCCCTCGCGCAGCCTCAGGGCATGGTAGACCCCGGCGAAGCCGGCGTCCTTCATCCGGCGCGCATTGGCCGGGGACTGGTCGCCCACGTTGGCGATCAGGACCGTCTCGGGCTTGAGATTACGCCGGATCTCTTGGGAGATCTCCAGGAACAGCCCGAAGGGATAGGTGGCCGTGGTCATGACGAACACGGCATTGGCGCCGTCGGCCTCGAACTGCCGGGCATAGGCCACGGCCTGCTGCGCTGAAAGACGGGTTTCTTCCTGGAAGACACCGCCTGAGCGCGCGAAAGAGCAGAACTTGCAGTCCGCCGGGCAGGGCCCCAGGTTCAGGGCCAATTGGGCATGTACCTCGGCCCGGTTCCCGGTCAGTTCCTTGGAGATACGGTTGGCCTCGGCCATGACGAGGTAGGCCTCGGGTGAATCCGGTCTTAAACCCAGGAGATGGATAAGTTCAGCCCGGGAGAGCATCATGCCGTCCCGGGACTTCTTGAGTATGTCATGGCTGTCCATAATGCTCCTCATTGATTTCGTTTATTCTTGAATGTCCGGTATCCGACCGGGATAAGCGCCACCAGCGCGATGAGCGCTATCCCGATCAATAAGCTGGCCGAGACGCGCCCCTGCAAGAGGTCGATGAGCGAGCTGGAAAACACGATGTAGGCGATGCAGGCCGGCAGCATGCAGATAAGGCTCGTTACGGCATAGGGGATGAAGCCGATGGAGGTCAGGCCGAAGGCATAGTTCAGGAGGTTGAAGGGGAAGAGCGGGACCAGGCGCGTAAAGGCCACGATCTTCCACCCTTGCCGCTCGACCTCGGCGTCGAGCCGCTTGAGGCGAGCGTTTTTCAGTTTGTCTTCCACCCAGCCCCGCGCGGCGTAGCGGGCGATGAGGAACGCCAGGCAGGCGCCGGCCGTGGCGCCGGTGATGGCGTAGATCACGCCCCAGAACGGTCCGAAAAGGATGCCGCCTAAGATGGTGAAGGGCAGCCCGGGCAAGAGCAGGGCCGGGGCGATCGTATACCCCAGCATATAGATAAGCGGCGCCAGGAACCCGGAGAGCTGGATGAGGCCCCGCAGGCGCTCCTGGTCAAGGTATTCCATGAGACCTGAGAACCTGGCCGCGATGATGAGCGCGATGAGAGCGGCCAGGAGCAGCAGACGTCCCCAGGGGCCCGTGGTCTTGGCTCCGGCCCAGAAAGTCCGCTCGCGGGCAGCGGCGGCCGCTACGTTGCGGCGGAAAAAACGCTTGAGGCGCAGCCGGTTCAGATAGGTCAGCGGCGCCCGCGCCCCCATAGGCTTGCCGGAAAGGGCTGCCGTCGGGTCGTAGAGGAGGTCCAGGGCATGCACGGTCCAGGCTGTTGAATGCATCCGCTGCTGGCAGCCGGCGCAGTAGGTGGCCAAAGTATTCGCTTGAGCTGGGCCGGTTACGCGTTTCAGCCACTGCCGCGCCAGATCGGGCGCCACGGCCTCGATCCCGGCCCCGCTGCCGCAGCAGAGCGTTTTCTCCCGCGCATGGTCCATGTCTCTGATCTTGAAGCCGGTCTCGGTCAGCAGAGCGCGTACGGCCGTTTGGCAGCCCGGGTGGAAGCGGGTGCCGCACGGGTCGTGCAGGACCACTTCACCTTGTTCGCACGAGGAGGAAAATTCCTCCGCGGGGAGCGCTTCATAGACCGTGCGCACGCGTAAGCCTTTGCCGTAGTCCCGGAACATGTCGTAGCAGTTGGGGCAGGCCACGATGACATCCCGCACGCCATGGCCCGTGAGATAGGTGCGCATTTCTTCGAACATGGCGTGTGTAAAGGCCTCGCGGCCCAGGTCATGCGAGATGCGGCCGCAGCAGTCGAGCACGATGCCCAGCCGGGAGTCGTTTTGTCTCAGTGTCTCGAATATCTGTCTGGTCCTTTCAGGCCGCGTGCCCGTCAGTGCGCAGCCTGGAAAGAGCACCGTAGCGCACCCGGCGGGCAGGCCGTAGAAGGTGAAGCGGCGCGAGAAGCCGGTGCGTTCGTAGGCCAGCAGCCGTGCATGCTTGGGGAACGGGGCGACCCCACGCTCCACGGCCTCGCGGCGCATCTTAAGAAACAGCTTGTCCGGTGCGACCCCTTCCGGACACACCGCGCGGCAGAGCCGGCACAGGCAGCATTCAAAGGGCCTGCGCATCCATTCATCGCTTGCTGGATCATAGTCTCTGGCGATCTGCTTAGGCGTGCCGTATCTCAGTAAGAATCCGCACTCATCGCGGCACAGACCGCAGTCCGTGCAGAGCTCTCCCACCTGGTCCAGTGCTTCTCGCAGGTCGGGGCTGATGATGCGGTCATCCTGCATGGTCTGGGGTGCGCTCATGGTCTCTGTATACTCTTACCTTGGTTCAAGGGGCAAGAAGGTACTCCGGTAAGCGTGCAAGGGACGTGAGGCATTCACGCCCCTTAAGATAAAATTCAGCTACCGTACCTTGGCAACGGGGTATTCGGCCTCGGTCCAGGCCTTGATGCCGCCCGGGAAGCGGTACACATTCTTGTAGCCCAGCTTCTTGGCCCACATGGCGCCGTTGTGACTGCGGGTGCATTTCACGAAGCCGCAGTAGAAAACGACCACCCTGTCCTTGTCCGGTCCCAGGAGCTTTTCCAGCGCGGCCTTGGTATTTTCGTCCAGTGAGCTCATCTCGGGGATGGGAAATTCCAATTGGACGGCGCCCGGAACGTGCTGCTTTTTGTAGCTGGCCTCGTAGGGCATGGTGTCCACGATAAGCATGTCCTTCTTCTGGTCGATCCAGCCCTTGAGCTCTTTGGCCGTGACGATGTCATATCCGCCCCGGATCACCTCACGGGCGAACGTGACCGCGCTCTGCTCGGTATCCAGTTCTTTTGTCCCCCAGGCGGCAAGAGCGCCGGGAGCGAAAGCACAGACAAAGATTGCAGCCAATAGCAATCCGGCAAGGCCCTTCAGTGTTCTCATGCGATATGTTCCTCCTCTTGGGTTTTATTTCTCATTATCTTGTAGTACCCGGACTGAATCTGTCGCTGACGGTTCGCGCCCAGGGCACTGATTGGCTTTCTTTGCCCGGACCCATCGGAAATAATACAGGTACGGCACCACGAGGCCCCCGAGGAAAACATCCCGCCAGAAGGCCTTCATCAAGCCATCCTGGCGCGCCAGGTCCTCGGCCCCGAAACACCCGCAGTCCACGCTGAGATGCTGGGATATGCCATAGCCCAGCACCAGGATGAACATGCCCAGCAGGCCGGCGATTACGGCCAGAGCCCCCCGGATATCCAGGAGCAGGCCGACGCCCGCCAGGGTTTCGATGATCGGCAGGCCCACGGCCGCGACGGGCAGGAAAAGCTCCGGCACGAGGTCGTAGCCCGAGATTGTGCGAGCGAAGGCCCTGGGGTCAAAGAGCTTGATGACGCCGCCATAGATGAAGAGTACGGCCAGGCCGATTCTGGCACAATGATAGAGCCAGAGCAGACCCTGGCTGATACGTCGTTCGAGCATTGACGAAAGGTAACAAAGAACCGTGCGTTGGATCAAATTCATAGATGTTATCATTTGGTTACTGACATGCACATCATGCATATGCGCGGAAAGGACCGATGAAAAGACCTTGGTATGGATTTTTTTCCCGCCTTCCATCAAGACAGTGGCCGACGATGTTCTCTGATAAGTCGGTCGTTTCCTCCATTTTGGTGGTGGACACCGGTCGGGCCGTCGTTTATGATTGATGAAAAAAAGGGAGCGTCGCTTGGGACACCTTGCCGCCTTCTGGTCCTCGCTGAAGTGCACCGTGATCCTGCTCTTAAGTTTGGTCCTGCTGTGCGTGGCAGGGACCATTATTCCCCAGCATACGGTCACTCCCGTCGCAGGTCAGGGCTTAAGCGCCTGGTTCCTGGCCAGGCTTACTCCCACCGATCTTTACCATTCCCTCTGGCTGGCCTGCCTGGCCGGCTTGCTGTGTCTGAACCTGGTGCTGTGCATGCGCCTGCGCATAAGAGCGCGCAAGCAACACATCCCCGCCCCCCGCTTCGGCGATGCGGGGGAAATAAGCCTCGGCACGGACAGCCAGGCGATGAGAGCGCGCATCCTCAGAACCGCCCCGCGCACCTTGCGTTTCCAGGAAAAGCAGGAAGGGTCTTCGATCCTCTTGTTCGGTGATTCCGAGCAGGTCAGACGCCCGGCGATCTTCGGCCTGCACGCCAGTGTCCTGCTGATCTTTGTCGGCATGCTCATGAGCGCCTTCGGCCTTGACGGACATATCGAGCTGAGCGAAGGCCAAACGGCCGCGCAGTTCGTGGACGCCGGCGGTACCATCGTGGCATTGGGTTTCAGTGTGCGTTGCGATCGATTCCGGGTCACGCATTACGACAACGGCATGCCCAAGGAATATGTCTCGCGCCTTGTTTTTCTCGAAAACGGCGCGGCGCGCGCCGGCGGAGAGCTGAGGGTGAATCATCCGCTGGTCTACCAGGGCTTGCGGTTCTATCAAGAAAGTTACCGCGGCCAACTTGCGGCGATCATCACGGTTACGGACGGCGTGCATGCCTGGTCCGTCAGGGTCAGGGAGGGCGATGAACTGGCGATGGACGACGGCAAGCTGCGCTTTCAGGTCGTGAAGATCGGTGAGGACGTCATGCACATGGGGCCGGCGCTCAAGCTGGCATTCGATCACGCCTCGGGCCCCCGTAACCTCTGGCTCTTCCAGGAGGTTGACCGGATCAAGGAGGCTGTCCCGGACCTGTTTGAGCGCGCGCCGAGTTTCAACCCCAGCCTCATAGAACCCTACACCTTCGCGCTCATGGAGCTCACCCCGGAGTATACCACCGGGATCGGGGTCAAGCGCGATCCCGGAGCGCCCATCGTCGCCGTAGGCGGAATCCTGATGCTGATCTGTCTCCTGATCGTCTTTATGGTCCCCAGCCTCAAGGTGTGGGTGCGTCTGGAAGAGCGCGCGGGCGCCACCACCTTCAAGGCCGCCGCCAGCCGGAGCGGCAAAACCGAGGCATTCCCGGCCGCATGGATGGCCCGGATCCGACGCGCAGGCGGTGCCTGATGAGCGCCACGGTCCTGGGTATCAGCACGTTTGTCTACCTGGCGGCTTTTATCCTGTCCCTGGCGGCCGCGCGCTCGGAAGGTCGCGGCCTTTCCAGGGCGGTATGGTGGGCGGCCCTGGCCGGGCTTGTCTTGCAGAGCGTCGGCATGGCGTTGCGCTGGTGGGAATCGTACCAGATGGGTGTCGGCCATGCGCCCTTGGCCAACTTCTACGAGTCCCTGGTCTTCTTCGCCTGGGCCGTGATCCTCTTGAGCCTGGGAGCCGCGCGCGCCAAGGCGTCGCCGATCTTGCCTTTTGTCCTGGCCCTGGCCGCGGGTCTCATGGGCTACGCCTCTTTTGCCCCCCAGGTTGAGAGCGGCATCAAACCGCTCATACCGGCGCTCAAAAGCAATTGGCTGGCCATCCATGTCATGACCTGTTTCCTGGGCTATGCGTCCTTCGTGCTGGCCACCGTGGTCGGGTCGCTCGGACTGCGGGCGCTTGAGAAGGGCAGGGACGCCGCCGGTCTGGAGGATCTCTTCGCCCGCTACCTCTCCATCGGCTTCATCATCTTCACCATCGGGATTATGACCGGGTCGGTGTGGGCCTTTCAAGCCTGGGGCCGCTACTGGGGCTGGGATCCCAAGGAGACCTGGGCCCTGATCACCTGGCTGATCTACGCCGCCGTAATCCACGAGCGCCGGCGATCAGGCGGCCTGGCACGCCGGGCCGTCATCCTGGCCCTGATCGGTCTGGCGAGTGTGCTGTTCACCTATATCGGCGTGAACTACCTGCCCGGTCTGCACAGTTATCTGTGAACGCGCCGGTATCATGCCCTGGTGGACGGACATCGTTAAAAAATCCAACCGTTGATCAAAAAGTATTGATCAAGATCAATGCCTGGTGGGCCGTCACGCCGTAAAGTAAGATAACAAACGAAACAAGGAGGCACCTATGGCAGAGACAACCTTGGTTAAACACGCGGATCATACGAATTTTGATGCCATCGTCCTGGCAGCCCCCCGCCCTGTACTGGTAGATTTCTGGGTGCCCTGGTGCGGACCCTGCAAGGCCATCGGCCCTGTTCTGGAAGATATCGCGCAAGCCTATGGGGACAGACTCGATGTGGTCAAGGTGAATGTGGATGAAAGCCGGGAGGTCGCCGTCAAATACGGCGTGCGCAGCATCCCGACCCTCATCCTGGTCCGGGACGGACAAATCCTGGATACAATTTTGGGGGCCATGCCCAAACCTAAGCTGTCCGCCTTTATCGACCGGCATATCGGTTGACGCGGTTGCCTTCCATGGGTAGGATGTTACTTTATTTACGTAATATCCTGGGCATTGCGGTCAAAATGATCTTTACGAGATAACGCATACGCAGGGGGCTTAGAAAAATGAAGATGGAACAATATATACGAGCGATTGCCGGTACCATGGTTCTCTTGTCGCTTATCCTGGCGGTCACGCAAAGCACGTATTGGCTCTTCCTCACCACTTTTGTAGGGCTCAATCTGCTTCAGTCCGCTTTCACCAGGTGGTGTCTGATGGAAGATATCCTGGCCAAGATCGGCATTGCCAAGAAATGCGTCTGATTACATAAAAGAGGAGGGGATGCCATGCGTGCCCGGTCACTTCATTCTCGGTTGCTGTTTGCGGTTGTTCTGGCGGGTATGTTGCTGAAAACGGTCGGCCTTTCGGCCCAGGAAACCACCCCGCCGCGGGTCATGAGCGTTATGGAAGCGGTGGAACAAGCCCTGGTGAACAATCATGAGATCCGCGCCCAAAAGAATGCGCTGCTGGCCCAGGATGCGGATGTGGGCGTGGCCTTGAGCTATCTTCTGCCCAAGGTTACCCTGGAAGAACGCTATTCCCTGACCACCAACCCCGGTTATGCCTTTTTCTCCAAATTGAATCAGGAACGCATCACGGCCCAGGACTTCAATCCCGACCTGCTCAACAACCCGGACCGTATCCGTGATTTTCAGACCGCGCTCAGCGTGGAGCAGCCCATCTTTGTCAAGCAGGCCTATCTGGGGCTTGGCCTGGCCAAGCGCGAGAAGCAGGCCAAGCAGGAAGATTTGCGGCGCAAACGCGAGGAGATCGCTTATCAGGTACTGAAGGCCGCCTGCATGGTGAGAAGCGCGCGCGAGTATGCCCGGGCCGCCGGCCAGGGCGTGGATGAGGCCCAGGAACACGCGCGCGTAGCCCGGTTGCGCTACACTAACGGCCTGGGTCAGTATGCCGATACCCTGCGAGCGGCCACGGCCTTGAGCCTGGCCAAGCAGCGCCGCAACGTGGCGGAAAAGAACGTCGGCCTGGCGCGGCACTACCTGGGCCTGCTCTTGGCGGCAAAAGAACCTATTGATATCAGCGAAACCACGCTCAACCTCCCTGCGCATGATGTAGCCTTTTATCAGCAATCCGCCCGCTCGCGCAGCGACTTAAACGCCGCCGGGTTGAGGAGCGTGAATGCCAAAGAGAACATCCGCTTGGCCGAGGCCGGCTATTGGCCGTATCTGGGAGTGGGCGGCACCTATCAATTCAATGACCATGACCAGGCCTTCGGCGGCGAAGGCAAGAGCTGGCAGGTCGGGGCCTTCCTGCGCTGGAATCTTTTTGATGGGACAAAACGCGAATATGATCGCGCCAAGGCCCGCTACCTCTCCGAGCAGAGCCGGGAGACAGTTGCCGCCATGCAGGACGGCATCGACTACCGCATCGCCGAGGCCTACGCCAATGTGCAGGAGGCCCAGGCGAACAGCGCCCTGGCCCGCCAAGCTCTGGAGACAGCCGAAGAAGGCGCCAGACTGGTGCGTCTGCGCTACGCCAACGGTCTGGCAACCCTGGCGGACCTGCTGAACACCCAAACCGCTCTGGAAGAAGCCCGGGTTTCCGTGGTGGAACGGGAAAACGCGGCCCGCACGGCGCAAGCCACCTTAAGCTTTGAGAGCGGTGCTATTTTTTCTGATCTCAATATTCGAGACTGAAAAGGGGAGATGCCATGAATAACCTCATGTATAAAAAACAGGGCCTCTACGTGGTAGTTTTTCTGATCTTCGCTACCCTGGCCGTAGGCGGGTGCGGCAAGGAAACCGAGCCCGCGGCGCCGGCCCGACCCCTGGTCAGTGGGGTAACCTTAACCACGCTAACCCCCACCGAATTCGAGGAAAGTTTCGACGCCACGGGCACGGTACGCGCCGAACAGACCAGCGTGATAGCCTCCCGTGTCATGGGCGTAATCACCAGCCTGAAGGTACGCGAGGGCGATATGGTAAAGCCGGGTGATACCCTGCTCACCGTGGATGACCGCGATGCGCGCGAGCGTGAAAAGGCGGCCGCCATGGCCGTGGCGTCCGCCAGAGATCAACGCGATCTGGCCGAGTCCACCTGGCGACGCTACCGCAACCTCTATGAGCAAAAGGCGCTTTCCGAGCAGGAGATGGACCAGGTCAGCACCCAACGCAAGGTGGCGCAGTCCGAATACACCCGCGCCCTGGCCATGGCAGGCGAGGCCCGCACCTTCCTGGGATTCACCAAAATAACGGCCCCCACGGCCGGACGCGTAGCCGAAAAACACGTGGACATAGGCAGCATGGCCGCGCCCGGCATGCCGCTCTTGACCCTGGAAAGCGGAGGCGCGGCCCTGGTGGAGGCGGCCGTGGACGAAAGCTTGAGCGCCAAGGTCGCTACCGGCCAGGGCGTGAACGTCACCGTGGATGCGCTGAGCTTAAGCCTGCCGGGAACCATCAAGGAGATCCTGCCCACCATCGATGCGGCCACGCGGACCTTCACCATCAAGATCGCCGTCAAGGATCCCCGCCTGAAGAGCGGGCTCTTTGCCCGCGTGCGAATCCCGCTGGGCAAACGGCCGGCCCTCTTGGTTCCTCAAACGTCCCTGGTCCGCAAAGGCGCGCTCACCGGAGTCTATGTGGTCGATGCCGGCGGCGTCATCACCTACCGCCTCATCCGCACCGGGGTCAGCTCCAGCCAGGGCGTGGAAGTCCTCTCCGGTTTATCCGCCCGGGAGCGCATCATCACCGGCGGGGTGGAGAAGGCCGTGGACGGCGGCATGCTTCCCAAAGGGCAGGTGTAACATGAATGTCCTGGGCATCTCCGGAAGGATCGCGCAGTCCTTCATCCGGTCCAAGCTGACTCCGCTCCTGGTCGTCGCGGCCCTGTTGCTGGGCGTGTTCGCCACCTTGGTCACCCCGCGCGAGGAAGAACCGCAGATCATGGTGCCCATGGTCGATGTCATGGTAAGCTATCCCGGCGCCAGCGCACGCGAGGTGGAAGCCCGCGTCACCACGCCCATGGAAAAGTTCCTGTGGGAGATCAAAGGCGTGGAGTATGTCTATTCCATCGTCAAACCGGGTTTCAACCTGACCATCGTACGCTTCTACGTGGGCCAGAACAGTGAGGAGAGCCTGGTCAAGCTCTACAATAAACTCATGAGCCACTATGACGAGCTGCCTCCGGGGGTATCCCAACCCCTGGTCAGACCGAAGTCCATCGACGACGTTCCCATCCTGGCGCTCACGCTCTGGAGCCCGAAAAGCGCCTATACCGGCTATGAACTGCGGCGTATCGGCCTGGAGCTCTGCACGGAGCTGAAAAAAGGCCCGGATGTCTCCGAGACCACGCTGATCGGCGGGCAGCGCCGTCAGGTCCGCATCACGCTGGACCCGGGGCGTCTGCGCGCCTATCAGCTCTCCGGCCTGCAAATCATGCAGCGCTTGCAGCAGGCCAATGTGCGCCTGCCTTCGGGTAATTTCTCATCCCAAAATCAGGAGACTTTCGTGGAGACCGGCAACTTTTTTGAATCCGCTCAGGATGTAGCGGGCCTGGTGGTGCACGTCATGAACGGCCGTCCGGTATATCTGCGCGACGTGGCCGATGTCAGCGACGGCCCGGCCGAACCGGCCGACTATGTCTTCATGGGCCTCGGTCCGGCGGCCGCCGCCCACGGGCTGAAAGACGCCCCGGTCGGAGAAGTCCCCGCGGTAACCCTGGCGGTATCAAAGAAAAAAGGGGCCAATGCCAGCGTGGTGGCTGAGGATGCCCTGGCCCGGGTACAGGCCTTGCGCGGGAGTATTATTCCATCGGATCTCGACGTCACGGTCACGCGCGACTATGGGAAAACCGCCAAGGATAAATCCAACGAGCTCTTGGACCACATGCTGATCGCCACCATCTCGGTCATCATCCTGATCGCGCTGGCCCTGGGATGGCGCGAAGCAGTGGTGGTGGCCGTGGCCGTGCCGGTCACGCTGGCACTCACGCTGTTGATCAATTACCTCTACGGATACACCTTGAACCGCGTCACGCTCTTTGCGCTCATCTTTTCCATCGGCATCCTGGTGGATGACGCCATCGTGGTGGTGGAAAACATCACCCGTCACTTCCGTATGCACCGTATCGAACCTTTGACCGCCGTGCTGGCCGTAGACGAGGTCGGCAATCCCACCATCCTGGCCACCTTCACGGTCATCGCCGCGCTCCTACCCATGGCCTTTGTCTCGGGCCTGATGGGGCCGTATATGCGGCCCATCCCGGTGGGCGCATCGGCCGCCATGCTCATCTCCCTGCTGGTGGCCTTTATCGTGAGCCCCTGGTTGGCCTACAAGGTACTGAAAAACGCGCCACACAAGTCGGAGCCCGAGGAAGGCTCACGCCTGCATGCGTTCTATGAACGTCTGGTCGGGCCGTTGATCGATTCGCGCCGTAAACGTCATGTGGCCTACGCCGCAATCAGCGCCCTGCTGCTCCTGACCTTGTGTCTGCTGCCGCTTAAGCTGGTCGCGGTCAAGATGCTGCCCTTTGACAACAAGAGCGAGGTCCAGATCATCATCGACATGCCCGAAGGCAGCACCCTGGAACAGACCGCCGCCGCCACCAGGGCCATGGCCGAATATCTGAAACGCGTGCCCGAGGTCATGCATTATCAGGCCTATATCGGCACTGCCTCGCCGTACAACTTCAACGGCCTGGTGCGGCATTATTTCATGCGCCGCGGCCCCACGGTGTCGGATATCCAGGTGAACTTCGTGCCTAAGGAAGACCGCACGGCCCAGAGCCATGCAATCGCCAAACGCCTGCGCGGGCCGCTTAAGCTCATTGCGGATACGTACGGCGCGCGTCTCAAGGTGGCGGAAATTCCGCCCGGCCCGCCGGTTTTGAGCACCTTGGTGGCCGAGGTTTACGGCCCGGATGAGGGCCGCCGCATTACAATAGCCCGTCAGATCCGCGCCATCTTCAACCGGACCCCCGGCGTGGTGGATGTGGATCTGCTCGTGGAATCCGACCAGCCCAAACTCAACCTCACGGTGGACCAGGCCAAGGCCGCGGCGAACGGCGTCAGCACGACGGCCATCTCGCACAGCATGGCCATCGCCCTGGGCGGACAGGTGGCCGGCCTGCTGCATGCGGAGCGGGAAAAGGAACCGCTGGAAATTGTGCTGCGCATGCCGCAGGAGCAGCGCTCAGATATCGGCCGCCTGCTTTCGCTGGGCGTGCCCAGCGCCACGGGCGCACTCGTGCCGCTCTCCGAGCTGGTGCGCGTGCACAAGACCACCGAGGATAAGACCATCTACCACAAGAACCTCAAACCCGTGACCTATGTCTTGGCGGATGTGGCCGGCAAGGAGGAAAGCCCGGTTTACGCCATCCAGAACCTGCGTCCCGCCATCGAGAAGCTTAAGCTGCCCGAAGGCTACGGCCTCAAGCAGTATTCCGCCACGCAACCCTGGTTGGATAACCGGTATGCCATGAAGTGGGACGGCGAATGGCACATCACCTATGAGGTCTTCCGCGACATGGGCATAGCGTTCGCCGCCGTGCTGGTGCTCATCTACGTCCTGGTGGTGGCCTGGTTTAAGAGCTTTGCCACACCGCTCATCATCATGGCCCCCATCCCGCTCACCTTGGTCGGGATATTGCCGGGGCACTGGATATTCGGGGCCTTCTTCACGGCCACGTCCATGATCGGATTCATCGCCCTGGCCGGGATCGTGGTGCGCAACTCGATCCTCCTGGTGGACTTCATCCAGATGGAATGGCGCGATAAGGGCGAGCTGCGTCAGGCCTTGCTCCGAGCCGGGTCCGTACGCTTCAGACCCATCGTGCTGACCGCCGCGGCCGTGGTGGTTGGTTCGTTCGTCATGCTTTTCGACCCTATCTTCCAAGGGCTGGCGATTGCCATGATGTTCGGGGCCGTGGCCTCTACCATGCTGACGCTTATCATTGTGCCGCTCTTGTATTATTCCATTTTCAAAAACAAACCCTGCCCGGGCGTCACTGCCGGGACAGTACAAACTGAACATGGGGCCATCATGGGGATTGTAGGGGATCTGCCCGAAGATGCTCCTCCGTCCGATGAGCTTGACCGGTGAAGTCGCGGAGGCTTAAAAACATACGATGCGTGACTACCTGCCTTTCATAGTTCGAGCCGTGCTCTTCCTGCTGCTGCTGATATTCTCGGCCGCCATGGTCTTTACCACCCTGCAGAACACGAGCGTACTGCATACCCTGGCCGAAGCGTCGTTGGAAAACACGGCCTTCGCGCTTTCGCAAGCGGCCGAGAAGGCCTTGCGCACCCAGGCGGATAGCAGCGAGGTGCGCCAGATCCTCTCCGACAGGATTGTGGCCTATGCCTTGATCGCGGATGGCGATGGGACGATCCTGTTTCATACCAATAGACAACTCGTGGGCACGCGGCTCCCGATTACGCGCAAGTCCGCTTTAACGCGCGCAAGCAAGCCCACCGGAGAGCGCGTTGTGCTGGGAACCGGTCTGCCGGCCTATGAATATGATTATCCGCTCGATACAGCGGGTAAGACACCCCAGATGCTCAGGCTGGTGCTTACCACCACGTCCACGGATGCCATTGTGGCCCGCGCCGATCGGATGTGGTGGGCGCTGGGCGCTATCCTCATCCTGCTCTGGACCTTAGGCGTGCTCTTTGAACGGATCACCATGCGGTATATCAGGCTTCAGGAAAAGATGGAGCGGCAGAGACAGTTGGGCCTGATCGGCCAGATGACCTCCGTGCTCGCGCATGAGATCCGCAACGCCTTGGGCAGCGTCAAGGGCGCGGTCCAGTTCGCGGACGAGAAGGTGGCGGCGGCGGATGCCGCAAAACCATCTCTGGCCCTGGCCCTGCAGGGGACGGCGCGCATCGAGACCTTGGTGAACGAGCTGCTCTTATTCTCGCGCGAGGAGTCATATCGCCTCGAAACCTTCGACCTGGCCGAGCTGGTGCGCGAAGCGGCCCGGCATTCCCTGGATGGGTGGGAGGGGACGGCTACGCTGGATGAACTGCCGCAGGCCCGCATCGTGGCCGATCGTGAGAAGCTCTTGCGCGTGCTGGTGAATGCGCTGAAAAATGCAACCGAAGCTATGAGCAGCCCCGGGCGCTTGGACATCTCCATTGCCGCGCGGGGCCGTTGGACAACGCTCAGCATCGCCGATACGGGCACGGGCATAGCGCCCGAAGCCCTTCCGCGCTTGTTCGAGCCCTTCTTCACGACCAAGACCGACGGCACCGGTCTCGGGCTTGCATATGCCAAGAAAGTGATGGAGGGGATGCAGGGTAACATTACACTTACCAACCGCACGGACGGTCCGGGGGCCGTCCTCACGATCAGCCTGGTAAACGGTGGAAAGGAGCGGCATGGGTAGATCGATTCTGGTGGTGGACGATGACAAGCTGATGCGCTCTTTCATCGCGTTGGTCCTGACCGAAGACGGGCATCAGGTGCAGGAGGCGGCGGGCGCCCGCGAGGGTCTGGCCCACTTGAAGAACCGCGATTTCGACCTGGTGATCACCGACCTCAAGATGCCGGATATGAGCGGGCTGGACCTGATGCGCGAGGGCCGGGCGATCAGACCGGAAACGCGCTGGATCATCATCACGGCCTTTGGCTCCATCGGCAGCGCCGTTCAGGCCATGAAGGTCGGCGCCGCCGATTACCTGACCAAACCCCTGGGCAGCCCCGATGAACTGAGGCTGGTGATCTCCCGCGTCTGGCGCGAGATCGATGATAAACGCAGTATTCAGCTCATGAGTGAGGAACTGGGCCGGCAGTTCCCGCCCTCAGAGATGATCTTTGCCGGCGCTAAGATGGCCGAAATCCGCGCCATGGTCGAGCAGGTTGCGGCCACGGGCGCCACGGTCTTGATCATGGGACCCAGCGGCACGGGCAAGGAACTGGTGGCGCGCACGATCCATCAGATGAGCCCCCGGCGGGGCAAGCCTTTCGTGGCCGTTCACTGCGCCGCCCTGGCGGAGAACCTCCTGGAGAGTGAGCTTTTCGGCCATGAAAAGGGGGCCTTTACCGGGGCTTCCGCCCAGCGCAAGGGCCGTTTCGAGCTTGCCGACGGCGGGACCCTCTTCTTAGACGAGATCGGCGAGATCTCGACCTCCATCCAGGTCAAGCTGCTGCGGGTCATCCAGGAGCGCGAGTTCGAACGCGTGGGCGGGAGCAGGGCTATCGCGGTCGATGTGCGCATCGTGGCCTCGACCAACCGCGACCTCAAGGCCGAGGTCAGTACCGGAAATTTCCGGGAAGACCTGTTCTACCGGCTCAATGTCTTTCCCCTTGTCCTGCCGCCCTTGTCCGAGCGCCGCGAGGCCATTTCAACCCTGGCGGAGTATTTCGCCGTTCGCTATGCGGCCGCCTTTGGCAAGAAAGCAGGCGGCTTCACCCCCGCGGCCAAAAGCGCCTTGCAGGCCTATGCCTGGCCCGGAAACATCCGCGAGCTCCAGAATGTCATCGAACGGGCGGTGATCTTAAGCCCGGGCGCCATTGACGAGACGCACCTCAACCTGGAGCTTAAGGAGGAGACCTGCCCGTATGAAGAGGGCATGCTCAAAACACTAGAAATGGAGGCCATCCGCAAGGCGCTGGCCGAGACGGGCGGGAACCGCACCAAGGCCGCCAAAATGCTCGGCATATCGCTGCGCACCCTGCAGTATCGTATCAAGGCCTATGGTCTCTAAAGGTGCGCAGACTATGCATGCACTACGCAGGTTTTGCATGGTCCCACAGGTGATGGAAGGACGAATAGATGGTGTTGTATGGTTGATATGTCAATAATAACAGTTGGTTGTGCGGCAAAAAAGGTTTTGGCATGCCGGTTGCTCTTTCTCAGTATAAAAAACACGGGAAGGAGAATGCATAATGAAAAAGGTATTCAAGGCCATGCTTTTGACCGGAATAAGCGCCGGCATGCTGCTATCGGCCGTCCCCATCTTCGCCGCCGGTCCGTACGGCGGTGGAAGGAACTGCCAGGCGGCATTCAGACAAAATTATTGCTACAGGGCGCAGGCCCAGGTATACAACCGGGCCCGGCTGCGCGACGGTTCCTGCTTGTACGCCAACCAAATCGGCGCCGGCAGCGCGCAGAAGAGAGGCAATACCTATGGCCCCGGTGACGGCACCGGCAATGCCGGCAGCCCACCCCAGGACGGCACCGGTAACGGCGCACCATCCAAGAAATAGGTCCATGCCACATGAGAGGGGCAAGGCGTTCAGTCTTGCCCTACCTTTCATCCTATTTTTGGCACTTATGCTCGTCCCGGCGATTCCTGGGCGGGCCGAGGAACAAGACGTCGTACTGAAAGCGTGCGGCATCCTCTACCCGAAAGGCTATGACCCCAACACGGTAGGTGAAGTTCAAGGCAAGGTTCAGGGCCTGACCCGTCCTATGAACGGACCAGTGAGCTTCCAACTTGTTGCCGGCCGTGAACGCTATATCGTCCTGGCTTCACCCGCCTGGTATTGGCGCAGTACGGCCGCCGAATTCACACCGGGCTTAGAGGTTGTGGTGCGCGGTTCGAAATCTTTGGGCACGGATAACAACCTCTATATCATCGCCCAGGAGATCAGAATCATCGCCACCGGCAAGGTCTTGACCTTCAGGACCGCCGCCGGCGTTCCGCTCTGGAGCGGCCAGGCCGGCCGCGCGGGCTATCGCGGCGGCTCCGGTTCCATGATGCGCGGCGGCAGCGGGATGGGAGGAGGCATGCATGGACGGAATCGGTAAGAGGAGAACTCATGCCCATTCATATACGAACCATTATTGCATTTTTCGTAATGCTCACTATCCCCACGCGGGTATTGGCGCTTTGGGAAGCCGAGGCCAAGTTCGTGTACGATTCCAATGTCAACCGCTCCGTAGTTGAGGAGGAATCAGACACCTATCTCGATGCGCTCGTGACGTATAACCGGGTTACGGATCCGGAGCGCAAGCTCGATTGGACTCTGCGAGCAACGCTTGAGGGCGCGGCCTATGCCCAAACACAGGATCTCGATTTCCTTGGCCTTTCACTCTCCCCGGCCGTGGTCGTTTTACCCGTGAACTGGTGGCAGATACGTATCGGCCCGTTCGTGCAGGCCAAGACCGTGCGGGATGACGATCAAACGGCGTGGGCCTGCGGCGGCTCGGTAAACCTGGAGCAACTATGGTCACCATCCTGGTACAGCGGTGAATATTACGCCTACACCGACAGCCGCGCCCGCGATGAAACCTACGCGTTTACCGAACACAGCGCCGGGGTTTTCGTGGGCAAAAACTGGACCAGCGCCTTTTTCAGCGAGATCGGGTATGAGTATGCATCCGGTGAATCGTTTCAAACCGTACCGACGATGAGCATCACTACCATCAGCGTTACATCCAGAGGCAGAGGCTACCGCCGCGCATATTCCACGACCTTCGATGCCGATGTCGTGCGCGATGATGTCACCCGCCACTCCGGCTCCCTGACCATCGGCTATGCCGCGGGTGCGTTCACACCCTATCTGGGGTACCGCTATACGCGCAGCAAGAGTGATCTGGGCAGCATGAATATACAAGAGGCCTCGGCCGGGATGCGGTATGCATTTTGATCACCGAGCCTCCTTGAGGCACGCTCATGGGACGCGATGTTTCAGCTCTTTTGCCGGAGGTATTGTTTCATTATCGATGGGAGGTTTCATGCGCTTGCCGCAGCGGAACTGTATGGAACGGGTGGGGCAGGCCTGTATGCAGGTGCCGCAGGCGAAGCAGTCCGGAATGACGGTGTCTCGCTTCAAGATAGCGTGCATCACGGTCGACGGGCAGGCCTTGGCGCATGTTTCGCACCCGATGCAGGTCTGGTAGTTGACGGCGATTTTGTACACGCTCAATTTTTCCGCCAGCCATCCTGCGAGCCCGAACGGGCAGAAGAAGTGACACCAGGGACGGTAGATGAACAGGCTGGCGCTCAGAATGCCGATCAGGAAGATTCCCCCGCCGATCAGCATCATCCTTGGCATGAAAATTTTGAAGGGATCGATGGGCTTGATCACGTCAAAGGACCAGATCAGTGCCGCACCGACAAAGGTTATAAAGAATATGATCCGCACCGTGTTGGTGAACACAAACGGCGGTTTATACTGCGGAAGAATACCTCGTGTGTCCTGGTGATTGCGGTTGAGGCGGAAAACAAGATCCTGCAAGGTGCCGAATTGACAGCCCCAGGCGCAGATGAATTTATTGGCGAGCATGACCGTCGCGATGAAGACGAGGAACGCCGCCAGTCGCGGGGGAAAGATAATATGGTACGACCCATACAGGGCGATCGCATCCTTGACCGTGCCCATGGGGTTGGGATCGGACCCGAGTGCGATACCGAACACAATCACGGCCGCCAGGTACATCGTTTTCCTGAGTATCGGGGTCATGGCCTCGCGGCGCATGAAGACAAAGGCGGTCACGAGAAAGCCTAGCCAGAGGCCGAACTTCAGCGCGATCTTCGGCCAGCTCTTCGAGCTTTCTTCGGCATTAAGGATCAATGCCCGCGAGGTAAGCGCCCGTATCTGTTCGCCGCTTAAGCCGAAGGTGTTGATTCCGCGGTTGAAATCCGCCGTACCTTTCAGATGAAAAACATTTTTCAGGACAGGGTCACTGAGATGGTTGCGTACCCCGAAATCAGCCACCCGCATGCCCGGCTCCACGATCAATACGCTGGCTGCGGTCGGAGTTGATTGTTTTTCTCCACCCGATCGAAGACTGGAAAGTCCGGCAACAAAGAGGACTAACATGAGGGCGTACACTATCACGTGCAAGGCATTGATTTCATGCCTGCGCATGCAATCAGCACCTCCTTCCTTCATTAGGGGGCTCCTGCAAGACATACCCCCTATTGTAAGCATACATTTTTTCCGCATGTATGTCACAGGGAAGTTGACGTGTGAACCGAAGCCGCTCAAGACCTATGGTCCGTGAGGTGCGCAGGGTCTGCATCCGCCACGCAGGTTTTGCATGATGGCGCGAGGACAGGGAGAACCAAAATGCGATGTCCTGGGGATGGTATGTCAGTCATATCCAGTGCTTGCAAAAACCATGAGGGCTTGGCATGCCGGTTGCTCCTACTGTGGAAACTTAAGAAATAAGGAGGAGGATCAGATGGAAAATTACGGTAAGAAAGGTGTTGCTTCATGGTTCGTGGCCTTCGGTCTCTTCATGGTCATGGCGCTGGGGTCCTTCGGATCCCTGCAGGCGGCAACCTTGAGCACGGAGGCCACCGATGATCTTCTGTTCATGCGGGAAGAGGAAAAACTGGCCCGGGATGTGTATCTGACGCTCTACGATAAATGGAATATGCGCATATTCAAGAACATCTCGGCCAGCGAACAGAACCATATGGACGCCGTCAAGGTGCTTCTCGATCGCTATGGCATTGCCGACCCGGTGGCGGGCAATGGATTGGGCGTCTTCACCAACCAGAGCCTGCAGACCCTCTATGATGAACTGGTGGCGCAAGGTCTCGTGTCCTTGATCGAGGCCATGAATGTCGGCGTTGTTATCGAAGAGACGGATATCGAGGCTCTCAAGGCGGCATTGGCTGAGGCGGGACTCCCCGCCGATGTGAAGCGTGTCTACGGGAACCTGTTGAACGCCTCGTACAACCACCTGGAAGCCTTCAATTACCAGGTGGACAGGCTCTAGTTTGAATCATTATCAAACAGGGCGAAGGGGGTGACCGCATGGAGGTGATGGCAGGGAGACTCTCGTTATTGCCGCCATCCGCGCCCTCATCGTCCGGCGCTAGGCTGCTCCGCGATAGACGAGCCGTTAACGGTGGTTTTTCAGTCTGGCAGCCCCCGCGCTGAGGACAAACCACCCGAAGGCACACAGGATCACCGTGGCCCCGGTGGCGGTACGGGCCCAGTCCTGGGCCGAAATGACCAGCCCGGCCACGGCCGAGGTCTCGGCCACCACCAGCGCCCACCAGAACATGGC